>NZ_JBEYVV010000007.1:0-85133 GCF_040644155.1 Streptomyces sp. NPDC047022 | reverse complement strand
GCGACTACCCGCGTGGCGTTTGTGTTCCGGCCCCCCCCCCCCGGCAGGCCGGGGCGGGCCCCGGGGCGGCCGCCCCCCCCCGCGTTACCCCCCCGCCCCACGACGACGGCGATCCCGAGCCCCATCAGCGCGAACCCGCCCATCGCCGGCGCCGGACGGTCCGCCGCGACGACGAGCAGTCCGCCGAGGACGGCGAGGACGCCGCCGAGGCGGACGGTGCGCACCGCGCCGAAGCGGTTGACCACCGAGTCCCCCGCGATCCGGGCGAGCGCCATGGTGAGCATGAAGCCGGTCGTGGACGCCGCCGCGAGACCCGCCGAGGTGCCGAGCCGGTCGCGCAGATAGACCGCCGACCAGTCCAGGCTCGCGCCCTCCGCGAAGACCGCGCAGAAGCCGACCGCGCCGATCAGCAGCGCCGACCTGGGCGGCAGCGCGAACCGGGGCGGCGGCTTCTCGTCCTCGCCGGGCTGGAGATCGAGCACCCAGCGGCAGGCCAGTACGCCCAGCAGGGTGAGTGCCACTGCCGCGAGCGCATGGTGCAGCCGGGCGTCGGAACCCAGGTGCGCGGCGAGCGTGCCCGCCGCCGATCCGGTGAGAGCCCCGGCGCTCCACATGCCGTGCAGGCCGGACATGACCGACCTGCCGAGGAGCCGTTCGATCTCGACGCCGAGCGCGTTCATCGCGACATCGGCCATGCCCGCGCTCGCGCCGTAGACGAACATCGCCAGGCACAGGGTGAACAGATCGGGCGCGAGGGACGGCAGGACCAGGGAGAGCGTCCACAGCGCGATCAGGGCGCGCAGGGCCGTGCGGCTGCCGAGACGATGGCTGATCCGGCCGGCCAGCGGCATGGAGCAGGACGCGCCGAAGGCCGTGAAGGCCAGGGCGAACCCCAACTGTCCGGCGCCCAGGGAGGCGTGGTCCTGGATCCACGGCACGCGCGTCGCGAAGGAGCCGGTGACAGCGCCGTGCACCGCGAACACCGCGCCGACGGCGTACTTGGCGCGCCGCACCTCGACCGGCTGGAAGACCGCCTGGACCATCCCGCCCATTCTCCGCCCCCTCCGTGCCGTACCCGCCCCGCGACGGTGCGTAAACTATCAGGGTCCCTTCCTGATAGATAGAGGGGCGTGGAGGTACGAGGACCGCCGTCGGGCGTTCCCGCCGATCTGGAAGGATCCCGGCATGCCCGCATCCCCGAGCACCGCCCGGGCCATCAACGACCGGCTCGCCCTGCGGCTGATGCAGCAGGAGGGCCCCTTGACGGCAGGCCGGCTGAAGCAGCTCACCGGACTGTCCCGGCCCACCGTCGCCGACCTCGTCGAACGGCTCACCGCGGCGGGACTGGTCGCGGTGGTGGGGGAGTCGGGCGAGCAGCGGCGCGGGCCGAACGCGCGGCTGTACGGGATCGTGGCCGACCGCGCCCATCTCGCGGCCCTCGACGTGCGCACGCGGGGCGTCTCCGTCCTCGTGTCGGACCTGCTCGGCGGGGTGCTCGCCGAGGCGTCGGTGCCCATCGGCGCCGGCACCGGAACCGCTTCCGCCGTCGAGCGTGCCGTGGCGCTGGTGGAGCACGCGGTCAAGGCGGCCGGTGCCCGGGCGCTGCACACGGTCGGGATCGGGGCGCCCGGTCTGATCGACCCCGCCACCGGCGAACTCCGTGACTCCACCGGGCTTCCCGAGTGGCACCGCCGTCTGGCCGCCGCGCTCCAGGAGCGGCTGCCCGCACGCGTGATCGTCGAGAACGAGACCAACCTCGCCGCCCGCGCCGAGCAGCGCGAGGGCGTCGCCCGCGACCGCGACACCTTTGTGCTGCTGTGGCTGGGGCACGGCACGGGCGCTGCCGTGGTGCTGGACGGAGCTCTGCGCCGCGGTGCCTCCGGCGGCACGGGGGAGATCGGCTTCCTGCCGGTCCCGGGCACCGCGGCGCTGCCCTCCGCGACGGACTGCGAGGGCGGCTTCCACTCCCTCGCGGGCGCGGCGGCCATCGCGGAACTCGCCCGGCAGCAAGGGGTGTTCGCCCGGACGCGGGGCGGCGAGCCGCAGGCGGCGGCACTTGTGCGGACGGCGGTGGCGGCAGAAGCACGGCCGGAGGCGGCCGGCCGATTCCTCGACGCCCTCGCCGACCGGCTCGCCATCGGCGCCGCCTCCGTCGCCGCGATCCTCGACCCCGGATGCGTGGTGCTCGGCGGCGAGGTCGGGCAGGCGGGAGGGGAGCCGCTCGCCGCACGTGTGCAGGAGCGGCTCGCCCGTATGTCACCGCTGGCCACCGAAGTCCGCGCGAGCTGCCTCGGGGGCGGCGCCGTACTGCGCGGTGCGCTGCTGACCGCGCGGGACGGCGCTCAGGACGAGCTGTTCGGGGCCCAGGGCCGCTGACCGGGGGCGCGTCGCCGCCCCGGCCCGCGGGTCAGCGCTTGCCGTACCGAGCCGCCAGGTACTCCTCGAACGTGCCCTTGCCGACCGCGTTCCCGGGGCTGAGATGGCCGCCGGCGCGCAGTGCGCGGACCGTCTTTCCCGGGATGGGCACGGACACGACAGGGCGACGGCGCCCCGTCGCCCGCAGCCAGGCGCGGGCGAGGCCGGGGAACGTCCGCGCCTCGGGACCAGCCATGTCCTCGACCCGGCCGGCGGGCTCCCGCGCCGCCAGTTCCGCCAGCCGGTCCGCCACCTCCGACACCGCGATCGGCTGGTCGCTCACCCCTGCCGGGAGCAGCAGCACGGGCAGCCTGCGCAGCGTCTCGAACACCTGCACAAGCAGATCGTGGAACTGGGTCGTCCGCAGGACCGTCCAGCCCAGGCCCGACTCCTCGATCCGCTGCTCGACGGCGTGCTTGGCCCGGTAGTAGGCGAGCGGCACCGTGTCCACCCCGACGATCGAGATATAGACCAGATGCCGCACCCCCGCCCGCCGTGCCGCCGCGATCAGATGGGCGGCCGCCTTCTCGTCGCCCCCGCGCGGGCTGCTCGCGCAGTGCACGATCGTGTCCACGCCCGCGACCGCCGCGTCCAGACCGCTGCCGCCTTGGATCAGGTCGACGGCGTAGGGCTGCGCGTGCCGGGCGAGCACGCGCACCTCGTGCCCGTCCGCCCGCAGCCGTTCGACGACGAGTCGGCCTAGGGTTCCGGTGCCGCCGGTCACCAGGATCGTGGTCATGCTGTTCAGCCCTTCAGGATGCGGGCGTTCCCCGGTGGAACGCCCCTCGCCCGGTATGACCGGAGAGCGCCCGGGAATGTGACAGCACCCAGCCGGGCCGCTGCGCGTCCCGCTCGGCCGCGATGGTCGAGGCCCGGCGGCGGGGCAAGGGCCTCCGTCACCGCCGCCGGGCCGCTCGTGGGACGGCGTGCGGGGCCGGGTGAGCAGACCCTAAGAGGACTAGACCAGTTGCGTCAATGGGTATGGACCAATCGTCAAATACCGTGGACGAGACGGGAGTTGCGGCCGATACGGGAGGGTATGGCCCTGCAGGATCTGGCGCAGATGTCCAGCATGCGAACCTGTGAGCCACCACACAGCGATTCACTCGCATGGCCGACTATCGGCCGTGGCACACTGGGCTCGTACCAGAAGCAGCGCACTCCGGGGTCGGTGAAACTCCGAACCGGCGGTTACAGTCCGCGACCCGGTCGCTTCCAGCGGCCGGTTGACCAGGTGGAATTCCTGGACCGACGGTTAAAGTCCGGATGGGAGGCAGTGCGCGGCGGGCGGGCATTCGTGCGCGCCGCCGTATCGGCTCGTTCCTGTGGACGGGCTCTGTCCGGCGTCGCCCCCGGTGTCCTCGCCCGTGCCTGTTGTCGTTCATCGGCAGCCCCCGGAGTCCGTGCCCCAATGAGGCAGGAGGACCCGGGAAGTGTTCACCGGAATCGTCGAAGAGCTGGGTGAGGTCACCGCCGTCGAGAAGCTCGGCGACTCCTCCCGCTTCCGGCTCCGTGGCCCCGTCGTCACCGAGGGCGCCCAGCATGGAGATTCCATCGCCGTCAACGGCGTCTGTCTGACCGTCGTGGAGCATGAGGGCGACGAGTTCACCGCCGACGTAATGGCGGAGACCCTGAACCGTTCCAGCCTCGGCGCCCTCACGGTCGGCTCCCGCGTCAACCTCGAGCGCCCCACCGCCGTCGGCGCGCGCCTCGGCGGGCACATCGTGCAGGGCCATGTCGACGGCACGGGCGCGGTCCTCGAACGCAAGCCCTCCGAGAACTGGGAGCTCATCACCATCTCGCTCCCGGCGGAGCTGAGCCGCTACGTGGTCGAGAAGGGTTCCATCACGGTCGACGGCATCAGCCTCACCGTCGTGGAAGCCGGCGCGGACCGCTTCACCGTGAGCCTCATCCCGACGACGCTCGCGCTGACCACGCTCGGCGTCAAGCAGCCCGGTGACCCGGTCAACCTCGAAGTCGACGTCATCGCCAAGTACGTCGAGCGTCTGCTGGCCGGTCAGGGGGCCGACCGGTGAACTGGCTGAACTCCGAGGCGTTCACCGTTTTCGGCCAGCACATCAGGTGGTCGGACATGATCGGGAACGTGATCGGTCTGGCCGCCCTCGCCTTCGGTTGGCGGCGCTCGATCTGGAGCTGGCCCGTGCAGTTCCTGTCCGGCGTCATCCTCTTCGCGGCCTTCGCCACGGCCCATCTCTCCGGCAGCGCCGGCAAGCAGATCGTCGTCATGGCCGTCGCCGTCTACGGCTGGTGGCAGTGGAACCGCGGCAAGGGGCAGGCGCAGGACGGCCATATCGCCGTACGGTTCGCCACCTGGCGCGAGCGCGCGATCCTGGCGGGCGCCGCGGCCGTCGGCACTCTCGCTGTGGCCGGCCTGTTCACCGCTTTCCCGACCCTGTCCTGGGACCCCTGGCCGGACGCCTACATCTTCGTCGGAACGATCGTCGCCATGTACGCCCAGGCGCGCGGCATGGTCGAGTTCTGGTTCGCCTGGCTGCTCGTGGACGCCGTCGGTGTCCCGCTCAACTTCGCGAACGGCTTCGCGTTCTCCGGATTCGTCTACGTCATCTACGGCGCGCTCGTCCTGTGGGGCGCGCGCGACTGGTGGCTGCGCTCCCGAAAGGCAGAGCAGCCCGTCCTGGAAGGAGCTGCGGCATGAGCGCCAGCCCGTCGACCGCCATCACCCCCGTGAAGCCGGTCCTCCACACCCTGGGCCACACCACGGATCACGGCGTGGACCACAGCACGGACTACATCGAGGACTTCGCCCTCGACCCGGTCGAGCAGGCCATCGCCGACATCGCGGCCGGCCGCCCGGTCGTGGTCGTGGACGACGAGGACCGGGAGAACGAGGGCGACCTCGTCATCGCCGCCGAGAAGGCGACCCCCGAGATCATCGCCTTCATGATGAGCGAGTGCCGGGGCCTGATCTGCGCCCCCATGGAGGGCGACGAACTCGACCGGCTCGAACTGCCGCAGATGGTGGACAACAACACCGAGTCGATGCGCACCGCGTTCACCGTGTCCGTGGACGCGAGCGGCGCCCACGGAGTGACCACCGGCATCTCGGCCTCCGACCGCGCCACCACCCTGCGGCTGCTGGCCGGGGGTGAGACCGGACCCGGGGACTTCGTCCGCCCCGGCCACATCTTCCCGCTGCGTGCCCGGCCCGGTGGGGTGCTCGTCCGCAACGGCCACACCGAGGCGGCGGTCGACCTCGCCCGGCTCGCGGGGCTGCGCCCGGCCGGCGCCATCGTGGAGATCGCCGGCGAGGACGGCCGTATGCTGCGCCTCCCGGAACTCATCCCGTTCGCCCGCAAGCACGGCCTCACGATCATCTCGATCGAGGACCTGATCGCCTACCGGCGCGGCACCGAACCCGCAGTGCGCCGCGAGGCGCAGGTACAGCTCCCCACCGCCTTCGGCGAGTTCACCGCGTACGGCTACCGCGCCACCGACGACGGCGTCGAGCATGTGGCCCTGGTCCACGGCGAGATCGGCGACGGCGAGGACGTCGTCGTCCGCGTCCACTCCGAGTGCCTGACGGGCGACGTCTTCCACTCCCTGCGCTGCGACTGCGGCCCCCAGCTTCAGGCCTCCCTCGAACACATCCGGGCCGAGGGCAGGGGAGTGGTGGTGTACCTGCGCGGCCACGAGGGGCGCGGCATCGGGCTGATGTCGAAGCTGCGCGCGTACGAGCTCCAGGAACGCGGCCGTGACACGCTGGACGCCAACCTGGAACTGGGCCTGCCCGCGGACGCCCGCGACTACGGCGCCGGAGCCCGCATCCTCCAGGACCTCGGCGTCCGCAGCGTCCGGCTGATGACCAACAACCCCGACAAGACCGAGGCCCTGCTCCGGCACGGCCTGAAGGTCACCGCTCGGGAGCCGATGCCCGTACAGGCGGGCGAGCACAACATCCGCTACCTGCGCACGAAGCGGGACCGGATGGGGCACGAACTGCCCTGGCTGGACACGGCGACCGTGTCGGCCTGCGGCAACCAGTAAGAGAGCACTGAGGAGAATCGTGAGCGGCAAGGGTGCACCGGAGCTGTCCGTACGCAACGTGAGCGACCTGCGGGTCGCCGTCATCGCGGCGCAGTGGCACGACAAGGTGATGGACGGTCTCGTGGCGGGCGCTCTGCGGGCCCTGCACGAACTGGGGATCGACGAGCCGACCCTGCTGCGGGTCCCGGGCTGCTTCGAGCTCCCGGTCGCCGCCAAGGTCCTCGCGGGCCGCGGCTATCACGCGATCGTCGCCCTCGGGGTCGTCATCCGGGGCGGAACCCCGCACTTCGAGTACGTCTGCCAGGGCGTCACCCAGGGGCTGACCCAGGTCTCCATCGAGACCGGCGTCCCCGTCGGCTTCGGCGTGCTCACCTGTGACACCGAGGAGCAGGCCCTGGACCGCGCGGGCCTGGAGGGCTCCAACGAGGACAAGGGGCACGAGGCGGTGACGGCCGCGGTGGCGACCGCCGCGACGCTCCGCTCAGTATCTGAACCCTGGCACTGAGGTACACCCGAAGCGCGTAGGGTAAAGACCACCATGTCCAAGAAGACGTTCGAGGAGCTTTTCACCGAGCTCCAGCACAAGGCCGCCCACGGCGACCCCGCCACCTCTCGCACCGCGGAACTGGTCGGCAAGGGAGTCCACGCCATCGGCAAGAAGGTCGTCGAAGAGGCCGCCGAGGTCTGGATGGCCGCCGAGTACGAGGGCAAGGAAGCCGCCGCCGAGGAGATCTCCCAGCTGCTCTACCACGTCCAGGTGATGATGGTGGCCCGCGGGATCTCCCTGGACGAGGTCTACGCCCACCTCTGAGCCGACAGCCGAACGCCCGTACAACCCACGCACGAACGAAGGAATCCGGTCTCATGCTGCGCATCGCCGTACCCAACAAGGGTTCACTGTCCGGCCCCGCGGCGGACATGCTGCATGAGGCCGGTTACCAGCAGCGCCGCGAGTCCAAGGAACTGAGGATCGTGGACCCGGAGAACGAGGTGGAGTTCTTCTACCTCCGCCCGAGGGACATCGCGATCTACGTCTCCTCCGGCCGTCTCGACATCGGCATCACCGGCCGCGACCTGCTCATCGACTCCGGCGCCAACGCCGAGGAGATCCTGCCGCTCGGGTTCGCCCGCTCCACCTTCCGCTTCGCCACCAAGCCCGGCACGGCCGGCGGCGTCGAGGGCCTCAACGGAATGACGGTCGCCACCTCGTACGAGGGCATCGTCGCCAAGCACCTCGCGGACAACGGCATCGACGCCTCCGTGGTCCACCTCGACGGAGCCGTGGAGACCGCGATCGAACTCGGTGTCGCCGAGGTCATCGCGGACGTGGTGGAGACCGGCACCTCGCTGCGCAACGCCGGTCTGGAGATCATCGGTGAGCCGATCATGAAGTCCGAGGCCGTCGTCATCCGCCGCACCGGCGCCGACGCCGACGAGCCCAAGGTCCAGCAGTTCCTGCGCCGTCTCCAGGGCGTGCTGGTGGCCAGGACATACGTGATGATGGACTACGACTGCCGTGTCGAGCAGCTCGACAAGGCCGTGGCCCTGACCCCGGGCCTGGAGTCCCCGACCGTCTCCCCGCTGCACAACGAGGGCTGGGTCGCCGTCCGTGCCATGGTCCCGTCCAAGGAGGCCCAGCGGATCATGGACGATCTGTACGAGATCGGCGCCCGGGCCATCCTGACCACGGCCATCCACGCCTGCCGTCTGTGAGGAACCGCATACCGATGACGGATCTGCCGGATCTCCCGGATCTGCCCATAACCTTCCGGCCCGGTCGCACCAGGGCGGTGCTGCTGGGCGCGGGCGTCGCGGTCTTTGTGTCGATCACCACAGTCGCCATGCTGCTCGAGCAGCTCACGCCGGGGGAGCGGATCAGTTTCGTCTTCACGGCGGCCGTCCTGTTCGGCGTGCTGTGCACGCTCGCGCGGCCCAAGGTCGTCGCGGACGAGGACGGGGTGACCGTCGTCAACATCACCGGTCGGCGCCGTCTGGAGTGGGCGGAGATCCTGCGGGTCAACCTCCGCCAGGGCGACCCCTGGGTGTTCCTCGACCTCAGCGACGGCACCAGCCTGCCGGCCCTCGGCATCCAGCCGGGCATCGCCCGGCAGCGGGCGGTGGAGGACGCGCGCACCCTCCGGGCGCTCGCCGAGGCCCGCTCCGCGGCCGATCCCGAGCGGCACCGGAGCTGATCCCGAGCGGCACCGGAGCTGATTCCGAGCGGCACCGGGGCTGATCGAAAAGGCCTCGGGGGCCGGGGCCGGGCGGCCGCCGGCCCGGTTCCGGGCCGATTCGGGGCGGACTCGGAGCCGTCCGCCCTGACACTTCTGCCGCGGTCTTGATTAATCTGGTGGCAGAGGCGTCTCGAGGGCGCCTCCGCCCCTGCTGCTCCGCCCGGAGCGCCGGGGCTCCTGCTATCCGAGGAGTGACTCCCTCCGGCGATGGACGGATCGTCCTGCAGTACCTGCGCCGCCCCCTGCCGACATAGCGCGGACATCGTCCGCCTGGACGCCCGGGCGGCGGCATCATGACCATCCCCCTGCTGCTCCTCGGAGCGGCTTTCCTGCTGATCTTGGCCAACGGCTTCTTCGTCGCGGCCGAGTTCGGACTGGTCACGGTCGAGCGGCCCGACGCCGAGAAGGCCGCTGCCGAGGGCGACCGACGGGCCGGCACGGTCGTCGAGTCGCTGAAGCAGCTGTCCTTCCAGCTCTCCGGCACCCAGCTCGGCATCACCATCACCTCGCTCGTCGTCGGCATGCTCGCCGAACCGGCGCTGGCCGAGCTGCTGCGCGGCCCGTTCGCCGCGGTCGGCATACCCACGGGCGCCGTCTCCGGTGTGGCCGTGGTCGTCGGCATGCTGCTCGCGTCGGCCGCGCAGATGGTGATCGGCGAACTCGTGCCCAAGAACTGGGCGGTCTCCCGGCCGCTCCAGGTCGCCCGTTTCGTCGCGGGTCCGCAGGCCGTCTTCTCCCGGCTGTTCCGACCGGTGATCGCGGCCCTCAACACGGTCGCCAACCGCCTGGTGCGCGCCCTGGGCGTGGAACCGGCCGAGGAACTGGCCTCCGCCCGCACCCCCGGCGAGCTTGTCTCCCTGGCCCGGCACTCCGCACGGGCCGGAGCACTGGAACAGGACACGGCCGACCTGTTCGTCAGGACTCTGTCCTTGGGCGAGCTGACCGCACAGCATGTGATGACCCCGCGGGTGAAGGTCAGCGCGCTGCAGTCGTCCGCCACGGCTCAGGACGTGGTGAACCTGACACGGGCCACCGGTCTGTCCCGCTTCCCCGTCTACCGGGAGAAGATCGACGAGATCGTCGGGATGGCGCATCTCAAGGACGCCCTCGCGGTGCCCTCGCGGGAACGGCTGCGTACCCCCGTCACCCGGATCTCCCAGACCCCGCTGCTCGTCCCCGAGACGCTGCCCGTCCAGCCGCTGCTCGAGCGGCTGCGCAGCGAGCAGCCCATCGCCGTTGTCGTGGACGAGTACGGCGGCACGGCGGGCGTCGTCACCCTCGAGGACATCGTCGAGGAGCTGGTCGGTGAGGTGCGTGACGAGCACGACAGGCAGGACCTGCCCGAACTGTCCGCCGCATCGCCCGAGGACGGGCGCCCTGCCTGGGACGCCGACGGCAGCTGCCGGGTCGACATCCTGAAGCGGATAGGTATGGACGTCCCGGAGGGGCCGTACGAAACCGTCGCCGGACTCGTCGCCGATCTCCTGGGCCGGATCCCCGTCCCCGGGGACCGGGCCGAGCTGCCGGGCTGGCGGCTCACGGTGCGCCAGGTCGGGCACTACCGCGCCGAACGGGTCAGGCTCGTGAAGCTCGCGGACATGGCCCAGCCCGCCCCGGAGGCCGTGCGATGAGCCTCCTCCAACTGGTGTTCGCCGCGCTGCTCGTGCTGGTGAACGGATTCTTCGTCGGCGCCGAGTTCGCGCTCGTCTCCGTGCGGCGCAGCCAGATCGAGCCGCTCGGCACCGCACGGGCCCGGCAGGTGCTGTACGGGCTGGAACGGCTGCCGCAGATGATGGCCGCCGCCCAGTTCGGCATCACCATGTGCTCGCTGACGCTGGGCGCCGTCGCCGAACCGACGGTGGCACGGCTGCTGGAACCGGCGTTTGAGGCGGCGCGCCTTCCCGACGGGATGGTCCACCCCCTCGGCTATGTGATCGCGCTCGCCGCCGTCGTCTTCTTCCACCTCGTCATCGGCGAGATGGTGCCGAAGAACCTGGCCATGGCGGCGCCGGAGAAGGCGGCGCTGTGGCTCAGCCCGGGTCTGGTGGCCTTCGCCAGGCTGTGCCGCCCGGTCACGGCGGCGCTGAGCGCCTGCGCCCACGTCGTCCTCAAGCTGTTCCGGGTGGAGCCCAAGGACGAGGTCGAGGCGGTCTTCACCAGCGAACAGCTCAACCAGCTGGTGGAGGACGCCGGACAGGCGGGACTGCTGGACCCCGTGGAGCAGGAGCGGCTGGGCGACGCCCTGGAGCTGGGCACGCGCCCGGTGACGCACGTGCTCCTCGACCCGGACCTGCTGGTGACCGTGAAGCCGACGGTCACTCCCGGGGAGGTGGTCGCCCTCACCGCGCGCACGGGCTACTCACGCTTCCCCGTGGTCTCGGCGAACGGCGCCTTCATGGGCTATCTCCACGTCAAGGACGTCCTGGATCTGGAGGAGTCCGAGCGTGCGGTGCCGCAGCAGCTGTGGCGGCCGATGACCACGCTCGCCGCGGAACTGCCGCTGGACGACGCGCTGACGGTGATGCGCCGGGCCGCCACACACCTCGCCCAGGTGGCGGACGCCTCCGGCCGGGTGCTCGGCCTGGTCGCCCTGGAGGACGTCCTGGAGCTGCTCGTGGGCGAGGTCCGTGACCCGGCGCACCGGGAAGCGGGCGTACCTGCGGCGAAGCTGGCGGAACCCCGCCCCAGCGAGACCCCGGAGAACGCCCTCACGGCCTGAGCCCCTGCCCCTCCCTCCGGCCCACCCGTCCTTCGCGGCGGGTGGGCCGTCTCATGGCGGGGGAGGCGCGTGCGCGCGCACGCCCAGCCCGCCGTCGTGCGCGGCCGGCCGAGAACCGTCGCCGACGCGGGGAGCACGCGGCCCGGGCGTCAGAGCCCGGGCCTGTTCTGCGGTCCCCGGCCCGACAGCACCTCCCCGTACGCCTGCATCAGATCCGGTAGCCGCAGCGTCGAGAGCTCGTCCCGGGTAGGTGTCGAGGGATACCCCGTCAGCCGCAGATCCCGGTAGGCGCAGCTCTTCTCGTACAGCGTCCGCAGAAAGCGTCCGTTGCCCAGCTCGTCGATCCAGCCCTGGTCCACGACGTGACCGGCGATCGAGCGCAGCTCGTCCAGTGCCTCCTCGTCCCAGACGTCGCCGTTCTCCGCCGCCAGGACCTCGCCGATCGACGTGAGCTCGAGCGGCCGGTAGGAGGGGAAGTCGACACGGGTCGTGAAGCGGGAGGACAGACCGGGGTTGGCGGCCAGCAGACGGTCCATGCCCTCGGGGTACCCGGCCAGGATGACCACCAGGTGGTCGCGGTTGTCCTCGGCCCGCTTCAGCAGCACCTGGAGCGCCTCGTCGCCATACGCGTCACCTTTGCCGTACCCCGAGTTGGACAGGGAGTACGCCTCGTCCACGAACAGGACGCCGCCGATCGCCGAGTCGATCAGCTCGTTGGCCTTCACGGCGGTCTGGCCCAGGTACTCACCGACGAGGTCCGCCCGCTGCGCCTCCACCAGATGGTCGCCGCCGAGCAGACCGAGGGCGTAGAAGACACGGCCCAGAATCCGGGCCACCGTGGTCTTGCCGGTGCCCGAGGGGCCCGAGAAGACGAAGTGGCGCTTGGGCGGCTGAACGGGTAATCCCTGCCCCGCCCGCAGCCGGGCCATATTGAGCTGCGCGGACAGTGCCTTGACCTGGCGCTTCACGGGATCGAGCCCGACCATCCGCTCCAGTTCGGCGAGGGCCTCCTCCAGCAGTGCCGGATCCGTGGGTCCGGTGGGCAGCGACTGTCTGGGCACGGAGGCCTTCTCCCGCACCAGGTCGCCCTGGGCGGGCAGAGTGCCCGGCGGCGGTTCGGGGTCGGAGAGCTTCACATCCCGGCCCTCCGCCCCGAGCAGCGGATCGAGGCCGTCCGGACCCTCCGTCACGTCTCCGCCTCCGGCGAACGCCATCGCGGTGAAGTCGGCCGGATCGTCGTACCCGTCGCTCTCGGCGATCGCCGCGAGACGCGCGGAGGTGTCCATGAACGCCGGGTCCACCCGGTGCACGGCGCGGTACAGGGGCAGCGCGGCGGCGGAGCGCCCCGTGCCCTCGTGGGCGCGGGCCAGCCAGTAGCGCAGCTCCTTGCGCTGCGGCTGTTCGCTGCGGCAGCGCATCAGGGCGGCCGAGAGCAGCGGCTCGGCATGCCCGTACATCTCCAGGCGGACCCGGGCCATGCCCCCGAACAGGCCGGCCTCTATGCCGAGCATGGGGTCGTCGATCAGCGGATCGGTGTGTCGGACCAGCTGCTCCCAGTCCTTGACCAGATATGCCCGGCAGGCATGCAGAAAGCGGACCTGGGGATCGGTGTCGACGGGCGGCAGTCCGGCCAGCGCCCGGTCCAGCTCGGGGACATGGCGCCCGTCCAGCCAGTGCGAGGCGTGCGCGAGCAGCAGGTCCCGCGGGCTCTCCAGCACCGGTTGCACCCACCAGCCCAGCCAGTACCAGGAGTTGAGCGCGCGCCGGTGGCGCCCCCGCTGTTCTCCGAAGCGGTCCCGGTGCCGGAACATCCGCAGCAGCGCGGTCGTCGTGTCGATGCGCAGCGCGTGCAGGCCGAGCCAGCCGTCGGCCATGCCGGGATCCATCTGGACCGCAGCGCGGAACTCGTCCTCCGCCTGCGGATAGGCGCCCATCGTGTAGGCGTCGACACCTCGCACCCAGGCGAGGTCGGCCGGGGCCTCGGGGCCCCACGTGCCGAAGTCCATCACGTCCCCCACAACCGTGCCCCCGCTGGTTCACCGGCGGGCCGGTGCCCGTCGGCCGCCTCGTTCGAACCGCTGTGCCGCGGACCGGAGTTGCGACCGTGCGCAGAGCAGTGTCCGAAGGTCGCACCGAGAGGCATCGTACCCGCGGGGCGGCGGCGCACCGAAGGGTGCGGCACGGGCCGTTTGGCGAGGTGGGAGCAGACGGGGCGCACACGGCGCGGTGACCGAGGGTGAGCGCCGTGCACCATCCGGCGCCCGGACAGGAGTGCCGGGGCAGAACGAAGCCCCCGGTCACGGGGGAACAACCGGGGGCTTCGCGTCTGTGGTGGCGGCTTCACCGGCCGCACATTGAGAACGTAAGACCTGCACGGCTCCCGGGTCAAGCCGCCTTGAAGCAGTCAAGGAAGTTATTCGGTAAGGGTCTTCACAAATTCAGCACACTGCCGATGAGTCGTCACCGTGGGTTACGACGGGGCTCGGACCAGGGGTTCTGCCGGGTCCCGGCAGTACCTCGTACCCCTCTGTTTCCCCTCTTTCCGCTGTCACCTCCGGCCCCTGGACCCTCTGTCGCACCAGGAGGTCGGCGAACGGCCGCGAGGGGTCCTCGGCGAAGTGCCGCCGCTCCGCCTCGGTCCACCGGGCCCAGAACGCCTCCTGCTCCTGGCCGTCCCTTGCCTGCCCGCGCGCCCAGGCATCCTCCGGGGGCATGTCCATCCACAGCAGCAGTGCCAGGTGGGGGCGCAGTGCCCGGCGGCCGGTGCCGACGCCCTCGATCAGGATCACGGGAGCGGACGGCAGCGCGCGGGCGGGTCCCGGGCGCCGTGTGCGCCAGTCGTAGGGGTGGTAGTGCGCGGTCTCGCCCCGGCCGAGCGGCTCGATCACCTCGCGCAGCAGCCGCTCCGTCCACGCGAACAGTTCCCGGTGGGTGGCGATGTCGTCGAGGTGCAGTACGGGTGCGCCGCCGAGCCCGGCCGCCAGTCGTGCGGCGAGGGTGGACTTGCCCGAGCCCGCGTGGCCGTCCAGTCCGACGAGGCGCACGGGGCCGCAGGACGGCGGCAGTTGCGCCAGGCGGTGCTCGAGGGTGTGAATGGCGGTTCCCGGGGGTGGACGTCGAAGGACGCGGGCATATTTCGACGGAACATTTTACGACGGATGTGTGCGGCGCGTGCGCCTGCCTGTACGCGTACCCCTGTCCGGGTGGCCCGGGCGATAAATTAGTGCCGCATTGAACTGTTCACTCATCAATCATCGGCGGCGCCCGCTTTTCGCCGCCGCCGATCGCGGATGCGATGACCGGCCAACATTTGAGAATCGCCGTTCCGGTTAAGCCCGTTGCTGAGTAGGGTGCCAGGTGCGCGACTGCGAGGCGTCGAACGGGGATGGACAGGGGAGTATGGCCGCGGGGTTATTCCAGGGGCAGTATGTGTGGCATCCGGCGGCCGACGACCGCGAACTGGCGAGCGTGTGTGTGGAGGTGCGGGCCGGGCGCTATCTGGGTGCGTACGGGCTGCTCGCCGAGACACATGACGACCCCGGGCTGCGCGCCCACCGCTCGCTGGTGCTCGCCTCCGTGGCCGCCGACTCCGATCTGGCCGAACGCTGGCTGGCCGAGGAGCCCGGTCCCGAGTCCACGCTGATCTGGGCGCGCGTCGCCGTCCTGCGGGCACTGCGCGCGGCCGACGGCGAGGATCCCCGGGCCCGCGCACTCGAGCGCATCGCGCTCGGCGCGTGCCGGCGCGCCACCGACATGGCGCCCCAAGACCCCACCCCCTGGGTGGCCAGGCTGGCCCTGACGCGGCTGCAGGAGATCCGCGAACCCGCCCCGCGGGGACTGCTCACTGCACCTCCCGGCCCCTGGCAGCTGTTCTCGCACATCCTGCGTCTCGATCCCGCTCACCGCGAGGGCCACCATCGTTTTCTGGCCTACTTCTTCACGCGCAACGGCGGCTCGGTGAACGCCGCGTGGGACGTCGCCGCCTTCCTCGGCCAGCGGGCTCCCGCGACCTCTTCGCTGCGGTTGCTCCCCCTGGTCGCGCTCGTCGAGAGCTACAACCCCTCCCAGCTGCTCGCCGACCGCGTCTGGGAGCAGCCACAGTGGCGCTCCACCGCGCTGTCGATCTACCGCTCCTGGCTGCCCGAAGTCGCCGGCTACCGCTTCACGCCCGTGCTGGACCTGGCGTATCTCGCGCACGCGCTGGTCATGGCCGAGCAGTCGTTCGAGGCGCGTGCCGTCCTCATGGCCATGGGGCCCTACGCCTCGCGCATGCCCTGGAGCGTCTTCGGCGATCCCGTGGAACAGCTCTCCCGCGCCCGCCGCCTGTGCGGACTTCCCGTACCCAGCGGCGCCGCCTGACACCTCCACCCCCTGTCCGGTCCCATCCCAGCAGAGAAAGGTCCCGTTGTGGAAGAACGGAAAACCGCGCAGGAACGGAAATCCGCGCCCCGTACGAGACGGCGGGCGGGCCAGGATCCCGTCACGATCGACGACGACGCGACGCTCCACGCCATGGGATATCCACGGAAACTCACCCGCCGATTCCAGGCATTCGACAACTTCGCCATTTCCTTCACCATCATCAACATTCTCTCCGGGATCTTCTCCTCGTTCGGATTCGGGATGAACGCGGGGGGCCCGCGCGTTCTCGTCTTCGGCTGGATCGGCGTCTCCGTCATGGTGCTTTTCATCGGCGCCGCGATGGCGGAGGTGGCCTCCGCCTATCCGACGAGCGGGGCCCTGTATTTCTCCGCGGGAAAGCTCGCCAAACGTCACAGAGGTGCCTGGTCCTGGTACACGGGCTGGCTCAACTTCGTCGGGCAGATCGGCGGCACCGCGGCCACCGGATACGCCGCGGCCACGTTCATCCAGGCGTTCCTGGCGCTGCAGTGGTCCTCCTACAACCCGACCACGCACCAGACCGTACTGATCACCGCGCTGATCATCGTGGTGCAGGGGCTGGCCAACACCTACACGGTGCGGCTCGTCGCCGTCCTCAACCGGATCTCCGTGTGGTGGCTGCTGATCGGGCTCGTCGTGATCGTCGGCGCGCTCGTGATCGTGCCGAGCGGGCACCGGCCGGTCTCGTTCGTGACGCACTTCGTGAACAACACCGGCTTCACCAGCGGGCTGTACGGAGGCCTGCTCGGCCTGCTCGTGACCAGCTGGACCTTCACCGGCTTCGACGGCAGCTTCCATATGTCCGAGGAGACGGTGCGGGCGACGGTCAACGCGCCTCGGGGCATCATGCGGTCCATCGGCTACTCGGCGGTCACCGGACTGGTCCTGATGCTCGCGCTCGTCTACAGCATTGGTGACTACTCGAAGGTGGTGGCCTCCTCGGCGCCGCCGGTGCAGATCCTCATCGACGGTGTCGGCACGGGCGCCGCGAAGGTGCTGCTGCTGATCGTCATCGGCGCCATGCTCTTTTGCGGACTGGCCAATCTGACCAGCAACACACGGCAGATCTTCGCCTTCTCCCGGGACGGCGCGATGCCCGGCTCCCGCTGGTGGCATTCGGTCTCGCCGCGCACCCGTACGCCGGTCAAGGCCGTCTGGCTCGCCGTCGCCTGTTCGCTCGCCCTGGTGGTGCCCGCCTGGTGGTCCCACACCGCCTTCACGGCGATCGTGAGCGTGAACGTCGTGGGGCTCTTCCTCGCCTATGCCGTGCCGATCTTCCTCAGGCTCAGGCTCGGATCCGAGTTCCGGCCCGGTCCCTGGCACCTCGGTCGGTGGAGCACGCCCGTGGGTGTGGTCGCCGTCGCCTGGGTCCTGCTCAGCAGCGTGCTGTTCATGCTCCCGCAGGCGTCCCCGATCACAGCCGAAACGTTCAACTACGCGCCGATCGCCCTCGCGGCCGTTCTGGTCGTCGCCACACTGTGGTGGTTCGCCACCGCACGGCGCCGATTCCGGGGACCGGTCAGCTACGGCAGCCCCGACGAGGTCGCCGCGATGGACCTCGTCTGAACGGTGCCGAGGCTTCGGCGTGCCGGGTACGGCGGGGCTCCCCCCCCGCCCGCACGCCCTGGCCCGGCGGCGCCCGGCGAAGCGCCCCTCCGGGCGGACACGTCACCCGGTCGGGCGCCGGGCCGCACCCCGTGGTGTTCGAGCCCTCCGGAGTCGCGTCGGCGCAGGTCACGTCGGTGATCGAGGCCGAGAGCGGTGGGCGGCACGAGGGCCGAAGTGCTGGCAGCGGCACCCGGGTCCCGGCGATAGTGGGCGCACGCCGTGCGTCCGGACCGCTGCCACAGGACACCCTGGGGGTCACCCGCCGATGACCAGAGCTTCAGAGCCCTCCCGCAGAACCGTCCTCGCGGCGGCGGTCGCCATCGCGGCGACGGCCGCGTCCGTGGGCCCCGCCGCCGCGACAGTAGGCACGGTGGGCCCCGCCGCCGCGGCCGTACCGGCCACTCGGCCGACGAAAGCAACCCCGAGACTCGTGGACTACCGAGCCTGGACCTCGTACTCCGACTGGCGCGGCGGCACCGCGCAGGGTGCCGCCGCCGTGTCCGGCCTGCGCCCGGGAGTGGTGATCGCCGCCCCGGCGGGCCGTACCCGCTACACGGATCCGCACACCGGCAAGACCGCCATCTGGGACTACGCCACCTGGACCTCACCGGTCCATGTGCTGTCCGTGCCCTCCACCGAGGCCGTCGCCTCCTGGAACGCGAGCACCCCGGCCGGTACCTGGCTCCAGGTCGAACTCCGGGGCACCTACACGGACGGCGTCAATACCCCGTGGTACGTGATGGGCCGCTGGGCAGCAGGTGACCAGGACATCAAACGGACCTCCGTCGACGGCCAGACGGACGGCAGGAGCAGCATCTCGACGGACACCTTCGCCCTCACCGACCCCTCCTCCGGTCTGCGCCTGGCCGCGTACCGCCTGCGGCTGACCCTGTACCGCAAGCCGGGCACCGGGCTCACCCCCACCGTATGGCGGCTGGGCGCCATGGGCTCCGCCGTCCCCGACCGCTTCGGCGTCCCCGCCTCCACGCCCTCCCTCGCCCATGAGCTGGTCGTCCCGCGCTACTCGCAGGAGATCCACAAGGGCCAGTACCCGCAGTACGACAACGGCGGTGAGGCCTGGTGCAGTCCCACCTCCTCGCAGATGATCATCGAGTACTGGGGCCGGAAACCCACCCCGCAGCAGTTGTCCTGGGTCGACCCGTCCTACGCCGACCCGCAGGTCGACCTCGCGGCCCGCTCCACCTACGACCACCAGTACCAGGGCTGCGGCAACTGGCCTTTCAACGCCGCCTACGCCGCGACGTACAAGGACCTCCAGGGCGTGGTCACCCGGCTGTCCTCACTCACGGACCTGGAGACGCTGATCGCGGCGGGCATCCCGGCCATGACGTCGCAGTCCTTCCTCAAGGAGGAGCTGACGGGCGCCGGTTACGGCACCTCGGGCCATCTGATGGCCGTGATCGGATTCACCGCCGACGGCGATGTGATCGCCAATGATCCGGCCGCGCCCGACGACCGGGCGGTACGCCGCGTCTACAGGCGGCGCGAGTGGGAGAACATCTGGCTGCGGACCAAACGGCACAACGCCGCGGGCAAGGTCGTCTCCGGCACCGGCGGCGTCTGCTACCTGTACTTCCCCGCCCGGCTTTCCCCAGCTCAGCAAGCTGCACTGGCCTCTGTAGGGGTGCGCTGACGGGCAAGTGAACGGCCCTCCCGTACCCCGGGAAGGCCCGCACTTTTCCTTGATCTACTTTGTCTGGGGAGAATCTGGGGAGATCTGCTACGAGGAGCCCTCGAACCAGTTCTGCATCGCTGAACGGCCCCGGCCATCCGCCTCGGGCATCATGTGCGCGTAGATCCGGAGTGTGATCGACGGATCCGCGTGGCCCAGCCACTTGGAGACTGCCACGATCGGCTCACGCGCGTCAGTTGTACCGGGGCGAAGGTATGCCGCAGTGCGTGAAAGCCGTCCTCCCCCCGACGCGACCCTGCGACGCGCCCCCACCTCGCCGGCCTGTTGCCGAACTCCTTGCCTGACGGGGCGCGGTCGCGTCGGACCGCGGGAGTGCTACTTGTGCTTCTCCCCGCCCCTGCCGCCGCTTGTCGTCCGGCGACGTCGCGTCCAGCTGCGGTGGAAAAGGGAGACACGAGCTTGACGTGCTCACTGACCCAAGGTCCAGGGATCCCTGCCCGGAGTGATCACAGGCGGGGTCGTTTGGTCGTTTGGCGTCATCGTTTGACGTCAGTTGTAGTGGGCTCGCTCGCCGCCAACGCGTACAGGGATCCGCCCCGCACACCCACCGTCGATTCACCGTGACTCGCCGCTATTTGTTGGCGGAGGGGCAGTCGTTACCCTGCCCCTCGTCAGGGGCCGGCATGTTCAACTGTTGCTGCACTGGAAAGTTGACCGACCAACGATAGGGGCGTCGCCGGTCCATACTGCTTGAGTTGGTTGTCAAATGTTGCAAAGTGCCCTACCTGGAAGCATGCTGATTAAAAGTAACCTCTGCCTGGTAGGTGCTCTCATGTGCGGACGGTCGACGAGCGCACAAATTGCCGAAACGATCGCCAGCACCAAAGCCGCCACGCCCGACAGTACCGTCTGGATCTTGATCGCTGCAGCCCTGGCCTTGGCGGTTCTCGCACTTATCGTTGCGTTGCTTCGCTCCCGGAAGCAAGGGGATCTGACTGAGGAAGTCCGGTCCATGGCAGGTCTCCTGGCTGTTTGGGGAAGCGACGGCGTCATCGTGGCCGCCGCAATTTTTGGTATCAAGTTGGTGAAAAGCGACAGTAATCAGGCCGTTGCGCTCCTCACGAGCGCCTTCACCGCTGTCACCGCGATAACTACGGCGTACTTCGGAATCAAGGCCGTTTCCAATACCGCTCAAAGCGTGGTCGCCCAACAGGCGTTGGGGAATGTTAACGGCGATGGCGAGAAAGGCCGGGAGGGCCGGCAGCAGGGGAACCCGGGCCCGGGACAGGCGGGACAGCCGGGGCAGGACCGCATGAGGGGAAGTCCGCCGCCGGATCGATAGATCACCAAACTCCACGCGGAGGGAGATTTGCAGTGAACGCTCAAAGCAATGGCCCGGTAGGTGGTCTGGGGTGGATACGCGATCACCCTGACATCCGCGACTACACCAAAGAGAAACCACAGGTGGCCAAGTTCCTGGGCGCGACAGGAGTGTTGGCACACACAATGAACACACTGCCCGGTACCGCTGATCTCAGGCCGAAGTGCTCGCCCATCGTCAACCAAGGACAGCTTGGTTCGTGCACCGCGAACGCGGCCTCCGGGGTTATCGAATACTTCGAGCTTCAGACCTCGAGCTCCTACATACCCGCGTCCCGCCTCTTCATTTACAAGGCGACGCGCGACTTCCGGCAGCAGCAGGGCGACACCGGCGCGACTCTGCGCTCCACGATGGGCTCGCTCGCACTCTTCGGTGCCCCGCCCGAGAAGTTCTGGCCGTACGACATCACACAGTTCGATGTCGAACCGCCGGCGTTCTGCTACTCGTTCGCGGGAGACTACCGGGCACGGATGTACTACCGGCTGGACCCGGCCGGTATCGATGCCGAGACGCTCTTGACCGACATCAAGGGCCAAGTGGCCTCCGGGCTACCCACCATGTTCGGCTTCACGGTCTACAGCAGCATCGAGCAAGCCCTGGGTGGCAACATACCCTTCCCCAGTCAGAACGAGAACGTCCTCGGCGGGCACGCGATCGTAGCCGTCGGTTACGACGACAACCGCGCGGTGACCAACCCCATTGACGGATCCACCACAACGGGCGCACTTATCATCCGCAACTCGTGGGGCACGACGTGGGGCGACTCCGGATACGGATACCTGCCCTACGAGTATGTCATCCAAGGCCTGGCCACGGACTTTTGGGTCCTGGTTCAAGCCGACGACATCGAAATCGGTCAGTTCAGCTCCTGAACTCAGGCGAGCTCTGGAGGGCGGAGCACAGGTGAGCTGCCGCAGCGCCAGTGAGCCCAGAGCCTCCTCCTGCGAACGGGGCCGCTAACGCCACGGTCACGCGCTACAACTCCAAGCCGTGCAACGGGAGTTCTTGGCCACGTTGGCCACGCACACCCCAAGGCGACGCCGACTTCACGTCTTTCGCACGGCTGACGGCTGACGGCGGGCGCTGCCGAGGCCTACGGGCCGCACGCGCACCACGATGCGGTACTCCAGGAGTGGGACGCGGTGGGTGTACCCACGGGCTGAGTCGGCCGGTCCCAGTAGAACCGCGCGCCTGCGTGATCGGAACGAAGGGTTTGTGCGCCTACGGCTGGAAGCTCATCCCCGCCGACGAGGACCGGCACGAGCTCCTCGTTCGCCGCGGCATCGACGACAGCGAACCGTCCTGTCCGAAGCCGCAAGGGGGACTCATTCGTGTAGGCCGTCCGGAGGCATCCGGATGGTGATCCGAATTCTCGCCACGGACGATGGTGCTCGAGTCCCGGCGCAGCACCAGGTCTCCTGGTCCGCTGCGGGGTCGGATGCTCCGCGACGCCACCGCGAGGTACGTGCCGCAGGCAGGTCGGCAGGGCTCGCCAGACGGCGCTTCACCCGTGCAGTGCCCCAGTGACAGTCGAAGGAGACCCCGTGGTTCCAGTTGGCATACTCCGGTTCCGACCGGAGGGACATGTTCCCGGCCGACCTCGCTGTGTATCCGGTCGCGGTCACCGTCGGCACGGCTGGCGCATGGCGCATGGCCTGCGGCGTCAGGAAGTGATGACGTGAAGCCTCCGCCCAGGTCAGGCGTCGGCCTGCACCCGCGGGCACGACGGGTACCGACGAGAACCAGACGGTCACGGGTGGCCGTGGTATTGATCCTGCTGGTCTTCTTGCTGACAACGTCGGTGCTGGCTTATTTCGGTGTCGGAGACCTCACGGGGGCCCTGACCTTTCCGGGCCGCATCACCGGTGCCGTCCTCATCGTGGTCTCGTTCGCCACGTTGTTGGGCGCTGCCGCGGTCGTGGACCACTGGTTCTGGAACAGCTTCGTTTACTCCGGAGTGGTCGCCCTGATCGGCGCGAGCGCGGCATTCTTGACCAACGTCATGCTCCTGGTCGAGATATGTGATAGTGGCGATAAGCTCCGCTTTAAGGTGGCGTTCGGTCTGCTCGCGGTGGGTTCGGCATGGGCTGTCTTCGCCGTGTGGCGGACATCGGTCGAGATCCCCGCTCCGAAGCGGGTTGCCGCGGCAGTGATTGTCACCTCGGTTATCGCGGTAGCCAATTTCGGCTACCAGAGCCTCTACCAGCCATCCCTGCGCGATACCCAGCCTCTCATCAAGTTGACCATGGAGGAACCTGTGCTGAGGCAGGACCACAAGGCATTCGCTGTGCCGGTCGACGTCAGGCTCGAGAACCACAGCGATGTGGCTTTCTATGTGCTCGGCAGCGAAATCCACACCATGGGAGAACGGGTGCCTCTGAGCACGAAGGACCGGCTCCGCCAGCAGTGGCGAGCTGATGCCGAGCAGTGGAACAAGTCCGTGGAGAAAAACCCGCTCTCCCGCAGGGAGATCCACGAGTCCGGCGAGTTGGTGACCGCGCAACCAGTGATGCCCTACGGAGTGTGGATCGACGCAAACGACGCCTTCGCCACCCGAGTGGTTGTTCAGATGCCCATCGACACGCCCTACGACCAGGTGGCCTTCTATGCCTCGGCCAGCTTCGCGCGCAAGGATCGACTCGGCCTGACGTTGTTCAACTTGGAAGGTTACTCTTGGGCTGGCGGCAAGGTGCCGAAGTGGGAAACGAGAAACAACGACGACGCCGTCGTCTACCGCGGCAGGGTGTCCGAAAACAATGCCATCGACGCGCTTACGAGGGACCCCCGCTACGTCACTGTCTACTGGAATTTCGGCACGCATGGCGCAAGCGTGGCGTCAGTCATTGCGCGATACGGCGAGGAAGGCACCCAGCCGGAGTCGGTGAGCCGGTACGGTATTGTCGACGTCGAAATGGGCCCGATCGATCGGATACTGTGGGACATCAAGACCCCGCGATGACCGACACAGGTGCACCGAGCGCACAGGAACGCTGGTCCAATCGTTCCAGCCACACCACCACGGCGAGAGAGCTGTTCAAACGATCCCAGGAGTATGAGTCCCCTATCCCCAACTGTGCCTCCTTCACTGCCCGGCACAGCGTCTCGACGTCGAACATTTCCGCAATCAGGGGGTGCCGCGCGGAGCGGCAGAGGTCGATGAGTTCGTCGCCGTGTATGCGCAGGCCGCGGGCGTAGAGCTCGTTGAAGGGAATCTTGACCGCTCGGCCGAGGATCCGGGGCGGGAGCAGATCTGCCATGGCGTCGCGCAGGACCGCCTTCGGGCGGCCCGGTTGAAACGTCGCTTCGGCGGGGAGGCGGCGCATCGTGGCGATGACCTCCGGGTCGAGGAAGGGGTGCGAGAGGAAGAATCCGTCCTGTCGTGCGCGGCTCCAGGACAGCGGGTCGGGAGCGGCGATGTAATTGGCCGCGTCGTAGACCGACTGTTCGGGCTTGCGCCCGAATACGAAGCGGCTCTCCGCGATGCTGGCTTCACGGTAGCCGTGAGCCCCGGCGAATCCGGATCGTAGCCATCGGGGGCGGGCGAAGTTGCCGAGGCCGCCGAGCACCGTTCCGCGCTGGTGGAAGAGCGCTGTGCCCCGTTCAGCAGCCAGCGGAAGAGCCGGCCGCACTACGTAGGCGGAGACGACGTCCCACAGACCCCGCTCGCTGCCCGCGGCCCAGGCGCGTGCCTGCCTCATCAGCTGCCGGAGCTGTCCTGTGCGGGCCAGCCTGTGCAGGTGAAGCGGGTTGGCGTCCGCGATGGGATCGGCCCCGCAGCCGGTCATGAGTGTGTCACAGCCCAGTTCCGCCGCAGCGGCATGAAGTCTGCTCCAGAACGGGGCGCGGAATGCATGCGCATGAGGCTCGTCCTGGTCACCCGCGTGGTGCTGGAAGTCGTCGAAGTCGGCCACGTCATCGACTTCGATGATCACCGGGCGGGCCGCGGGTGCATGACGGCGGATCTCCTCCATCGCCTCGTCGAGGTACGGTTGCTCGCCGGCGAGTTCTCCCTTTTTGAAGCGCCCGGCGAGCAGGACAAGGTCCCCGGGGTGGCCCTGTCTCACGGTCAGCAGACGTGCCGCGAGCAACGCGATGCTGGTGGAGTCGGTGCCGCCGGAGACGTGGCACGCCGTCATCCTGCCCATACGGCGCCCGACGGCGTTCTCCAGCGCGAGCCGCAGGTCCTTCGCTGCGCCGCTGAGGTCGAGGCTCTCTGCCGGCGGTACCGACGGGTCGTCACCCTGACGGACGCGTCGCAGCACCCGGCCGCGCATCTGCCCTGTGATCGATAGTTCCACCACCTCGCCGCCCAGTACCCGGTGTACCCCGGTGAAAGGGGTGAGTTCGGAGTGCGGTTGAGCCATGTTCCCGGTCAAGTATCGACAGAAGTAACGACGTGCCAGCTCTGCTCCGCCGCCCAGGTGGCGCGCCGAGGTACTCACCGCGCTCACACGGCCACCGGACTCTTTGAAGAACAGGGGCATGCGTGCCTGCTCGTCCCGCATGAGCAGGATGCGGTCGCGGCACACCAGGACAGCCGCATAGTCGCCGGTCGGCAGACGCGGTGCGGCTCCCGGCCGACCGAAGGCGTCGAGGAGTCCGCGCGCGCCCGCCACGCGGTCACGGACCGAGCCGACCCAGCCGACGACCACCGCGGTTCCGACCCGTGAGGAAACCGTCGTCACGAGTCCCTGCTGTGCCATGGCCCCGGCTGCCGAAAGCTTCGGAGCGCGCCCCGCCCACTCAAGGCGGAGTGCCTCCACGTCACTGCCCTCCGCCGTCGATCGACAGAACCGGAGTGAACGCATGCCCGCGGGGATCGGCGTCAGGGACGCACAAGCCGCCCGAAGATGTCCAGGCGTGCAAGGCGAACGGGTGCTCGCGTACACCGACATGGAGCACGGCCTTCAGGCCGAGCCGCCTCAGCAGGACGAAAGCCGTCACGGCCTCCGCCTTGCAGTCGTCGTTGACGAACCAGCTTCTGCGGCTGTGTGATTGCACTGCTCGTTTCAGCCGAGTGACACCCTCCGCGGAGGCAGGTTCCGCACGGGCGTAACCCGGGGCGGCCAAGGACAGGAGCCGAAGGACGCGCCCGAATCCCAAGGTCCGGATCAGCAGGTGAATACCGCGCAGCCAGAGCCCTACCTCGAGGTCCGAATGCTCCTTTCGGCGGGCCGTCGCACACCCGGCACGGATGAGACCGGCGACAAGCGCGGTCCGTTCCTCTGAGCTTCCCTCAGCGAACTTCTGGATATCTGCCGTCGCCATTCCGAGAAATCGCGTCCGCTTCCAATCCGCGATCAGCGCTCCGCTGGACATTCTGGTGACACGGCAGTGCGGTGACAGGATCCGCGTCATGGCTGCCAGGCCATCGGGGTCGTCTGTCACCGCACACCCTCCAAGGTCGGCTTGCCGCAGCGACTCTGCGGGGCCCGGTTCGGCTTCTGGACGGCGTCAGCTCTGGTAACCGTGACCGTCGTAGAAGCCGCCGCTGAAGCCCCGGATCAGACGGCCGTTGCCGAGAAGAACAAGCCCGGGCGGCGTACGACGTCGCAGCAGTCGGAGAAACATCGCTTACCTCCTGGATCAGGCGGCCTTGGTCGCATTCAGGCTACTCTGTCCTCGATGCCCCGCAACCGGACTACCGGCGTCCGCGCCGCAGAGCACGAGTGATTCGCGGGACTGACCGAAAGCGGCCGTAGTCCTGTGACTGAGCACTCGAAATGGCGGATCGGAGCAGTCTTGTAGGCGGCGAACCGGCGAGTACAGCGGCGCGGTCACCACAGTGAGCCGGTCCTCTGATCCGGGTGCTGACCAGTCACGGCAGCTGGCCTGGCGGGCCTTCAACCACGACCGCCGGTACATTCTGGCCCTGTGCCGAAACGCGCCCCCCGGAATCATGGCAGGCAAGGCCGGCCTGAAGACGGAGCTGGAGACCATAGAGAGCCACTGGCGCGACAGCGGTCTGTACTTCCCCGCCCGGCCCACCACGCGGCAGGCGGCGGCACCGGCGGCGGTGGGCATCCGCTGACCGCGGGTCCTGGCATGTGACCAAGCTCTCGGCCGCACAGGCGCATTCCGGTGGCAAGGTGGACACAACGGCGGGGGGAGTCCACCGAACAGTCCGAGACCAGCGAGATGCCATGACCGCCACCTCAGCCACCGCCGCCCGCCTCCGTGCCCGTACGGGCGGACCGAAGGGCGACGGAACGCCGTTGTCCGAACACATCGCGGGCTGGGCCCTCGTGGTGGTCCTCGCGATGCTCGTCACCCAGCTCGGGCTGCTGTGATCTGAAACGGCCCCGGCATTCCCGGCCGACTTGCCGATTCCGGAAGGCGGCCGACCTGTTCCCGGCCGTACGGGACCGGTTCCCCCGGAATCGAACATCCTGCTGGCCCGCTTCTGCGATACTGCGGACATCCCGCCGGAAGTTGGAGACCTGGGCCGAAATTTGAGTATCAGTCAGCAGCGGGGTGCCGCACGCGGTACCGGTCGCTCCCTGGCGCGCCGTGCCGAACTCATCGCCATCGGGCGGAAGTTATTCGCCGACACGTCGTACGACGCCTTGTCGATGGACGACATCGCGCGCCACGCCCATGTGGCCAAGGGACTGATCTACTACTACTTCGCCTCGAAGCGCGGCTATTACCTCGCGATTGTCGAGGATTCGATGGCCGGTCTCATCACCAGCGCGGCCGGCGGTCTCGAGCTTCCGCCCGCGGAGCGCGTACACCGCACCATCGACCGCTATCTCCGCTATGCCGAGAGTCATCAGGCCGCCTACCGCACGATCGTCAGCGGCGGTGTGGGCTTCGACGCCCAGGTGCACGCCATCCGGGACGAGGTGCGCGAGGCGATCGTCGCCACCATCGCCGAGGGTGCGTACGGCCGCAGGGACATCGCCCCGCTCGCGCGCATGGGCCTGATCGGCTGGGTCTGCAGCGTGGAAGGCGCGACGCTGGACTGGATCGCCCGTCCTGAGCTGAGCCGGCATGCCATGCGTGCGCTGCTGGTGAAGATGCTGGGCGGCACCCTCCGGGCGATCGAGGAGCTCGAGCCCGCCTACGCGGCCCCGCCTGCGGCCCGCCGGGATGCCTGACCGCCGAGGGCCGGCGCACATTCGTGGGCCGGTACGGCCGGTCAGCGGTGCGGCTCGGCCCGACGTGATCGCGGCTTTCCTGAAGTAAGCGGTCGTTAACTGGTGACTCGGTGCCTCCGATCGGGCATACTCCAAGCGCTACATTCGCTGGTCAGCCGCTTCCGAGACCCGGTGCGGCGAGCATCGGCGAGACCAAGTGAGACCCGGCGGCGCCACCCCACCCAAGGAGGCGTGCGCCGATTCCCCGAAAGGGAGGAGAGCGTCGCCATGCCCGACCGCGCCCCGCAGCCGGTGGACCGTCAACTGCCCACGGACGAGGCCCGGGATCTGATCTCGCTCGTACGTGACATCGCGCAGAACGAGATCGCCCCGAAAGCGGCCGAGGAGGAGGACGCCGGACACTTCCCGCGCGACGTCTTCCGACTGCTCTCCGAGTCCGGGCTGCTCGGCCTGCCCTACGACTCCGACTACGGCGGCGGCGACCAGCCGTACGAGGTCTACCTCCAGGTTCTCGAGGAACTGGCCGCGGCACGCCTCACCGTGGGCCTCGGGGTCAGCGTCCACACCCTGGCCTGCCACGCCCTCGCGCACTACGGCACCAAACAGCAGCAGGCCGAGCATCTGCCCGCGATGCTCGGCGGCGGCCTGCTGGGCGCCTACTGCCTGTCCGAGGCGTCCTCCGGGTCGGACGCGGCGTCCCTGCGCACCAGGGCCGCACGCGAGGGCGACGACTGGCTGATCAGCGGCACCAAGGCGTGGATCACCCACGGCGGGATCGCCGACTTCTACACCGTGATGGCGCGCACCGGCGAGGACGGCCCGCGCGGGATCAGCGCCTTCCTGGTCCCGGGTGACAGCGAGGGGCTCAGCGGAGCGGCGCCCGAGAAGAAGATGGGCATGAAGGGCTCGCCCACCGCGCAGGTCCACTTCGACGGCGTCCGGGTCGCCGACGCCCGACGGCTCGGCGAGGAGGGCCAGGGCTTCGCGATCGCCCTGTCCGCGCTGGACTCGGGGCGGCTCGGCATCGCCGCCTGCGCCATCGGCGTGGCCCAAGCGGCGCTCGACGAGGCCATCGCCTACGCCACGCAGCGGCGGCAGTTCGGGCGGCCGATCGCGGACTTCCAGGGACTGCGCTTCATGCTCGCCGACATGGCGACGCAGATCGAGGCGGGCCGGGCGCTGTATCTGGCAGCGGCGCGTCTGCGGGACGCCGGCCGGCCGTTCGCCAAGCAGGCCGCCATGGCCAAGCTGCACTGCACCGACACGGCGATGAAGGTCACCACCGACGCCGTCCAGGTGCTCGGCGGGTACGGATACACCGCCGACTTCGCCGTCGAGCGCTATATGCGGGAGGCCAAGGTGCTGCAGATCGTCGAGGGCACGAACCAGATCCAGCGGATGGTCATCGCCCGCCACCTCGCCGGCCCCGAGACGCGCTGACCCGGACTCCGTCCGGACGCGATTCAGCCCCCCGAGAGCCGGTCCAGGCCGGTCGGGGGTGCCGCGAGGCGTACCCATTCCGGGTCGTGGCGTCCGGGCAGGGTGCGCCCGTCATCGGCCCAGGTGCGCATCAGGGCGCGGTAGATGGGCGGGTCCGGGACCCGTGGCGGCGCGGGTGTTCCCGTGGGCGCCGGGACGAACACCCGTCTCGGCCGTTCGGCCGCTCCGTACATGGGAGCAATGGGAGTCATACCAGGGCAACGCCCTGGCCCGCGCACAGGTCACCGGTCCGGTCAATCGAGAGTGAGTTCCCCCGGGGCCCGTACGGGGCACGGAGCGCGTTCCTCGCGTGGAATTCCCGGCCTCACTCCTGCGGGTTCCGGGCGTACCGGCGCAGGTCGGACCGGCGGAACCGGCGCCTGGCGTACCGGCAGCGGCCGGACCGGCGAAACAGGTGTACGGCGTATCGGCGGGGACGCTCCGGCGGACCGTGCCGTCAGCCGGTCACGCGGCCTGGTGCCGCATCGCCGGCATCCGCACCGGGCGCGAGCCCGGGCCGCCGACGTGGGAGAAGGGCTGCGTCCGCCAGTCGAGCCCCAGAGGCAGCGTCAGCAGCAGCGCGGTGTCCTGCTCCTGGGGCGTGGCCGACGCGTCCGCGGGCAGGGCGTCGGACGCCGCCTGGCCCGTACCGGGGCAGACCGTGAGACCGAACGGGTCCCACGGCGAGGCGCACAGCGCGTGCTCGGGCAGTACGTCCTCGTCCGCGAGAAGCGCGATGGGCTGAGCGCAGTCCGGGCAGATCACGCGGTACATCTCGAAGGTGTCGTACTCGTCGAACTCGTCGTCGGCGGGTTCGACGCCCTCCGGCTCGGGCTCCGGGGCCTGCTGCCGTTTGGACGCGATTCGGCCAGGGCGCTTCGGACTCTGCATGGATTCTCCCCCTCGGACTGGGCCGGCCGGGCGCTGTGGCCTCGACCACAGCAAGCACTTCCCGCCTCGTCCCGGCGGTAATCACGAGGACGTCACGAAGGCCGGTGGCGCCCTGTGTCGTTCGTCACACGCCCTCCGCAGATGCCGGATGCCGCGGTCCGGCCCGCGGACGGCGCACAAACCTCTTCCCGGGACATCACAAACCGGGTGTGACCTGCGCGGCCGAGGTATCCGCGGGGAACCGGCGCACTGTAGGTTCTAGCGCCATGGAGGAGCTGGACCGACAGATCGTGCAACTGCTCGTCAAAGACGGGCGGATGAGCTACACCGACCTGGGCAAGGCCACGGGCCTGTCCACGTCGGCCGTGCACCAGCGGGTGCGTCGGCTGGAGCAGCGCGGTGTCATCCGCGGATATGCCGCGGTCGTCGACCCGGAGGCAGTCGGGCTGCCGATGACCGCCTTCATCTCCGTGAAACCGTTCGACCCCAGTGCCCCCGACGACATCGCCGAACGCCTCGCCGGTGTTCCGGAGATCGAGGCATGCCACAGCGTGGCGGGCGACGAGAACTACATCCTCAAGGTCCGTGTCGCGACACCCCATGAACTGGAGGAGCTGCTGGCGCGCCTGAGGTCGCTCGCGGGTGTCTCGACCCGCACGACGGTCGTGCTGTCCACGCCGTACGAGGCGCGACCGCCGCGCATCTGAGCGACCTGCGTGCGGGGCGGGCCCGGTGAGGCGCGAGACTGTTCCCATGAACGAGCGCACCGCCCCGCCGCAGACCGTTCTGCTGCGCCGAGGAGAAGTCCACAGCCCCGCCGATCCCTTCGCGACGGCCATGGTCGTCGAACGAGGACAGGTCGCCTGGGTCGGCTCCGAGGGCGCCGCGGACGCCTTCGCGGACGGTGTGGACGAGATCGTGGACCTGGACGGCGCGCTCGTCACCCCGGCGTTCACCGACGCGCACGTGCACACCACCGCCACGGGCCTCGCGCTCACGGGACTCGACCTGTCCGGCGCGCCCTCCCTGGCAGCCGCCCTCGCGCTCGTCCGTGACTTCGCCGCCGCCCGTCCCGCCGACCGCGTGCTGCTCGGCCACGGCTGGGACTCGGCCCGCTGGCCCGAGGGCCGTGCCCCCCGGCGGGACGAGCTGGACGAGGCCGCCGGCGGTCGTCCGCTCTATCTCAGCCGGATCGACGTGCACTCGGCCGCCGTGAGCACGGCCCTGCTGGATCTCGCGCCGGGCGTGCGCGACAGGGCCGGATTCACCGACGGGGAGCCGCTCACCCGCGACGCCCACCACGCCGTACGCGCCGCCGCGCTCGCCGCCGTCACCCCCGCTCAGCGCGCCGAGGCCCAGCGAGCCGCCCTCGCGCACGCCGTCTCGCTCGGCATCGGCTCGGTCCATGAGTGCGCGGGCCCGCAGATCTCCTCGGAGGACGACTTCACCGGACTGCTGCGGCTGGCCGCCGAGGAGCCCGGGCCCCGGGTGACCGGCTACTGGGCCCAGGACGGCGACGAGGGCGTCACCAGGGCGCGTGAGCTGGGCGCGGCCGGAGCGGCCGGCGATCTGTTCGTGGACGGCTCCATCGGCTCGCACACCGCCTGCCTGCACCAGCCCTACGCCGACGCCGCCCACACCGGCGCGGGCTACCTGGACGCCGACGCCGTCGCCGGGCATGTCGTCGCGTGCACCGAGGCCGGGCTGCAGGCCGGCTTCCACGCGATCGGCGACGCCGCCGTCACCACCGTGGTCGAGGGCGTGCGCGCCGCGGCCGAGAAGGTCGGCCTCGCCCGCGTCCGCGCGGCCCGGCACCGGATCGAGCACGCCGAGATGCTCACGCCCGGGACCATCGCCGGCTTCGCCGAACTCGGCCTCACCGCCTCCGTGCAGCCCGCCTTCGACGCGCTGTGGGGCGGTGACGACGGCATGTACGCCCAGCGCCTGGGAACAGGACGGGCCCGCTCCCTGAACCCGTTCGCGGCGCTGCTGCGCGCCGGCGTTCCGCTCGCCTTCGGGTCCGACAGCCCCGTCACCCCGCTGGACCCGTGGGGCACGGTGCGCGCGGCGGCCTTCCATCGCACCCCCGAGCACCGGGTCTCCGTGCGTGCGGCCTTCACCGCGCACACGCGCGGCGGCTGGCGCGCGATCGGGCGGGATGACGCGGGTGTACTCGTTCCGGGCGCACCCGCGGACTACGCGGTGTGGCGCACCGACGCGCTGATCGTCCAGGCCCCCGACGACCGGGTGGCGCGCTGGTCCACGGACCCCCGTTCCGGCACCCCCGGGCTGCCCGATCTGACCCCGGGCGCCACTCTCCCCGTCTGCCTGCGCACGGTGGTGGGCGGCCGGACGGTGTTCATGCGTCCGGGCGAGTGATCTCCCGGGGTGGCGCGCGTGCGACAAGCCCCCGCGGCGCTGTCGCGCGACCTGGGAATCCTCGGGCCTGACCAGGCCACCTGTTGAAAAACCGCAGGCCGGAGGGCTGTTGACAGCCAGCCGCAGGGGGCGGGTAGGTTCGGCCGGGTCCACCACCGGACGTCCGACCGGAGAACCTCCGCGCAGTCGCCGCAGCGCCGCTGGGTCAGGGTGGTGCGCCATACCGGCGCGCCGCCGCTGGGAGCCAGGCTCAGCGCCCGCGCCACGGCGAGGGCAACGTTCCGGCCGGTTGGGAGGGTGCGACCCGGGTGGGGCCCGGACGCTCAGTAGACAACGGCTTTTGGTCGACCCGCAGCCAGCGGGTCCCTGGTCGGCCCGAAGGGCGCCGGGCCCGATCCGCAGTCCGGCCGCGGTGGCAGGGCGCGGCGGGCTCGATGCGGATCAGGGCCCAGGATCTTGCCCGTACCGCCGGGACGCGGAACAAGAAGACGGGCACTCTTACTCGACTCTTGCCTAATCGACACCCCTGTACGAACCTCCGGACACGTCGGCGCAGATTGGGGCCACTAGGGTGGACCTCTGCGAACGGACCTGAAGGGGCAGTAGTGAACGACGGCGACGCGACCCGCACGGCAGGAGCCCAGGGGAGGCAGTTCGGCCCGCTCGGCACCGCCTTGGTGATCATTCCGACCTATAACGAGGCGGAGAACATCAAGACGATCGTCGGCCGGGTGCGGTCCGCCGTGCCCGAGGCGCACGTGCTCGTGGCCGACGACAACAGCCCCGACGGCACGGGGAAGCTCGCGGACGAACTGGCGGCCGACGACGACCACGTCCAGGTGCTGCACCGCAAGGGCAAGGAGGGCCTGGGCGCCGCCTACCTCGCCGGCTTCCGGTGGGGCCTTGAGAACGGCTACGGCGTCCTGGTCGAGATGGACGCCGACGGCTCGCACCAGCCGGAGGAGCTGCCGCGTCTGCTGACGGCGCTGGGGAGCGCCGACCTGGTGCTCGGCTCCCGCTGGGTGCCGGGCGGCCGGGTGGTCAACTGGCCCAAGTCCCGTGAGTTCATCTCCCGCGGCGGAAGCCTCTACTCGCGTCTCGCCCTCAGCCTGCCGCTGCGCGACATCACGGGCGGCTACCGTGCCTTCCGCCGCGAGACCCTCGAAGGGCTCGGCCTCAGTGAGGTCGCCTCCCAGGGGTACTGCTTCCAGGTCGACCTGGCCCGGCGCGCCGTCAAGGCCGGCTACCACGTGGTCGAGGTGCCGATCACCTTCGTCGAGCGTGAGCTGGGCGACTCCAAGATGAGCAAGGACATCCTCGTCGAGGCGCTGTGGCGCGTCACGGCGTGGGGCTTCGGGGACCGGGTCGCCAAGCTCAAGGGCGGCCGCAAGTCCTCCTGAGCGCACAGCGCTGCGTGTCAATCGCGGGCCGCTCCCTTCCGTCACTCGTACGGGTTCACAGGGAGCGGCCCGCGGTTTCACAGCCGAGGGTGATCGATCTCTTATCCCGTGCTGAGCGCGCCGTGTGCACACTGGGACCATGACGACTGGCGCACCCGCTTCTCCCTATCCCGCCCGCCCCCGGCGCTCCAAGCTGCGTACCTACCTGCCGCTGGGCATCGCCCTGTGGCTGGTGCTGGAGATCTGGCTGCTCACCCTGGTGGCGGGCGCGGCCGGCGGGCTCACGGTGTTCCTGCTGCTGGTTGCCGGATTCGTGCTGGGCTCCGTGGTCATCAAGCGGGCCGGCCGCCGCGCCTTCCGCAATCTGAGCGAGACGCTCGGGGCCCGCTCGTCCGGCCGGGCGACGGAGGGCGGGAGCGGCAACGGGCTGGCGATGCTGGCCGGTCTGCTTCTGATGCTGCCGGGCGTGATCTCGGACGCGGTGGGCCTTGTGCTCCTCATACCGCCGGTCCAGAAGGCGGTGAGCCGCTTCACCGAGCGGACCATCGACCGCAAGCTCAGCGCGGCTGCTCCGGGAAGCCTCGGCGACGCTTTCCAGCAGGCTCGTATGCGCCGTCCCGACGGAAAGGTCGTGCAGGGTGAGGTGATCAGGGACGAGCGGGGCGAGCCCTCGGGCGCCCCTCAGGAGCCCCGCCCGCCGCTGACCCCCTGACGCGCCGGGAAAGCGAAAAGCGGGCGCCGTACGTCGAAATGACGCACGGCGCCCGCTTTTGCCGATCACGGGCCCATAGCAACCCATTGGGCCCCATCGGGGGTCACGCGCACTTCCGGTGGGAACTACGCGGACTTGCGGCTGTCCCGCGGGTGGACCGCGATGTTCATCGCACCGGAACGGAGTACGGCCAGGCGCTCCTCGAGGACCTCTTCGAGTTCCTCACGGGTGCGCCGTTCCATCAGCATGTCCCAGTGTGTACGCGCGGGCTTGGCCTTCTTCTCTTCCGGGCCGTCGCCGTCCACGAGGAGTGCCTGGGCCCCGCAGACCTTGCACTCCCACTCCGGCGGGATCTCCGCCTCGACGGAGAAGGGCATCTCGAAGCGGTGCCCCTTCTCGCATGCGTACTCCACGGCCTGGCGCGGGGCCAGGTCGATGCCGCGGTCCGTCTCGTAGCTGGTCACCACGAGGCGCGTGCCGCGAAGAGCTCGCTCACTCATGAATCGTGCCTCCCGGGCTTGTCGCCCACAGGACAGGTGTCGCTGTCGTCGTCATCCGGTCAACGTCCGGTCGGCGGTAAAGATTCCCGTTCCGGGTCATGCGTCGCCGTCGTAGCCGCCCCTTGTTGTACCCACCAGCGCCCGGTTTGTCACATCTGCTAGCAGATGTCACCCAGCGTTTCGTCTCCTTTGACGCGCAGTAACGGTACGCCTGGCAGGCCAAACGCGTACACTACCGCCCTTTGCCGTCAGGTGCTAAATCCTTTCGGGGAGTGGATTGCCCGCGTCGAGCACCGCCTGCCGCACCGGGACCCGGGCCAGCAGCACGAACCCGATCGCGAAGAAGACCACCAGGGAGATGATCGAGTCCCGGTAGCTTCCGGTCAGCTGATAGGCGAGCCCGAACAGAAGGGGGCCCAGCCAGCTCATGCCGCGGTCGCTCAGCTCGTACGCCGAGAAGTACTCGGCCTCCTTGCCCGCGGGCACGAGATGCGAGAAGAGGGACCGGGACAGCGCCTGGCTGCCGCCCAGGACCATGCCGATGCAGGCCGCCAGGACGAAGAACCACACCGGCGCGCCCGCGGGCAGGAAATAGCCGGCGCCGAGCGTCGCGGTCCACGCTACGAGCGAGCCGAGGATGGTGCGCTTGGCTCCGTACCTGCGGGCCAGCCGCCCCATGCCCAGCGCTCCGCCCACCGCCAGCACCTGCACCAGCAGCACGGCGACGATCAGCGTGGACTGGCTCAGGCCCAGCTCGTCGGACCCGTACACCGACGCCTGGGAGATCACCGTCTGGATGCCGTCGTTGTAGATGAGATACGCGGCCAGGAAGGAGAGGGTCAGCGGGGTGCCGCGCATGTCCCGGAACGTGGCAACCAGCTGCCGCCATCCGTGTACCGCGGGACCCGTCGCCGTGTGCGCCGTACGGCGGTCACGCAGCCGCCTGAGCGGGATGACCGTGAACGCCCCCCACCAGACGCCGGCCGCGGCCAGGCAGATTCGGACCGCGGTGGCCTCCGAGAGGCCGAAGGAGCCGTGCTGCGTGTACAGGATCAGGTCCGCGATCAGCATCATGGAGCCCGCCCCGTAGCCGAAGGCCCAGCCGCGCGAGGAGACGGCGTCGCGCTCCTCGGGCAGTGCGATCTGCGGCAGATACGAGTTGTAGACGACCATCGAGACGGCCATCGCCGCGTTCGCGACGATCAGCAGGAGGCCGCCGAGCAGATAGCGGTTCCCGTCCAGGAAGAACATGCCCGCCGTGGCCGCGGCCCCCACATACGCGCACAAGGCGAGCAGGCCCTTCTTGCGGCCGCCGCGGTCGGCCGCCGCTCCCACGAGCGGCATCAGTACGATCGCGAGGATGACGGACGCCGAGACGCAGTAGGCGAAGAACGAGCCCGCCCGCACCGGGATGCCCAACGGGTGCACATAGCCGTGGGCGTCCGCCGCCGACTTGGCCACCGCCGTGAGGTACGGGCCGAGGAACACGGTCAGGACGCTTGTCGAGTAGACGGCGCAGGCCCAGTCGTAGAAATACCAGCCGCGCTGTTCGCGTCTGCGCTCGGCGGCCGAGTCGTCCGCCACTGACGGCATGGTGTCTATACCCACCTGTGCCCTCGCTTCCCCGGTAGTCGTGCGCGGGGCGTTCAGACCCAGGTGCCTCGTTCCTCAAGGACCTTGCGCAATGTGTCGATGTGGTCGGTCATAATGCCATCCACTCCTATGTCCAGCAGCCTGTGCATACGGTCAATCTCGTTGACCGTCCACACGTGTACCTGCAGGCCAAGGGCGTGGGCGGTGCGCACAAAGCGGCGGTCGACCACGGGAATGCCCGACTGGGCCTCGGGGACCTGCGCGGCGATGGCCGAGCGGCGCAGCGCCGCCGGTATGCCCCAGGAGCGAAGCCGCAGGCCGAGCACGCCGCGCGTGCCGTACGACGTCGCCAGGCGCGGCCCGGCCAGTTGCTGGGCGCGAGCCAGGCGAGCCTCGGAGAAGGACCCGACGCAGACCCGGTCCCAGGCGTTGCGGCGCTCGATCAGATCGAGCAGGGGGCGCAGCGCCGGCTCGGCCTTGGCGTCCACGTTCCAGCGGACCTCGGGGAGTTCGTCGAGCAGTTCCTCGAAGAGCGGCACGGGCTCGCTCCCCGCCACGCGCGCCTGCCGCACGTCCTGCCAGGGCAGATCGGCGATCCGCCCGGCGCCGTCCGTGACCCGGTCGAGCGTCGAGTCGTGGAAGGCCACCAGCTTGCCGTCCGCCGTGGTGTGGACGTCCGTCTCGATGTAGCGGTAGCCCGCCGCCACTGCGCGGCGGAACTGGGTCAGGGTGTTCTCGAGGCCGTCCGCGTCCCCGCCCCGGTGGGCGAAGGCGATGGGGCCGGGATGGTCGAGGTAGGGATGGCGAATCGCGGTGGTCACCCGGGCAGTATCGCTCCTTCCGGTTTCCCGGTGGCAACGATTGTGCTGCGGCCCGATGCCGGGGGAACGGCGAACACCCGCAGGAACAGCTGGGCGAGCGGTCCGATGGACAGCGCGTACAGGACGGTGCCGACTCCCACGGTGCCGCCGAGGAAGTAGCCGGTGGCCACGACGGCGATCTCCATCGCGGTACGGATCGCCCGGATCGAGCGGCCCGTGCGCCGGTGCAGCCCGGTCATCAGACCGTCGCGCGGGCCGGGGCCGAGGTCGGCCGCGATGTAGAGGCCGGTGGCCGCGCCGTTGAGCGCGACCCCCAGGAGGAGAAGGGGTATGCGCAGCGCGAGGGCCCGCACGTCGGGGAGTACGGCGAGGGTGGCGTCCATGGCGAACCCGATCACCAGGACGTTCGAGACGGTGCCGAGACGGGGTCGCTGGCGCAGCGGGATCCACAGCAGCAGGACGGCGGCGCCGACGATCGTCAGCACCACTCCCATGCTGAGGCCGGTCAGCTTCGCCAGGCCCTGGTGGAGGACGTTCCACGGCTCCAGTCCCAGACCCGCTCGTACGAGGAGGGCGGAACTGGCCCCGTACAGCACGAGACCCGCGTACAGCTGGACCAACCGCCGCCCGAGACGGTTCCTCATGGACAGGCCGGCAAACACAATTCATCCCCCCAGTGGTGACAGTGGACTGACGCATGTCACTCTGTGGCTTGGAAAGAGAAGTCATCCATGGCCAATTCGGGGAAGGTGGACTGGGAATCATGGCGCAGTGGACCTCGGCGATGGGGGCGGCGCAGCTCGCCCGTCTGCTCAACTCCCAGCAGGAGCGCCCCACGGGACCCGGCACCCGCCGCCCGGCCGCCTACCGAGCGCTGGCCGACGGCGTCCGGCTGCTCGTGCTGGAAGGCCGTGTGCCGGTCGCGGCCCGGCTGCCCGCCGAGCGTGAACTGGCACTCGCCCTGTCGGTGAGCCGGACGACGGTCGCCGCCGCGTACGAGGCCCTGCGCGCCGAGGGCTTCCTGGAGTCCCGGCGGGGAGCGGGCAGCTGGACGGCCGTTCCGGCCGGGAACCCGCTTCCGGCGCGCGGGCTCGAACCGCTCCCGCCCGAGGCGCTGGGCTCGGTGATCGACCTGGGCTGCGCGGCACTGCCCGCCCCGGAACCGTGGCTCACCCGCGCGGTGCAGGGCGCGCTGGAGGAACTGCCGCCGTACGCGCACACGCACGGCGACTACCCGGCGGGACTGCCCGCCCTGCGCGCCACCCTCGCCGACCGCTACACGGCACGCGGCATCCCGACCATGCCCGAGCAGATCATGGTGACCACGGGTGCCATGGGCGCCATCGACGCGATCTGTCATCTCTTCGCCCCGCGCGGCGAACGCATCGCGGTCGAGTCGCCGTCGTACGCCAACATCCTCCAGTTGATGAGGGAGGCGGGCGCCCGGCTCGTCCCGGTCGCCATGTCCGAGGGGCTCGGCGGCTGGGACCTGGACCGCTGGCGCCAGGTGCTGAGGGAGGCCGCGCCACGGCTCGCCTATGTGGTGGCGGACTTCCACAACCCAACGGGCGCGCTGGCCGACGAGAACCAGCGCCGCCGCCTGGTGGAGGCCGCACGCTCCGCGGGGACCGTCCTGGTCGTCGACGAGACGATGAGCGAGCTGCATCTGGAGGACGGTCTCGAGATGCCGCGCCCGGTCTGTGCCTTCGACCCGGCGGGCTCGGCCGTGATCACCGTGGGGTCGGCCAGCAAGGCGTTCTGGGCCGGCATGCGGATCGGCTGGGTACGGGCAGCGCCCGATGTGATTCGCAGCCTGGTCGCGGCCCGCGCCTACGCCGACCTGGGCACGCCCGTGGTGGAGCAGCTGGCCGTGAACTGGCTGCTCAGCGCCGGGGGCTGGGAGCAGGCGGTGGAGCTCCGGCGCGAGCAGGCCAGGGAGAACCGCGACGCCCTGGTGGCCGCGGTGCGCCGGGAACTGCCCTCCTGGGAGTTCACGGTGCCGCGCGGCGGCCTCACGCTGTGGGTGCGTTCGGGCGGACTGTCCGGGTCCCGGCTCGCCGAGGCGGGGGAGCGGGTCGGGGTCCGGGTGCCGTCGGGGCCTCGGTTCGGCGTCGACGGCGCTTTCGAGGGGTATGTCCGGCTGCCGTTCACGGTCGGCGGCGCGGTGGCGGACGAGGCGGCGGTGCGGCTGGCCGCCGCGGCGCGTCTGGTGGAGACGGGCGCGTCCGGTTCGGGGGAGGCCCCGCGCACCTTCGTGGCCTGACGCGAGCTGTTCCCGTCCGCTCCGTGTCATCCGTCCGGCGGCACCACCTGGACCGCGCCTGGCGCCGCGCGCTTCGCAGGGCCGGCGCCGCCCCCGAAGGGCGCGTCGTAGCCTGCGGGAGCGTCGTGGCTGGCCGCGCAGTTCCCCGCGCCCCCGAGCAGCATGCTTCGCGCGCAACCCCATGACGGCACGGATGGGGCCTCGGGACCCTTCGGACAGGGGCGCGGGGAACTGCGCGAATCGCGGCCACCGGCCCGCACCTGACCACGTTCGGTCGGTCGCTGGATGGGGGCGCGGGGAACTGCGCAAAAGCCCGCCACCGGCCCGCCCCGGCAAGGGGCCCGTCAGCTCTCCGCCGGTACCGCCTCGACCGCGACCGCCTCGGTCGCCTTGACGGCCTCGCTCCGCCGTGGCAGCAGCCCCAGGACCGCCTGCCGGTGCAGCTCGCTCGTCGAGTCGTCGTACGGGTCCGGGGTGGCGGGCACCTGGAGGCGGTGCACGGGGCCCGAGCCCAGCCGGGCGTAGCCCCGGCCCGGCGGGACGTCTCCGGTGGGCGTGGTGTGCGGCGGTGCGCCGAGTACGGCCTCCAGCTCGTCCGGGGCCGCCGGGCCGAGCGCGACGCGGGCACGGGTGTACCGGCGTACCGCATCCGACAGGCCGTCCACGCCGTCGAACTGCTCGGCGACGACGACCGTGACGCCCGCCGCCCGACCGTGCCGCAGCGGCACCTGCAGCAGGGCCTGGGGGTCCGGGCGCCCCGCGGCCACGGCGAGATGCCCGAGCGCGCCCGGCCGGTCCAGCAGGATCCACAGCGGGCGCCTGATGTCGTCCGGCGGTGGATGCCCGGCCTGCCGGGCGCGGTTCGCCGCGATCAGCCGCCGTTCCGTCTCGTTCGTCGCCCACTCCAGGCTCGCCACGGCTCCCGCGAGCCCCGACTCCACGGCCAGTACGCCGTGCCGGCCGGTCAGACAGGCGTACTCACCCGTGCCGCCGCCCTCGACGATCAGAACGTCCCCGTACTGCAGCGCCTGCAGGGCGATGGACCGCACCAGCGTCGTCGTACCGCTGCCGGGTCCGCCGACGATCAGCAGGTGCGGCTCGGTGGATCGGGCGCCCGTGCGCCAGACGACGGGAGGGACGTCCCGCTGCTCCTCGCCGTCCGTGAGGGGGAGGGTGCGCTGCACGCAGGTCGGGTCGGTGAAGCCGAGCACGGTCTCGCCCGGTGAGGTCACGAAGCGCTGCGCGGCGATGTCGGTGGGCAGGGGCGGCAGCACCTTCACCGTCAGCTCGTTGCCCTCCTCGTCCCACTGGAAGTGGTACTCGCGACCCCGGCCCGACTTGGCGTGCAGAAGCTGTTCGATCCGCGACCGGGACTCGGCCTCGCCGTCCCTGAAGTACGCGGGGTAGCGGATGCTCAGGTGTGAGACGCGGCCCGAGTCGTCGAAGTCGTACGAGGAGAACGCCTGGGTCCAGTCCCCGCCGTGCGCGTACAGCGGGGCCGGGTCCTCGGCGGCCGAGAAGTAGGGAACCAGGGCCTCGTAGAGCGACCGCAGGCGGGCGGTCTGCGCGTCGCTGGGCTCCTTGGTCGCGGGGGAGGTGCTCTCACGACCGTGCCAGGCCGCCGCGGCCATGAGACCGACGCCGGCCAGCAGCGGCCCGTACGGCACCAGTGCCACGACCAGGATCACCGAGGCGACCAGGAAGAAGAGCGGTCCCCGCCGGTCCTTCGGTGTGTCCGCCCACTTGCGCCGTCCGGCCCCCGCCAGTCGGCGCAGCCCGCGCGTGATCGTGATCAGCGGGTGGAGGATGTCGGTGGCCCCGCCGGCCGCCGTCCGCGCCAGCTCCCGGCTGCGGGCGATCCCCGCGCCGCCTGTGCTCAGGATGCGGGGGAGAGGGCGCCGGGCCACGTCGTTCTCCAGGGGGTGCGTGCGGACGGGAGCGGGGTCAGAAATTGAGCCCGCTGAGGAGTCCCGCGAGACTTTGGCCGCCGGCCTTGATGCTGGGCGCGATGGCCGTGCTCGAAAGGTAGAACCCGAAGAGCCCACAGACGGTGGCGTGATGGCCTTTGAGCCCGTCCTTGCGGCAGAAAAGGAAGACGCAGGTGCCGAGCAGGACGACGCTCGAGATGTTCAGAATCATGGGCTTTCTCCTGGTTCGTGGGGGCGGTCACCATGAGTTCTTCCAGATTCACAGAATGTATCCATACGATAAAAGGTGCAACTGGGTGAAATTGTTGACATTTCGCCCGTCCGGTCGAGTGGCCCTGCTTCCGTAGGCGGGTCCGGGGTGCCCGAGGGGTGTTGTGCCGATCTTTGCGTGGTGTGGTTCCTGTCATGTGGTGTCGGAGCCAGTACGCTGGCGATTCACCCGTACGGCGGCACCGCTCGCCGCCGTGGGTGTCCGGTGTACGACAGCCGCTCGCTGTCGTACGCTCCCGCAGTCCCCAGCAGTGGCACAGTTCCCGCTGGTCCAGCAGCAGTGCAGTCCCCGGTAGTGGTAGTGAGAGGCGGTCCGGCCGATGAGCGAAGCCCCCGACCCCGAGGTCGTGGAGCTGGCGACCAAGATCTTCGATCTTGCGCGCCGAGGCGAGACCGAGGCGCTCGTGGCCTATGTCGAGGCGGGCGTTCCGGCCAACCTCACCAACGACCGCGGCGACTCTCTGGTGATGCTCGCCGCCTATCACGGGCACGCCGGCGCCGTCCGGGCCCTGCTGGAACGCGGTGCCGACGCCGACCGGATCAACGACCGAGGCCAGACCCCGCTCGCCGGAGCGGTCTTCAAGGGCGAGGTTCAGGTCATCCGGGTACTGCTGGGCGCCGGCGCGGACCCGGCCGCGGGTACTCCGTCGGCCGTCGATACCGCACGCATGTTCGGTAAGAGCGACCTGCTCGAACTGTTCGGCGCACAGTGATCCGAATGCTCTGACCAGCAAAAACAACGAAAACGGGGGAGGCGGTACGGGGCCGCCCGAAATATGGTCGCGGCAGCGCAAGAGGCCGGGTCATCATGACGTCGTGATTCACGGACGCGATGGCTGGGCAGGTGTTGCCGCACCGCGCGGACCGTGATGCGGTCCGCAGGGCCACCGACGAGAGGCAGAGGAAGATGGTCTACAGCAAGCACGAGACGGCGGGCGCCCCGACGTGTTGTCACGCGGCCAGGTAGTGCGTGTCCCCCGGTTGCGTCAACGCTTGATGTGAGGCTTTTTCCCATGTTCGAACCGGTCATAGCGCCCAGCGGTACCCTGCTCGGCCTCCTCCAGCGGGGCCGTGGCGACGGCACCCTGCACGCGCTCACCGCACCGCGCGCCGAGGCGCTCGCGGCCCTCAACCACTGCGTGCTGAACGACCCGCGCCGAGACTGGCAGGTCGAGAACCGCTCTCTCTACTACGCCCGGCTCTACCTCGATCTGCACGGCGAGCTGGACGACATCGAGGCGCATCTCTTCAGCGCCGAGGACATCCTCGACACCGAGGACTGCCGCACCGGGCTCGCCCTCGCCGTCCTGGGACACCTCGCCTCGTACGGCAGGCGCGACGCGCTCGCACTGCTGCGCAGGTATGCCGCCTCGGGCAGCAACTGGGCGTGGGCCCTGGACGAGCTGGCGCTGAGGGACGACGACGCGGGGCTGCGTGCCCTCGCCGCCCCCGTGCTGGCCCGCTTCCCGGCCGACGCGGAGGGCGAGGCCGAACTCGCCCTCGCCGTGCGGGACGCTTTCGAGCCACGGCCGTGGCGGCTGTGGGCCGACGATCCACGCGAGTCCATCGCGGCACGTGTGCGTGCCGCCCGGGAAACCGGCTCCTTCGACCGCTGGCAGCGACAACTGCGGCCACAAGGGCCGCGGCCCGGCTGGAGCGTCCAGTCCGTCTTCGACTGGGCCCAGCAGGGCATCGAACGCGGTGCCATGCTCCATGTTCCCGCCGCCCGCTGCCTCGTCGCCGTGGCAGGCCCCGAGGACCGGCCCGAGATCATCGAGGCCGCCCGCAGCGGTGGCGACGGAGCCCGGTGCACGGCGCTGCGCTACCTCGCCGACAGCAACGATCCCGATGCCCTCGACCTGATCGAGGCGGCTGTGGCCGACGGGTCCGCTCTCGCCGGCGACGCGGCCGTGGACGCGTTCGAACGCATGCGCGGTGTCGCCGCCGTCGACCGGGCGCGCGGCTGGGCCCGTCGGCCCGACGCCCTCGGCTCGGCGGCCGGGCGCGTGCTCGCCTGCCGGGGCGGCACACAGGACCGCGACCTGGTGCTCGCGGCACTGCGTGAAGCCGTCCGGGGCGAGGGCCCCGACGCCACGACTCTCTGGACCCTGGTCGACGGCACCGGACGCCTCGGCATCGCCTGTGCCGCACCGGTGCTGCGCCACATCTACCGGGAGACCGCGTCGTCCCATCTGCGAGGCCGTGCCGCCCACGCCCTCGCCGCGACCGACCCCTCCTTCCCCGCAGGATTCGCCGTCGAATGCCTCTGGGACTGCGAGGAGTCGACCCGCGAGCTCGCCGCACGGCACGCCGAGACCGGGGATGTACGTGTCGTCGAGCGGCTGCGCCGGCTGGCGGCGGATCCGGCCGAGGAGGCCGAAGTCCAGACCGCCGTGCGCAGCCGGATCGGGCCGGATGCGCCGACCGTGTGAACGTTCGGTGACTCGGGAGTCAGGAACGCATGGACACGGGCTGACCTGCCAGGCGGTGCAGCCCAACGCTCATGGGACGTTTCCCGGCCGGAAAGATCCAAGTTGACGCGGCCACGTCCGGCACGGCGAGAACACGGGTATGCGTGTCGTCATCGTGACCGAATCCTTTCCCCCCGATGTGAACGGCGTGGCCCACTGCGCGCTCCAGACCGCCCGGCACCTCGTCGATCGCGGTCACGCTCCCCTCGTCGTCGCCCCGGCCACTCCCAAGTCCCTGGCTTCTTCGCCCGGGCAGGGAGCAGGCGCCATCAACGGCGGCGGGCCCGAAGCCCTCGCTCCGTGCCCGGTCGTCCACGTCCCCTCCCTTCCGCTCCCCGGCTACCCCCAGGTACGCGTCGCCCTGCCCAGCCGACGTGTCGCCGCGGCCATCACCGAGCACCGCGCCGACATCGTGCACCTGGCCAGCCCCTTCGTCCTCGGCGTCCGCGGAATGGCCGCCGCCTCCCGGCTGGGCATCCCGGCCGTCGCCATCTACCAGACCGACCTCGCCGGTTACGCCCGTACCTACATGGGTGCCGGAGAGGCCGCGGCCTGGCGGCGCATCCGCTCCGTGCACGCCGCCGCAGACCGGACCCTCGCGCCCTCCAGCGCGGCCCAGATGGACCTGGAGGCACACGGCGTGCCCCGGGTCCGGCTGTGGCCGCGCGGTGTCGACACCGTCCGCTTCCGCCCCGACCTGCGGGACGAGGCGATGCGCCGCGAACTCGCCCCGAACGGCGAACTGATCGTCGGCTACGTGGGCCGCCTCGCCCCCGAGAAGCACGTCGAACTCCTCGCAGGGGTCTGCGGCCTGGAAGGCGTACGCGTCGTCGTGGTCGGCGACGGGCCGAGCGAGACCACCCTCAGAGCCGCCCTGCCCGGCGCCGTCTTCCTCGGCCGCCGCACCGGCGGTGAACTCGCCCGGATCTTCGCCTCGCTGGACGTCTTCGCGCACACCGGCCCGTTCGAGACGTTCTGCCAGACCGTGCAGGAAGCCATGGCGAGCGGAGTGCCGGTCGTGGCGCCCGCCGCGGGCGGACCGCTGGACCTGGTGGACCACGGCCGCACCGGACTGCTCGTACCGCCCGGCGACGCCGACGCGGTGCGCGACGCCGTGCGCTCCCTCGTGGCCGACCCGGACAAGCGGATGATGTTCGGGGTCGCCGCGCGCACCACCGTCGAGGGCCGCACCTGGGCTGCCGTCGGCGACCAGCTCATCGCGCACTACACGGACGTGCTCGCCGAGCGCCGGACGGCGGTGGCCGTATGAGCTTCGCGACCGAACGGGGCTGCGGCGGTCTGCGGATCGTACGGCTCGCCAACTTCGTGGCGCCCGCGTCCGGCGGTCTGCGCACCGCCCTGCGCGAACTGGGCAAGGGCTTCAAGGAGGCGGGGCACGAGCCCGTCCTTGTCATCCCCGGCGAGCGCCACACCGACGAGGAGACCGAGCAGGGCCGGGTCATCACCCTGCCCGGCCCGCTGCTGCCCGGCACCGGCGGATACCGGGTCCTCACGGACAAGCGGCGGGTCGCCGCCCTCCTGGAGGAACTGGACCCCGACCGCCTGGAGGTCTCCGACCGTACGACCCTGCGCTGGACCGGGAAGTGGGCGCGGCGCGCCCGGATACCCGCGGTGATGGTCTCCCATGAGACCGCCGACGGCGTCCTGCGCACCTGGGGCCTGTCGGAGAACCTGTCCCGCCGAGCCGCCGACGCCCTCAACACCCGCACCGCGCACACCTACGCGCGCGTGGTGTGCACCACCGAGTTCGCCGAACGCGAGTTCGTGCGGATCGGGGCCCGCAATGTCGTCCGGGCGCCGCTCGGTGTCGACCTGGTGCAGCGGCACCCCGCACTGCGCGACTCGGGGCTGCGCGACCGGTACGCGCGCGCGGACGAAAAGCTGCTCGTGATGTGCTCCCGCCTCTCGGTGGAGAAGCGCCCCGGCACGGCCCTCGACGCCCTGGAGGCGCTGCTACGGCGCGGGCGGCGCGTGGTGCTGGTCGTCGCCGGAGACGGCCCGCTGCGGGTCCGGCTCGAACAGCGGGCACATGAGCGGGGGTTGCCTGTGACCTTCCTCGGCCATGTCGTCGACCGCGACCTGCTCGGCTCGCTCCAGGCCACCGCGGACGTATGCCTGGCCCCGGGACCCGCCGAGACGTTCGGACTGGCCGCCCTGGAGGCCATGGCCTGCGGCACGCCCGTGGTGGCCAGCGCCTTGTCCGCGCTGCCCGAGGTGATCGGCTCCGCCGGCGCCACCGCCGTGAACACGGGCGAGGCCTTCGCCGACGCCATCGAGCTGATCACGGAGCGGTCCGAGCGGGACCGCCGGGCTGCGGCACGCGCGCGTGCCGAGTGCTTCGGCTGGAAGACGGCCGTGGACGCGTTCCTCTCCGCGCACGACGCGCAGCCGTCCGGCACGCTCCATGTCCTGGACACCGCCCGGGAGGGCGCGGCATGACACCCCTGCGGTTCGTAGCGCTCGGCGACTCGCTGACGGAAGGCGTGGGCGACCCGGTCGGAGACACCTGGCGGGGCTGGGCCGAGCTCCTCGCCGGGGGACTCGCCCCCGACGGGGCTCCGGCCGGGTTCACCAACCTCGCCGTCAGCGGAGCCCAGACCCGGGACGTCCTGGAACGGCAGACCCCGGCGGCGCTGGAGCTGAGCCCGGACGTCGTCTCCGTCGTCATCGGCGTCAACGACACCCTGCGCTACACCTTCGACATCCACGCCGTCGCCGCACGGCTCGACAAGGTGTACGCGGCCTTCAGGGCACAGGGCGCGGTCCTGCTGACGGCCTGTCTGCCCGACCCCGGATCGATGCTCCGGCTGCCCGGGTCGCTGGCGCGTCCACTGGCACGGCGCCAGCGGGCTGTGAACACGGTCGTGCACGCGCTGTCCGAGCGGTACGGGGCGGTGCATCTGCACGCGGCGGAGGGCGGCTGGGTCACTGACCGCGCCATGTGGAGCGCGGACCGGCTGCACCCAGGGGAACGTGGGCACCGGCAGCTCGCCCTGCACTTCCACGCGCTGCTGGCTCAGGCGGGAGTCGCGACCGGCAGCGCGCCTGCGGCCGAGCCCGAGTTCCCCCCGCCCACCCGCTCGGCGAGCCTGTGGTGGCTGGCCACCGCCGGCACGGGCTGGGTGGCGAGACGGTGCACCGATCTCCTTCCGCAACTGCTCACCCTGGCCGCCTCCGAGGTACGCCACAAGGCCAGGGGGACCAGCGCCCGCCTGGACCTGACCGCCTCCCACGCGGTGGCATCCGCCCTGGCCGCCCTGACTCCGGCCGACCAGCCGGACCCGGCATGACCACCCCGGCGCACGGCCCCGCACCAAGGCCGTGCGCCGACCGCACCATATGCGCGCGAAGCGCGCCCTCAAGCGACGCGGGGAACCGCGCGAGAACCCGGACGCGCCCGCGGTCGACGACATACGGGGGGTGTGCTTGATGGGGGCGCGGGGAACTGCGCGAGAACCTCGACGCACCCGCGGCCGACGACGCACGACAGCGAGCTCGACAGGGGCGCGGGGAACTGCGCAATCCACCACGACGCACCCGCAGGGACCACCGCGGACCCGCCCGGTCACGACGAACCCCACCCAGCCCGCCCCACGGCCACAAACCGCACCGAGGTCCCCGCCACCGCCTGCGCCGCCCCCGCCAGATCCTCCTTCCGCACCACCGCGACCACCGGATACCCCCCAGTCGTCGGATGATCCGCGAGAAACACGACGGGCCTGCCGTCCGGCGGCACCTGCACCGCCCCCAACACCATCCCCTCACTGGGAAGTTCCCCCACCCGAGCACGAGCACGCTCCAGCGCGGGCCCCTCGGTGCGCAGCCCGACCCGGTTGCTCGCGGACGACACTCGGTACGCGCGCGTGACGAACGTCCGGACGGCGTCCGCGGTGAACCAGTCGTCGCGCGGCCCGAGCGTCACCCGCAGCACCAGCTCGGCGGGCGGCCCGGGCCACGGAACGACGTCCACGCCGGAGCCCACGCGCGCGTGGACACCCCCCTGGAACGGCCTGCCCAGCGGCAGCACGGCCCCGTCCGTGAGCGGCGCCGGGCCGAGTCCGGAGAGCAGGTCCGTGGAGCGGCTCCCGAGGACCGGCTCGACGGCAACTCCCCCCGCCACGCCCACGTAACTACGTACTCCCCACCGGGCGCGCCCGACGTCCAGGAGCGCACCCCCCGGTACGCGCACCGGCGCTCCCCACGCGACAGGGCGGCCGTCGACGGTCACCGGGCACGGCGCACCGCCGACCACCACGGTCACCTCGGAACGGGGCCGCACGGCGCAGCCGTCGAGCGTGGTCTCCAGAACCGCCGCCTCAGGAGGGTTGCCGGCCAGCCGATTGACCAGCGCCGCCGCAGGCGGGTCGAGGGCCCCCGAGCGCGGCACTCCCAGATGGGCATGGCCGGGCCGTCCGAGGTCCTGCACCGTGGTCAGGGCCCCGGCCCGTACGACGCACAGAGCCCGGTCCGCCATCAGAACCCCACCTGCATGAAGCGGACACGGGCACCCGGAGCGAGCAGCGCGGCCGGCACGCGTGCGTGGTCCCACAGGACCGCGTCGGTGCTGCCGATGAGCTGCCAGCCACCCGGCGACGAGCGCGGGTAGACACCCGTGTACGGGCCCGCGAGCCCCACCGCCCCAGCCGGGACGGCCGTACGCGGGGTTGCCCGGCGGGGCACCTGATACCGGTCGTGCAGACCGGTCAGATAGCCGAAGCCGGGCGCGAAACCACAGAACGCCACGCGGAATTCGGCCGCCGCGTGGATCCGCCCCACCTCCTGCGGTGCGACACCCCACAGGGCGGCCACCTCCGCCACATCGGGGCCGTCGTAGCGTACGGGGATCTCGACCGGATCCCCGGCACGCGCCGTGACCGGCGGGATGTCCCAGCCGGCGATGCGGGCCGCGAGCCGGGAGGGCTCGGACAGGCCGTCGAGCAGCACCGTACGGGCCGCAGGGACGATCTCACGTACCGACAGCTCACCGGCGGCCCTGCGGCGCAGCAGCTCGGCGTGCAGGGCCTGGGCCTCCCCGCCCGAGGGGAGCTCCAGGAGCAGCGCGTGGTCGCCCACCGGCAGAGCCCTCATGCGAAGGGCTCCACGCGGACGCCGGATGCCTCCAGCCCGGCACGCACCCGGCGGGCCAGTTCGACCGCGCCGGGTGTGTCGCCGTGCAGGCACAAGGAACGCGCCTGCACCGGGATGTCGCGTCCGGAGCGGGCGGCGACGACCCCTGAGCGGGCCAGACGCACCGACCGCTCCACGACGGCTCCCGGGTCGGTGACCACCGCACCGTCCTGGCCGCGTGGCACGAGAGTGCCCTCCTCGGTGTAGGCGCGGTCCCCGAACGCCTCGGTTACGACGGGGAGCCCGGCCTTCTCGGCCACCTCCAGGAACCGTGAACCGGGCAGTCCGAGCACGGGCAGCGCGGCGTTCGCGAGGAGCACACCGTCCACCACGGCCTCGGCCTGCCGCTCGTCGTGCACCACCCGGTTGTAGAGAGCACCGTGCGGTTTGACGTACGACACCCGGGAGCCTGCGGCGCGGGCGAAGATCTCCAGTGCGCCGATCTGGTAGGCGACCTCGGCCGTCAGCTCGCCGGGCGGCACGTCCATCGCGCGCCGCCCGAACCCGGCCAGATCGCGGTAGGAGACCTGGGCGCCGATCCGTACGCCCCGCTCGGCCGCCAGCTCGCACACCCGCCGCATGGTGGCCGGGTCCCCGGCGTGGAAGCCGCAGGCCACATTGGCGCTCGTGACGACGGACAGCAGCCGCTCGTCGTCGGTGAGCCGCCAGCGGCCGAAGCCCTCGCCGAGGTCGGCATTCAGATCGATCATGGTCTCTCCCGTTCGGCGACGTCAGGCGACGCGGTACTGCTCGTCGCGGGCGTCGGTGATGAACATCTGCCCCGGCGCGTGAGTGATGGCGAACGGCGGCCGTGAGGCCGTCACCGCGGCCTGCGGGGTCACGCCGCAGGCCCAGAACACCGGTATGTCGTCCGGCTCGGCGTCCACGGCGTCACCGAAGTCGGGCCGGCCGAGGTCTTCGATGCCGAGGGCCGACGGATCGCCGCAGTGCACGGGGCCGCCGTGCACCGCCGGGAGCAGACCGCTCTCCCGGATCGCGGCGGCCAGGTGCCGCTCCGGCACCGGGCGCATCGACACCACCATGGGCCCGTGCAGCCGCCCCGCCGGACGGCACTGGCGCCCGGTCACATACATCGGGACGTTGCGGCCCTGCTCGATGTGGCGCATGGGGACCCCCGCCTCGATGAGCGCCCACTCGAAGGTGAAGCTGCACCCGATGAGGAAGGACACCAGATCGTCGCGCCAGTACCTGAGCACATCCGTCGGTTCGTCGACCAGCTCGCCGTCCTGCCACACCCGGTAGCGCGGCAGATCGGTGCGCAGATCGGCGCCGTCGGCGAGGACCGTGGTGAAGGATCCGGCGTCGGTGACGTCCAGGACGGGGCACGGCTTCGGGTTGCGCTGGCAGAACAGCAGCGTGTCGTAGGCCCAGTCGGCCGGTACGGAGATCAGATTGGCCTGGGTGTGACCCGCGGCGGCACCCGCGGTGGCACCGGTGAGCCCCTTCCTCAGCCGGGCCCGGGCGTCCTCGGGGCTCCACGTGTGCGCGTTCTCGTCGATGACGCGCAGCGGGCGGTCCGCCGTCTGTCGGCCTTCCGCCGGGTTCACCGCAGCTCCGTCCCGCGCGTCTCCGGCAGCCCCAGCAGCGCGAGGGCCGCGAGGCCGTACCCGACGGCGCCGAAGACCAGCGCGCCGCCCACGCCCCAGCCATCGGCGAGGAAGCCCACCAGGGTCGGGAAGACGGCGCCCACGGCGCGGCCGGTGTTGTAGGTGAAGCCCTGCCCGGTGGCGCGCACCGCGGCCGGGTACAGCTCGCTCAGATAGGACCCGAAGCCGCTGAAGATCGCGGACATGCAGAACCCGAGCGGGAAACCGAGCACAAGGAGAAGCGCGTCCGCGCCGCTGGGGATGTTCGCGTACGCCAGCACGCAGACCGCCGACAGCAGGGCGAACAGCCAGATGGTCCGCCTTCGGCCGAGCAGGTCGGTGAGGTGGCCGCCGGTCAAGTAGCCGATGAAGGCCCCGGAGATGAGGAAGGCCAGGTAGGCGCCGGTGCCGACGACGGACAGCCCGCGTTCCGCCTTCAGATAGGTCGGCACCCACGTCGCCAGCGTGTAGTAACCCCCCTGCACACCGGTGGAGAGCAGGCTCGCGAAGAGCGTCGTGCGCAGCAGGCCGGGCGCGCCGGCCCTGCCCGGTGTGAAGATCGCCGCGAACGACCCCTTCCGCTCGCTCCGTTCGCGCTGGGCCGCCGCCTGCGGCGCGTCGTGCACCCGGCGGCGGATCCAGATCACCAGCAGAGCGGGCAGCGCTCCCGTCCAGAACATCACGCGCCACGCGAGGTCGTCGCCCAGGAAGGAGAACACCAGGGTGTAGACGACGGCGGCCAGCGCCCATCCGACTGCCCAGGAACTCTGGATCGCGCCGAGCGTCCGGCCCCGGTGCCTGCTGCTCGCGTACTCGGCGACCAGGACCGCGCCGACCGCCCATTCGCCGCCGAATCCGAGGCCCTGGAGGGCACGGAAGACAAGCAGCCACTCATAGGTGGGCGCGAAACCGCAGGCGACCGTGAAGACGGCGTAGGTGACCACCGTGATCATCAGGGCCCTGACCCGTCCGATGCGGTCGGCCAGCACGCCTCCGACGGCGCCGCCGACAGCCGAGACCACCAGAGTGACCGTCGTGAACAGTCCCGTCTGGCCGCTGTCCAGACCGAAGTACGCCGCCAGGGCGACCATGCTCAGGGGCAGGGTGAAGTAGTCGTACGAGTCGAGGGCATAGCCGCCGAAGGCGCCCGCGAAGGCCCGGCGGCCTCCCGGGCCGAGGGCGCGCAGCCAGCCGAACGGCCCCTCGTCGGCGACGTGTTCAATCGCTGCCGGGCGGGCGTCGGCGGCCGGGGGGCGGGAGGGAGGGGTCGTGCTCATGGGCACCTCGCAGGGAGAGACGGAGGGTGCTTTCGGGATGAGCCGTGAGTCGCGGTGCTCCGAGCGGGACACGGTGAGCGCCGTGCAGAGCACCGTAGAGGATTGTTGAACGATTCTTCAATACCCGTGTTGTCTCGCCCTCGTGTCTGCGCTTGAATTCCGGTCATGACGGAGCAGCTGACGGGACTGGCACAGGACCGCGCCCTGCTGGGGCGCACCAGCACCGCGGAGCGGGTCTCGGACATCCTCAGAAGCCGTATCGCCGAGGGCTACTTCCCGCCCGGCACCCGCCTCTCGGAGGACGGCATCGGCGGCGCGCTCGGCGTCTCGCGCAACACCCTGCGCGAGGCGTTCCGGCTGCTCACGCACGAGCGGCTGCTCGTCCACGAGCTGAACCGCGGGGTCTTCGTACGGGTGCTGACGGTCGAGGACGTCGAGGACATCTACCGCACCCGGGGCCTCGTCGAGTGCGCCGTCGTGCGCGGTCTGGGGGACCCGCCCTACGTCCTCGACGGCCTTGCCAGGGCCGTCGAGGAGGGGCGGCGGGCGGTGGAGGGCGGCGACTGGAACAGCCTGGGCACGGCCAACATCCACTTCCATCGGGAACTGGTGGCGCTCGCGGGCAGCGAACGCACGGACGAACTGATGCGCAGCGTCTTCGCCGAGCTGCGCCTGGCCTTCCATGTCGTGGACGACCCCCGACGGCTGCACGAGCCGTATCTCGAACGCAACCAGCAGATCCTCAAGGCGCTGCGGACGGGCGACCGCGCCGCGGCCGAGGCACAGCTGGAGATCTATCTCCGCGACTCGCTCCAGCGGGTCATCGAGGTGTACAGACGGCGCGTCGGCGGCGAGGAGTAGACGCTGCCGAGGAGCGCCCCACAGATACGGCCACCCAGAAGCGCCCCGACAGGGGCGCGGGGAACTGCGCGAAGTACCACGACGTTCCCGCAGGTATCGGCGCACAGGAGGGCCTCGGCAGGGGCGCGGGGAACCGCGCAAAGAACCACGACGCACCCGCAGGTGTCGCCGCACAGGAGCCCGCTCGATGGGGGCGCGGGGAACTGCGCGAAGAACCACGACGCACCCGCAGCGAACAGCGGACCGCACACCCCCACCCAGGCGCGGAGCGCACCGGCGCCGTTTGGTCCGATGTCAGACTCAGGACCTAATCTGTGCACCGTGACTTCGCCTGCAACGACGGACAGCGTTCCGCCCCAGCTCAGCGCGGGGCCGCGCCCGGCTCCGGGCCCGGCCGCCGACGAGGGGCTGGCGCGGCGGCTGCGCGCGCTCGCCTGCACGGCGCCGTTGCACGACCTGGACGCGCGCAAGGCGAACCTCGCGGGCGAGTACTCGGTGTACGGGATGTCCGAAATCGCCCTCGCCGCCATCGACCTGGTCACGCTGAACATGGACTTCGACACGGGTGCGGACCATGACCAGATAGTCGCCCGGCTCATCCCGCGCATCACCGCTCAGGCCCCGCGGCGCCCCGCCGAGGAACACGAACGCGTGGCCCGCTGGGTCCTGGAGAACCTGATCAACGTCGGCAGCGTCGACCGCGGCTTCCGTGCCGTCTACGGCATGTTCGCCCCGGATGGGACATATGTCCGCCGGGACTACGACTTCAAGCTGATCGAAGAGGTGCCCGGTTACGGCGGTGGCGTCTACCTCCGGACCACCGACGAAGCGGTCAACGTCCTCGTCGGAGCGCTCGACACGGACGTCACCAGCGCGCAGATCGCCGCCGAGGTCAAGCTGGAGGTGCTGATCAGCCGCGGACGCCTGGCCGACGCCCAGCTCGCCGCCGAGCAGGCGCGCTACCGCACCGTGCAGTACTCGGAGTCGCTGCGCAGGGCCCTGGAGGCGACTCGGCGCAACGTCCGCGCGGTGGACTGGCTGAACGCCGTGCCCGACATGATCGCCGAGGCACTCGACCACGTCGCCGACCGCTACCGGCACGAGAACGCGATCCTCACCAACATCCGCAAGGCCCGCGACGAATCCGAGGACCCCGAGCAGAAGCGGCGCGCCGCCGAGCTGGTCGACATCGTCAAGGACTGCATCCGCCGGCACACGCAGCTGCAGTCCCGGCTCCTGGAAGCGGGGCCGCTTTTCCGCGCAGAGCAGGACCGGCAGGCGTTCGCCGCACCCATGGCGACCTCGGGCACGGACCTCTACGGGCATCTCCTCGCGCCATTGCTGCCCCTCCCGATGGAGCAGGCGATCCGTGTCACGGACGCCTTCTTCGCGCACGGGACCGGCCTGCGTACCCCCGGGTCCGTGCGGATCGGGGACCTGGTCGAGCTGCTGCTGACGCCTCCGGTGGAGCGCGAGCACCTCGGGGCCGAGATGCCCGAACCCGATCTGATCGCCACGCCGGACGACAGCCGGTTCAGCGAGGAGCAGATGGCCGCCGCGACGGACCTGCTCGACCTGCCGGCGGACGCACCGCGCCGGCTGTCCGGACTGCTCGCCGAGGCACGCCGCCAGGATCCGGAGCTGCCGTACCTGGTGGCCCTGCTCGCCGTGCACGCGGCCAGCCCCCCGGTCGGCACGGCCTACCGGCAGGGCGAGGAGAAGCTGCTGTTCGCCGTGGACGACGGTACGGAACTGGACGACCCGGAGTTCGGCGGCGCGGACCTGATCGTCGGCACCGCGCTGCTGGACGCGGCGGGTATGGCGGCGGACCGTACGGAAGCGGCATGACCAGCAATCAGCACCCCTGCACCAAGGAGCCCCGACCGTGACCGAGCACGTCGAGTGGAGTGAGCCGGCGCCCGCCGCCGTGCCGGTGAGCACCGCCGTCACCCCCGCCGACGCCGCCGACGCGGCCCGGCTCGTCGCCTTCGGGCTGCAGCCCAAGCTCCAGCCGGCCCGCGACCAGGGGTACACGGAACTGCTGCGCCGCTACCGCGAGGACCCGCCGTTCGCGCGGCTCGCGGATGCCGTGGCGACCGGGCTGGGACTCGTCGTCCTGGAGGTGTCCCCGCGTGCGGGTATGGCGGTGACCGCCGCCGAGGACTCCGTGTTCGCCGTCCGCATGGGCGACTACGCGCGCCGCACCTCGGCCGACTCCGGCGACCGCTTCCTGCACGGCCTCGCCCATCTCGCCGTCGCCGCCCTGGCGTATCCGCGCCCCGAGGACCTGGCCGACGACGGATACATCGGACGCGTCAGCGTCAACGGAGTCGACGCCTTCGTACGCCAGGCATGCCGCCGTCTGGAGGAGCGGGCCGAGGAGCAGGGCGAGAACACCGACCCGGCGACTGACGCGCCGGGGCTGGAGACGGCCTGGCGGATCTGGGCCAGACGCAGCGCTACGGGTGCGACCAAGGACGCGCGCAGGCTGGCGGGTTCGACCACCGGAATCGTCAGCAAGGCCGTCGTGTTCCTCACGGACTCCGGGTTCCTCCAGCGCACGGGCGACGACAACGGTGGCACCTACCGCACGACGGCCCGCTACCAGCTCCAGGTGCGCGACATGGCGGGCAGCGCCGCCATGGCCGAACTCCTCGAACTGGGCGTCGTCCCGGTGACCGACGGCACCGCCAGCCTGCTGCCCGCCGAGGACACGGAAGACCTGGAGCTGGTGGCCGACGCCGGACTGCCGTTCCACTCCGGGAGCTCCTGAAGGCCCGTCGGCCTCAGAACCTCCCCGCGTTTTTGACGACTTACCAAGCCTTACTACGAGAGTCCGCCGCCATGTACGAGCTGTCCCGGGTCCGCCTCTACTCCATCGGGCCTGCCGGTGCGCGCTATGCCGACACCGTGCTGGACCTGCGAGGAGTGGGCGATCCGGTGCCCGACCCCGCGCCCGCCCAGGCGGAGTTCTTCGAGGAGGAGCCCCTCGGCCCGCCGCGCCGGCCCGCACCTGCCGGTGTGCTCTTCCTCGAGAACGGCGGCGGCAAGTCCGTCCTGCTCAAACTGATCTTCTCGGTGATGCTGCCGGGTCACCGCAACACGCTCGGCGGAGCCAGCTCCGGCGTGCTGCGCAAGTTCCTCCTCGCCGACGACTGCGGGCATGTGGCCCTGGAGTGGCAGCACACGCTGACCGGCGAGTGCGTCGTGGTCGGCAAGGTGAGCGAGTGGCGAGGCCGCCAGGTCTCCAACGACCCGCGGAAGTTCGCGGAAGCCTGGTACTCCTTCCGGCCGGGCCCCGGGCTCAGCCTGGACAATCTGCCGGTTGCCGAGTCCACCGCGGTTCGGCCGCCCGCCGAAGGCGCCTCGGGCGCGACGGGCCGCCGCCGGACGATGAAGGGCTTCCGGGACGCCCTCATGGAGTCCGGCAAGGCCTACCCGCACCTCGAAGTGCACTGGGAGGAGATCCACGACCGCTGGAACGAGCATCTGACGGAACTGGGCCTCGACCCCGAACTCTTCCGCTACCAGCGTGAGATGAACGCCGACGAGGGCGAGGCGGCAGGCCTCTTCGCGGTCAAGAAGGACTCCGACTTCACGGACCTGCTGCTGCGCGCGGTCACCGACACCAGGGACACCGACGGACTGGCCGACCTGGTCAGCGGCTTCGGCAACAAGCTGGGCCGGCGCGCCGAACTGATCGCCGAACGCGACTTCACCGCCGGGTCGGCGGACCTGCTCGGACGCATCGTGGACGCCGCCGGGACGAGGGCGCGGACACGGGACATCCACGCGGGCGCCGAGCGACGGACCCGCTCCCTCGCACGACGGCTCTCGGGGCGCGGGGTGCAGGAGCGGATGAGGGCCGCCGACCTGGCCCAGCGGGTCACCGCCGCCGCGTACGCGGTCACGCATGCCGAGGGCGCCCGCGAGCGCAGCTCCCTGGTCGCGGCGGAACTCGCCTACCGCCACGCCTCACTGGCGCTCGCCGGAGCGGAAAAGGCCGCCGCCGCGCAGAAGCGTGAACTCGCCGACGCCCGCCAGCTCTACTCCGCCTGGCAGGCCGCCGAAGCCGTGCTGCGTCATCGCGCCGCGGCCGACCGCTCAGCCCGCGTGGCCGCCGCCATCCGCGAGGCCGAGCGGGACGCGGCCCCGGCGCTCGCCGCCCGCGCCAAGGCGGCGGTCGATCTCGTAAGGGCTCTGCACGCCGCCGCCGGGAGCGCCGAGACGCTCGCCAATGAGGAGGAGGAGCGGTCCGCCGCCCTCCAGGAGTCCGGTGAGGCGGCCCACCGGGACTCGACCGCCGCCGCCACCCAGGCGCAGCGCGCCCGCAGCGAGGCCGGACACCTCCGCCAGCGTCTCGAGGAGGTGGAGCAGGAGACCGCCGAGGCCGTGCGTGCGGGCTGGCTCGACGACAGCGCGCCGGACGCCGACCCCGCACGGGCGGCGCTCGCGGCGAGCGACGCCGAGAAGACGGCCGTCGCGGCGTGGGACGTGGCGCGGGAGACGGCCCGCCGGACCTCCGAGCACGCGCGCGAGGCGGCATCCGCCGAGTCGCGCGCCGAACTGACCGCGGCCCGTGCGGCGGACGCGACCACGGCTGCCGAGCGCGCGTACGAGGCCGAGCGCGGTACCGCGCAGGTGCTGGCCGCGGAGGAGCGGCTCGCGGAGTTGCTGAGCCTGTCCGGCGGCGGCGCGCGGAACCGGGTTCCCGGCCCCCGCCGTGACGGGGAGACGGGCATGTCCGGCGCACCGGCACCGGAAGAGGGCGCCTTCGGCGCCGAGGAACTGGACGGCTTCGCCGACGAACTGCGAGAACTGCTCGACGACTCCGTCTCCTCCGCCGAGCGGCAGCTGTTCGAACTGCGGACCGCGGCGGCCGACGACGCGCGCATCCTGGGCGCCCTCGGTGACGGCGGACTGCTCCCGCCGGGCCCGGACGTACTGGCGACCGTCGAGTTCCTCGGCGAGCACGGCATTCCCGCCCTGCCCGGCTGGCGCTACCTCGCCCAGGCCGTCGACCCCGCCGACCACGCGCGCGTACTGGCCGCCCGCCCCGAACTGGTCGACGGTGTGATCATCACCGACCCGGACTCGCACGCCCGGGCCCGCCAGGCGCTCAGCGACGCCGCACTGCTGCCGCGCTCCGCCGTCGCCGTCGGCACGGCCGCCGCGCTGCTCGCCCCGGCTCCCGCCGCCGACACGGGCGGCGGCAGCGGCGATGTGTTCCTTGTGCCCCCGAACCCCGCCATGCACGACGAGCACGCCGCCGACGAGGAGCGGCAGGCACTGCGCGCCCGCGCCACCGAGCGGGACGAGGAGATCCGGGCACTGGCCGCGCGGCTCGGCAAGGACCGCGAACTGGCCGCCCGGCTGTCCTCCTGGCGCACCGGCTGCCCCCGGGGACGGCTCACCGAACTCACGACGGCCGCCCAGGAAGCGCGCGCGTTCGCCGAGGAGACCGAGCGTGAACTCGCCGAGGCCCGTACGGTCCGGGCCGAGGCCGACGAGGCGGCCGCCGAGGCGGCCCAGGTGCGAGACGAGCGGCAGGAAGCGGCCCAGAAGGCCAGACGCGCCGCCGACGCGCTCGCCGGGCTGGCCTTCCGGCTGCGCGAGCGCGCGGGATGGCAGGTCAAGCTGCGTGAACTCGCCGACGAGACAGCCCAGTCGGAGGCCCGCGCCCAGTCCTTCCTGGAGCGCGCCCGAGCCGCCGACGAGGACCGGCGCGCCGCCCAGCGCGCCGCCGACGACGCACGCCGCACCGCGCGTGCCCTGCGCGCCGAACGTGCGGAGATCGCGGGCGCTCCCGACGACGTACCGGCCGACGCGGCCGATGAGGGTGACGCGGGCGATGCGCCCAAGGCGGCCCTTCCCACCCTGCGCGAGGCATACCGCGCCGCCTCGCAGGTGTACGAGAAGGTAGGTGTCGGCGCCGACCTCCGTGCCGAGCAGGCGCGGGCGGAGAGCGACGACTCGGCCGCCGTGGCCGAACTGGAGCGGCTCAGCAACAAGGTGCGTACGCGCGCCGAGCAGCTCCTTCAGTCGCCGGACGGATCCGACGGGCCGTCCCGGCAGGCCGCCTCCGCGCGCGCGGAGGAGCTTGTCCAGCTGCTGGAGACACGTATGTCCACGGCGAGCGAACAACTCGGCCGGCTGCGCGGCGAGGCCGAGCGGCACGCCCCCACCAGCGGTGAGACCCACACCGAACTGCCCGGGGAACTGGAGCCCCGCGACACCGAGCACGCGCAAGTCCTGCTGCGCACGGCGACCGGTGAACTCGCCGCCCGCACCGAGGAACTCGACGCGGCGCGTGAGGCCCACTCCGGACTCCTCTCCGCCCACCGGGCCGCCGAGGACGCGGCCGGCGGATTCGACGAGATCGCCGCGATGCTCCGCGACCTGCTGCGCGAGCACGCTCCCGACGAGGAGCGGGAGGAACCGGAGCCCTACGCGGGCACCCTCGAGGAAGCCCGCCAGAGCGCCGCCGAGGTCCGCAGGTCCCTGCGCGGCTGTGCCGCCGACTTGTCCGCGGCCGATGCGGCCGTCCGTGAGGCCTCCGACGTACTCGTCCGGCACGCCAACTCCACACGCTACGAACAAGTCCGCACCCCGGCCCGCCAGCAGATCCGCGAACTGCCCGCGTCCGCGCTGCCGGAGCACGCCCAGAAGTGGGCGGATGCATTCGCGCCCCGGCTGCGTGTGCTGACCGACGAGCTGGCGCAACTGGAGCGCAACCGGGACTCGATCGTGGACCGGCTGCGGGGCCTGGTCGAATCGGCACTCGCCACGCTGCGTTCGGCCCAGCGCCTGTCCCGGCTCCCCGAGGGCCTGGGCGAGTGGTCAGGGCAGGAGTTCCTGCGCATTCGCTTCGAGGAGCCCGACCCGGCCACCCTCATCGAACGCCTGGGCGAGGTCATCGACGAGGCGACCAGGGCAGCCGTCAGGAAGAACTCCGACCTGAGACGCGACGGTATGTCACTGCTGCTGCGGGGCGTGAGCGCGGCCCTGGAGCCGAAGGGCGTGGCTGTCGAGATCCTCAAACCGGACGCCGTACTGCGTGCCGAGCGAGTCCCCGTCGGTCAGATGGGCGACGTGTTCTCGGGCGGCCAGCTGCTCACGGCCGCCATCGCCCTGTACTGCACCATGGCGGCGCTGCGCAGCAACGACCGCGGCCGTGACAAGCACCGCCACGCGGGCACACTGTTCCTGGACAATCCCATCGGACGAGCCAACGCCACCTACCTTCTGGAACTCCAGCGGGCCGTGTCGGACGCGCTCGGCGTTCAGCTCCTCTACACCACCGGTCTGTTCGACACGACCGCGCTCGCCGAGTTCCCGCTGGTGATCCGGCTGCGCAACGACGCCGACCTGCGCGCCGGACTGAAGTACATCCGTGTCGAGGAACACCTTCGGCCGGGACTGCCGGGGCAGGCTCAGGCCGGAGAGGCGGTACACAGCGAGATCACCGCGACCCGGATGTTCAAGCGGCCTGCCGTGGACGCCCCGTAAAGGAGGCGGGGGCGTGCCGTCGCGCGTCCCGTGGCCCTACGGCCCAGGAGTGACCGGCCGAGGGCCGGTGCCCACGGCGCCATGGCCGTCTCGCGCCCGATCGGTCGGGTGGGCGAGGGCCGCGGCGGTCAGGGGTGGGACAGCTGCCCGGCACCGCCCTGCCCGCGTATCCGCTCCCCGCGTCGCTGCGCGGGCCGGCCCTGGTCGCGCGCCGTACGGCGTTCGCGGCGCAGGGTCCGGGCCGTGCTGCTCGGGGCAGACACCACGCCGTGGCGCTGGTTCCACACCTGGCGCGTGATCCAGACGTCGAGCACGCCCCAGGTGGCCACCACCGTGCTGACGACGCTGCTGAGCACCATGGGGAACGCCAGCCAGGAACCCGCGAGCGTGCACAGGAATGCGGTCACCGCCTGGATCAGCGTCACCGCGATGATGAGCACCGCCCTCACCGCCGCCGTGCGCACGGGATCCGGCAGCCGCCGTCGCCGCGCCGGCTCCTCGACCCACAACGGCCGGTAGTACGGCCTCTCGTATGGCTCGTACCGCTTTTCCCGCGCGGCCGCACCCGGCCCGTCCGCGGGGCCGCGCCCCCGCGGAATCGCTCTGGTCCCGCTCGCCGGAATGCCGCGATCCCGTGCCCGCGGACCCCTTCGCGCTGTCTCATGCGCCGCCGCTCCCGTCCCGGGAGTCCCGCGTCGCTCCGCCGTGCTCATCAAGTCGTCACTCCCCACCGCCCGCAGACCGCTCGTCCCGGCGCCACCCGACCCCGGCTCATCTCTGGCTGCCCGGCTTACGCCCCTTTAAGCCACCTGAGTGCGGCATGCGGCGCCTGTGGCCGATTCCGCCCCCGATACCCGTACTGAGAAGACGAGCGAGGGGCCATGAAGATTCCCGGCGGACGAAGGTTTCCGGACAACCGGCTCGGCGCCCGAGCCGGATGGCCCGTGATGCCGTGACCGCCCCGGGCGGCAATCTCCCGTAATGGCAGGACAACTGCCCATGTCCTGGGCGCCGTCCGGGGACCCCGCGGCAGAACGCCCCTTCGAGATATTCACCAGTGAGTAGTAGGCTCGCGCCGTTTGTTGACGCACATGTGTGCCCCCGGTCCGGAGGGGGGTCGAGCTGGGGGAGGCCATGCGGTTTCGCGGGAAGTCGATCCGCCGGAAGATCGTGGCGCTGCTTCTCGTGCCGCTGCTGTCCCTCACAGCCATCTGGGCCTTCGCGACAGTGCTCACCGGCCGTGAGGCCCAGTCGCTCTTCGACGTGTCGCACACCATCGAGAGGATCGGCTACCCCACCGAGGACACCGTGCGCGTCCTGCAGCAGGAACGACATCAGACCCTCGTCTACCTCGCGGACCCGCGCGCATCCGAAGCTCTCACCGCGCTCCATCGCAGCCGCGCCGCCACGGATCAGGTCGTGGCCGAACTCCGCCGCCACGGCCAGGAGCCCGGCGTGCAGGGCGACATGGGGCCGGACACGGCCGAACACCTGACCTCCGTCCTGGACGCCCTCGACGGCATCGGTTCCCTGCGCCGCAGCGTCGAGGACGGCACCGTCGACCGCTCCCAGGCCCTCGACCTCTACGACCGCCTGGTCGACCCCTGTTTCACACTCCTGACCGGCCTGCACGTCCTGGACAACGTCGAGGTCGACGAGCAGGGCCGTGCGCTCGTGGGCGTCTTCCGCGCCCGTGAACTGCTCTCCCGAGAGGACGCGCTCCTCGGTTCCGCGCTGGTCGACGGCCGGATCACCCGCGCCGAGATCCGCGACATCTCCGACCTCGTCGCCCAGCGCAGCGTCATGTACGACGTCAGCCTGCCGCTGCTGCCGGAGTCGGAGAGCGACCGCTTCCAGCGTTACTGGAACGACGCCGACACCGCTGCTCTGCGCGTGGCCGAACAGAACGTCGTCTCCGCCGACGCCGGCACCCCGCACGGCGTGAGTGCCAAGGGCTGGGACGAGGCGGCCGGCGGAGCCCTCGACCAGCTCGACAGAATGAGCACACAGGCGGAGAAGCGATATCAGGAACGCGTCCACCCCTATGCCATGGACGTCATCGGCAAGGCCGTCGTCGTGGGCGTCCTGGGCCTGTTCGCCGTGCTCTTCTCGCTCTTCATATCCGCGCGCGTCGGCCGCGACCTCATCCGTGACCTGCGCCGGCTGCGCCGGGAGGCCCATGAGGCCTCCGGGGTACGGCTGCCCAGCGTGATGCGGCGGCTGTCGACCGGCGAACACGTGGACATCGAGACCGAGGTACCACGCCTCGAGTACGACAAGACCGAGATCGGCGAGGTCGGCCAGGCACTCAACACCCTCCAGCGCGCGGCGGTCGAGGCCGCGGTCAAGCAGGCAGAGCTGCGCGCGGGAGTTTCCGAGGTCTTTGTCAACCTCGCCCGGCGCAGTCAGGTCCTGCTGCACAAGCAGCTCACCCTGCTCGACATCATGGAGCGCAGGACCGAGGACACCGAGGAACTCGCCGACCTGTTCCGGCTCGACCACCTCACCACCCGCATGCGCCGGCATGCCGAGGGCCTGGTCATCCTCTCCGGCGCCGCCCCCTCCCGGCAGTGGCGCAAACCCGTCCAGCTCATGGACGTGGTACGAGCCGCCGTAGCCGAGGTCGAGGACTACGAACGCATCGAGGTGCGCCGGCTGCCCCGGGTGGCCGTCACCGGACCCGCCGTCGCCGACCTCACCCACCTGGTGGCCGAACTCCTCGAGAACGCCACGGTGTTCTCGCCCCCGCACACCGCAGTCCAGGTCATCGGCGAACGCGTCGCCAACGGGTTCACCCTGGAGATCCACGACCGCGGCCTCGGCATGACGGCGGAAGCGCTCCTGGACGCCAATCTGCGCCTCGCCGAAACCCCCGAGTTCGAACTCTCCGACACCGACCGACTCGGGCTCTTCGTGGTCAGCCGACTCGCACAACGGCAGAACGTCAGGGTCTCCCTCCAGCCGTCCCCCTACGGCGGCACCACGGCCATCGTCCTCATCCCCGAGCCCCTGCTGACGGACGAGATCCCCGACACGAACGGCATCGGCTTCCGTCTCGACCGTCCACTGCCCGAACCGGAATCCGGCACAGCGCTGGAGCGCGCCACGACGATCCCGCAAGCGCCCGGTGAACTTCCCGGTATGCCGGCCACGATCCTGGACGGCCCGGTCGAACTGGAGGCCCCCGTCGATCTGGACGCGCTCGACGGCTTCCCCGGCGCCCTCGACGACGAGGACAGCGAACGCGGCGGAATCTTCCGCCCCCGCCGCTCCCTCGCCGAGGCACCGGGCGAGGAGCACCAGTCGGCACACGGCACGCGCCGTGAACCGGCCCGCTCCGGAGACACCGGACATTCGGGTGCCCCGATCCCGCTTCCCCGGCGCGGTACCCCCAGACTCGTCAGCTCGCACGGCCGCCCGGTGACAGGCCCGGGACCGCGGCGCTCAGGAGGCGAAGTGGATCCTGACCCCGGCGAGCGCCGTCTCACGGGGCACCGGGAGGCCGGGCGTCCGCAGGGCCGCTCCGGGCACACTCCCGACGGCTCCGTAGGTCCGACGACCGGGAACCCCGAGATGCCGGCTCTGCCGCAGCGGCGCCGCCCCCGTCCCCCGGCCGCCCCCGACGAGGCCCCCTCGCACGAGAACGCCGCGAGCAGCCCGGCAGAATCGGACACGGGCGCACTGCCCCGCCGTGTACGGCAGGCCAGTCTCGCCCCGCAGTTGAAGGAAGACCCCGACCGGCACGCCGAACGTGATGGATCCCGCACCGCGAACCGGGCGGAAGTCACCGAGCGCGACGCCGACGAAGTACGAAGCCGCTTCGCCTCGCTGCAGCGGGGCTGGCAGCGCGGACGCGAGGAGAACGCCGCGGGCGACGACGCCCGGGACGGCTCAGCACGAGGAACGACAAAGGGAGACGGTCGATGACCGCACCGAAGGCCGCAGGGCCCAACGCCGCCGAAAAGGCGACGGGAGAGCTGAACTGGCTCCTCGACGACCTGGTGGAGCGTGTCGCCAATATCCGCAAGGCGATCGTGCTCTCCAGCGACGGTCTGCCCACAGGGGTCTCCAAGGAGCTGAGCCGGGAGGACAGCGAGCATCTGGCCGCGGTCGCCTCCGGATTCCACAGCCTCGCCAAGGGCGTCGGCCGGCACTTCGACGTCGGCGGCGTCCGCCAGACGGTCGTCGAACTCGACGAGGCTTACCTGTTCGTCACGGCCGCGGGCGACGGAAGCTGCCTCGCGGTCCTCTCGGACGCCGAAGCCGACATCGGCCAGGTCGCATACGAGATGACGCTGCTGGTCAGGCGGGTCGGCGTACATCTGGGCTCCGCGCCGCGCAGCGATGTGCCCTCGGGCGGGTAGTGAGATGGCATGAGCGGAGACGATCAGGGAAGCAGCCACTGGTTCGACGACGAGGCCGGGCCGGTGGTCCGGCCGTACGCGATGACACGGGGCCGCACCAGCCATGCGGCCCAGCACCGGCTCGACCTGATCGCGGTGGTCGTCGCCGAGCCCCATGAGGAAGGCCTGGGAGCCGACCCGACGCTGTCGCCGGAACACCTGGACATCGTCGACCTGTGCCGGGGCACCCCCCAGTCCGTCGCCGAGCTCGCCGCCGGACTCGACCTGCCCATCGGCGTAGTGCGCGTGATGGTCGGGGACCTCGTGGACGGAGAACTGGTGCATGTCACACGTCCCGTGCCGCCCGCGGAACTGGTGGACGAGAGCATCCTGCGCGATGTGATCAACGGCCTGCGGGCCTTGTGAGCCGGGGTCGCCGCGCGCTCCGGGGGAGCGCGCGGCAACCCCCGTACGCGGGACGGGTGGCGCGGCGCGGCCTTCTCGCGTGCGGGCCGCGAAGGCGATGGCCCGCCCGTTATGATCTGAGCGATCGTCGACGGCCGACCGCGGTGTGCCGGGCACCCCGCGGACATGGTGTGGGACAGCGCGATCGGAGAGACGGACGTGACCACGGGCTGGCAGTTCTGGGTCGACCGCGGCGGTACCTTCACCGACATCGTGGCGCGCCGCCCGGACGGCCGCCTGCTCACCCACAAGCTGCTGTCGGACAATCCCCACCGCTACGCCGACGCGGCCGTCGCGGGCGTACGCGAACTTCTCGACCGCGACGAGCCGATCGAATCCGTCCGCATGGGCACCACCGTCGCCACCAATGCCCTTCTGGAACGCAAGGGTGAACGCACCCTCCTCGTCATCACCCGCGGCTTCCGCGACGCCCTGCGCATCGCCTACCAGAACCGCCCGAGCATCTTCGCCCGTGCGATCCAGTTGCCCGAAGCGCTCTATGAACGGGTCGTCGAGGCCGATGAACGCATTCAGGCCGACGGCACGATCCTGCGCACACCCGACCTGAACGCCCTCACCGTCCCACTCCAGGAGGCGTACGACGACGGGATCCGCGCGGTGGCCGTCGTCTGCCTGCACAGCCATCTGCACCCTGCCCATGAGCAGGCGATCGGCGCGCTCGCCGCGCGCATCGGCTTCCCGCAGATCTCGCTCTCGAGCGAGGTCAGCCCCCTGATGAAACTGGTCCCGCGCGGTGACACCGCCGTCGCCGACGCCTACCTCTCGCCCGTGCTGCGCCGCTATGTCCAGCATGTCGCCGACGAACTCGCGGGCGTACGGCTGATGTTCATGCAGTCCAACGGCGGGCTCGCCGAGGCCGGGCAGTTCCGCGGCAAGGACGCAGTGCTCTCCGGGCCCGCGGGCGGCATCGTGGGCATGGCGCGGATGTCGGGGCTCGCCGGCTACGACCGGGTCATCGGCTTCGACATGGGCGGCACCTCGACCGATGTCTCGCACTTCGCCGGCGAGTACGAACGCGTCCTCACCACCCAGATCGCCGGCGTCCGGCTCCGCGCTCCCATGCTCGACATCCACACCGTGGCCGCGGGAGGCGGCTCGGTACTGCATTTCGACGGCTCCCGCTACCGCGTAGGGCCGGACTCGGCGGGAGCCGACCCCGGTCCCGCCTGCTACCGCGGCGGAGGCCCGCTCACCGTCACCGACGCCAATGTGATGCTCGGCCGTATCCAGCCCGGCCACTTCCCGGCGGTGTTCGGTCCCGACGGCGATCAGCCCCTGGACGACGCTCTCGTCCACGCGCGATTCACCGCGCTCGCGGAGAGGATCAGCGAACGGACCGGCGACGACCGCACGCCTGAACAGGTCGCGGAGGGCTACCTGCAGATCGCCGTCGCCAACATCGCCAACGCGGTGAAGCGGATCTCCGTGCAGAAGGGCCACGACGTCACCCGCTATGCGCTCACAACCTTCGGCGGGGCGGGCGGTCAGCACGCGTGCATGGTCGCGGACTCCCTCGGTATCCGCACCGTCCTCGTGCCGCCCATGGCGGGGGTGCTCTCCGCGCTCGGCATGGGGCTCGCCGACACCACGGCCATGCGAGAGCAGTCCGTCGAGGCTCCCCTGGAGCCCGGCTCGATGTCCGGCGTACTGGAGACGGCCGACGACCTGGAGCGCGCCGCCCGCACCGAACTCCTCGCCGAGCAGATCCCCGAGGACCGCATCCGGGTCACCCGCCGGGCGCACCTGCGGTACGACGGCACGGACACCACCCTGACCGTCGAACTGGCCGAGCCCGACACGATGAGACGCGCCTTCGAAGAACGTCATCGCGTCACGTACTCCTTCACGCTCGACCGCCCCGTCGTCGTCGAAGCCCTCTCCGTGGAAGCCACTGGCATCACCGAACCCCCCGATCTCTCCGCGCTCGCCCCCTACGAAGGCAGCTCAGCCGCAGCCGGGACCGCACGCCTCCACACGGGCGGCGTCCGGCGCGACGTACCCCTCCACCGCAGGGAACACCTGCCCCCCGGCGAAACGGTCACCGGCCCCGCGATCATCGCCGAGGACGGTGCTACGACCGTCGTCGACGACGGGTGGCGGGCCACGGCCACCGACGACGGGCATCTGGTCATGGAACGCACGGCGGTCACAGAGAGTTCCGAACTGGACACGGAATCCGACCCGGTTCTCCTCGAGGTCTTCAACAACCTCTTCATGTCCATCGCCGAACAGATGGGCGCCCGCCTCGAGTCCACGGCCCAGTCCGTCAACATCAAGGAGCGCCTGGACTTCTCCTGCGCACTCTTCGACCCCGAGGGCAACCTGGTCGCCAACGCCCCGCACATCCCCGTGCACCTCGGCTCCATGGGCACCAGCGTCAAGGAGGTCATCCGGCGGCGGGCGGGCCGGATGCGTCCCGGCGACACCTACGCGGTCAACGACCCGTACCACGGCGGCACCCATCTGCCCGATGTCACCGTCATCACGCCCGTGTTCGACACGGAGGGTGAGCGGATCCTGTTCCACGTCGCCTCACGCGGCCATCACGCGGAGATCGGTGGCATCGCTCCCGGCTCCATGCCCGCGCACAGCCGCACCATCGACGAGGAAGGCGTTCTCTTCGACAACTGGCTGCTCGTCGAGAACGGCCGCTTCCGCGAGGAGGAGACGTTCCGCCTGCTCACCGAGGCTTTCTGCCCGTCACGTAATCCCAGGACCAACCTCGCCGATCTGCGTGCCCAGATCGCCGCCAACCAGAAGGGCGTCGACGAGGTGGGCCGGATGATCGAGAACTTCGGGCTCGACGTCGTCCAGGCCTATATGCGGCACGTTCAGGACAACGCCGAGGAATCCGTCCGCCGCGTCATCGACGCCCTGGACGACGGCGAGTACGCCTACGAGACCGACTCCGGCGCCGTCATCCGCGTCCGCGTGCGGGTCGACCGCGACACCCGGTCGGCGACCGTCGACTTCACCGGTACGTCGGCACAGCTCGACACCAACTTCAACGCACCCTTCTCGGTCGTCAACGCCGCGGTCCTGTATGTGTTCCGTACGCTCGTCGCCGACGACATCCCCCTCAACGACGGCTGCCTGCGCCCCCTCCACATCGTCGTGCCGCCCGGTTCCATGCTCGCCCCCGAACCTCCGGCGGCCGTCGTCGCGGGCAACGTCGAGACCTCCCAGGCCATCACCGGCGCCCTTTACGCGGCACTCGGGATGCAGGCGGAGGGTTCCGGCACCATGAACAACGTCACCTTCGGCAACGACCGCCACCAGTACTACGAGACCGTGGCCTCCGGATCGGGGGCGGGAGACGGCTTCCCGGGCGCACCCGTCGTGCAGACCCACATGACCAACTCACGACTGACCGATCCCGAGATCCTCGAATGGCGACTGCCGGTCCTGCTGGACGAGTTCGCGGTACGGTACGGCAGCGGCGGTGCCGGGCACTGGCGTGGCGGGGACGGCGCTGTCCGCCGCATCCGGTTCCAGGAGCCCATGACCGTCTCCACGCTCTCCCAGCACCGCAGGGTCCCGCCGTACGGCATGGCCGGCGGGGAACCGGGGGAGCTCGGGGCCAACCGCGTGGAACGTGCGGACGGCACCGTGCTGCACCTCGAGGGCAGTGATGTGGCGGACGTGGGCCCCGGAGACGTACTGGTCGTCGAAACCCCCGGCGGCGGAGGCTACGGGCCTCCACCGCCCGACCCCCATCGAGCAGGAGAAGAGAACGATGATCTTCGGGCGCAGTGAGCGCGGCGAGCCCCCGGTCGAGCCCGTCACGCTCAAGATCCTCGTGGCCGGCGGTTTCGGCGTGGGCAAGACGACCCTCGTCGGCGCGGTGAGCGAGATCAGGCCGCTGCGCACCGAGGAGGTGCTCACCGAAGCGGGCCGCCCGGTCGACGACACCAGCGGCGTGGAGGGCAAGCGCACCACCACGGTCGCCATGGACTTCGGCCGTATCACCCTCCGCGAGGACCTGGTGCTCTACCTGTTCGGGACACCCGGCCAGGACCGCTTCTGGTTCCTGTGGGACGAACTGGCCACCGGCGCCCTGGGTGCCGTGGTCCTCGCCGACACCCGGCGTCTGGAGGACTGCTTCGCGGCCGTCGACTATTTCGAGCGTCGCTCCATTCCCTTCGTCGTCGGCGTCAACTGCTTCGAGGACATGCCCCGCTATCCCGCCGAGGCCGTACGCCAGGCCCTCGACCTGGACGACGGTGTGCCGGTCGTCCTGTGCGACGCCCGCGAGCGGGAGTCGGTCAAGGAGGTCCTGATCGAGGTCGTGGGCCACGCCATGGCGCACGCGGCGGGGCGCGGCGAGCGCGTCAGCACCTGAGCCCGCACCCGGGATACGCGCGCGTGCGTCGCGTGTGAGCCGCACGCGCGCGTGGAGGGCGTCGTCAGACCGTCCCGTCCTCCTGCCAGCCGAAGCTCTTCTCCACGGCCTTGCGCCAGTTGCGGTACTCGCCGTCGCGTTCCCCCGCCGCCATGGAGGGCGCCCACTCGGAGTCCTTGCGCCAGTGCGACGTGAGTTCGTCGAGGTCGTTCCACACGCCGGTCGCCAGGCCGGCCGCGTACGCGGCGCCCAGGCAGGTCGTCTCGGAGACCACCGGGCGGATCACCGGGACACCGAGCACATCGGCCTGGTGCTGCATCAGCAGACCGTTCTTCGTCATACCGCCGTCGACCTTGAGGGTGGTGATCTGCACCCCGGAGTCCTGGTGCATGGCGTCCACGACCTCGCGTGTCTGCCAGCTCGTCGCCTCCAGCACCGCCCGGGCGAGATGAGCCTTCGTGACGTACCGCGTCAGCCCGGTGATCACTCCGCGCGCGTCGGAGCGCCAGTAGGGCGCGAACAGCCCGGAGAACGCGGGCACGATGTACGCTCCGCCGTTGTCGTCGACGCTCGCCGCCAGTGCCTCGATCTCGTCCGCGGAGCGGATGATGCCGAGCTGGTCACGGAACCACTGCACCAGGGCACCGGTGATCGCGATCGAGCCCTCGAGGCAGTAGACCGGTGCCTCGTCGCCGATCTTGTAGCCCATGGTGGTCAGCAGCCCGTTCTTCGACGCGACCGGTCGGTTCCCGGTGTTCAGCAGCAGGAAACTGCCCGTGCCGTAGGTGTTCTTGGCCGTGCCCACGTCATAGCAGGCCTGTCCGAACAGAGCCGCCTGCTGGTCGCCCAGCGCCGAGGCCACGGGAACGCCCGAGAGCTGGCCGACGGCGCTCCCGTACACCTCGGCGGAGGACCTGATCCGAGGCAGCATCGCCTCCGGGATGTTCATGGCGGACAGGATCGCGGGGTCCCACTCGAGCGTCTCGAGGTTCATCAGCATGGTGCGCCCGGCGTTGGTGACATCGGTGACGTGCTGTCCGCCGTCCGTGCCTCCGGTGAGGTTCCAGATCAGCCAGGAGTCGATGGTGCCGAAGGCGATCTCGCCCCGCTCCGCGCGGGCCCTGAGGCCGGGCACGTTGTCGAGGAGCCAGACCGCCTTGGGCCCGGAGAAGTAGCTCGCCAGAGGCAGACCGGTCTGCTCGCGGAAACGGTCCTGCCCGTCGGAGCCGCCGAGTTCGCCGCACAGCGCGGCCGTACGGGTGTCCTGCCAGACGATCGCGTTGTGCACGGGCTTGCCCGTGGCGCGGTCCCACAGGACCGTCGTCTCGCGCTGGTTGGTGATGCCGAGGGCGCTCAGCTCGTCGGAGCGCAGCCCGGCCTTCGCCAGCGCACCCGCGACGACCGCCTGCACCTTGGACCAGATCTCCGTGGCGTCGTGCTCCACCCAGCCCGGCCTGGGGAAGATCTGGCGGTGTTCGCGCTGGTCGACGGCGACGATGGCGCCGCCGTGGTCGAAGATGATGCAGCGGCTGGACGTGGTGCCCTGGTCGATCGCGGCAACGTACTTCTGGGCGTTGTCCGTCATGGTGTCCCCTTCGTCAAAGGGTTCAGAAGGCTGCTTTGTACACGAGGGCCGATACAGCGCCGCCGATCAGCGGTCCGGCCACCGGTATCCAGGCGTAACCCCAGTCCGAGGTCCCCTTGTTGGGGATCGGCAGCAGGGAATGGGCGATGCGCGGACCGAGGTCGCGAGCTGGGTTGATCGCGTATCCGGTGGGCCCGCCCAGGGAGAGGCCGATCCCGACGACCAGCAGGGAGACGAGCAGGATCCCGATGCCCGAGCCGTACGCGGTGCTGCCGGGGATCGGGCCGATGCCGGTGCCGAGGTTCTTGCCGAAGAACAGGATGGGCAGCACCAGGCCCATGGTCGCGATGATCTCGGTGATCAGGTTGGCCGCCGGCTTGCGGATCTCCGGGGCCGTCGAGAAGATCCCGAGCGTGGGCAGCGCCTTGTCGTCCTCGGAGTTGGCCTGGAACTGGGCGAAGTAGAGCAGCCAGGTCAGCACGGCTCCGAGGATCGCGCCCGTCATCTGGCCCAGCAGGTAGTACGGAACGTCCCGCCATTCGGTGATGCCGGCCATGGCGAGTCCGAGAGTGACCGCCGGGTTGAGGTGCCCGCCGGACTTCGGGGCGGCGGTGTAGGCGCCCGCGAGGACGCCGAAACCCCAGCCGAAGGCGATGACGACCCAGCCGGCGTCCTTGGCTTTGGAGTAGTTGAGCGTGACAGCGGCGCAGACGCCCGCGCCGAACAGGATGAGGATTGCCGTACCGATCAACTCGCCGACGAAAATGCTTCCATGGGTCATGGCAGCTCCTGGGCGCTCGCGAGGGGCGGTTCCGCCCCGGGTCCGTCCTTTGCGCAGGGTGCTTTTCCTCTGGCGGCTTCAGCCGAAGGCAGGGGCGGGTCCCGCGCCCTGCCCGGCGTCCGCGACGAGTGTGCCTGTGCAGTGGAATCGCCCATGGGGATGACCCGGAGGCTGGCGTGGGTCTCGTGGCTCGCTGTCTGAAGAGGCCCGAATGCGGCGACGCCGACCGACATCCGGAAGTTTTCACCGCCGTCCGGAGAGCGTCAAGGTTGCGGACGGCACCCGTTGCCGCGACGCGTCCGTACGGGGAGGGGTGGCGGGTACCCGAGGGGAAGCCCGGCGTCCGCCGGTCCTCAGCCCCGCACCGGACCGCCCGCCTGGGCTCTCGCGGGCGAGGAACCACGCCGGATCTCGTGGCCCGGAAGCCCGGCGCGGCCCAGAACCCAACTGGCGCCCTTCAGCGCTTTCGCCGCCTGCTTCAGCGGTGCCAGGAACGCCGCTGCCTGACGGTGGTCGCTCACGCTGCCCGGTGCGCACAGGACCGTGGCCAGCGAAAGCGTGACGGCGTGGCCGCCGGCCGACCAGCGCGCGTCCAGCATCGAAGCGGCCAGCGGATCGAGCAGTTCCGCATCCGTCAGCACCAGGAAGTCGTCCCCGCCGATGTGACCCACGCGGGTGCTGCCCGATGCGGCGCCCTGCAACGCCCGTCCCACGGTGCGGATCAGTTCGTCGCCGGCGGCGAAGCCCGCGCCGTCGTTGACCCGCTTGAAATGGTCGACATCCAGCCAGCTCAGCGCGAACGTCCGCCCGTCCGCGATCCGCCGGTCCACCTCTTGGGTGATCGCATCCGAACCGGGCAGCCTGGTCAGCGGATTGAGCCCCGCGGCCTCCTCGACCCGGCTCTCCGCCAGAGCACGCACGAGATCCGCGAGCCGTACGACGCCCACGCACCGCCCGTACCGGTCGACCACCGCCACATCGTCCGAGGTGCGGTCGCGGCCCCCGTCCGCCACCACGTCGAGCACCTCCCAAGCGGTGGCGTCCAGCCCGACCGTACGGGGCGGATCGCCGAGCTTCGCGGCCGGCCGGTCGGCGTACAGCGCGTGCCCGTAGCGCCCCGACATCGACAGCAGAAAGCGCGAGCGGTGCACCGAACGGACGGGCACCCCGGCCAGGTCGACCAGGAGCACCCCGGACACCTCGGGCGAACCGGTGAGCAGCGCCCGGACCCGTGCGGCCGAAGCGGTGGCGGGCAGCAGGGCGGCGGGCCGTACGAACTGCCGCACGGACGGTCCTGTGAGAGGTGCCCCCGTCAGGGAGGACGGCTGGGGAGGAACGTATACGTCCGCGGTGGGCCGCCGGGACGGCGGGGCGAACAGGTCACCTTGCGCCAGTTGCGCACCCGCCGCCCGTACGGCCGCGCACTGCAGCTCCGTCTCCACGCCCTCGACCGACAGGAGGCCGCCCAACTGCTCGCACAGTGTCCGCATGGCGCGTACGGCGGCCGGCCGGAGCAGCAGGGAGACATCGAGTTTCACGAGGTCCGGGGCCATGTCGGACAGCAGTCGCAGCGGAGCGTCGCCGTCGCCGACGCCGTCCGCACAGATCCGGAAGCCTTCCTCGCGCAGCTGTCCGACGGCCTCCAGCAATGCCTGGTGCGGCACATGTGTGTACGGCGGGCCGATGTCGACCGTCACCTCCCACGGCAGCCGTCCCGCCTCCTGCACGGCGTTGCGCAGGGCGCCCAGTCCTCCGAGATCGGCGGGGGTACCGGCGAACACGTTCACGTGCAGCGGCAGTGGCGTCCCCCACTGCGCCGCCGCGCGGATCGCCAACGCGGCCAGATTCCCGTCGAGTCCGGGGTCCCGACGAGCTTGTGCGAGGATGTCGCCGGTCTCCGGGCGCGCGAGGACCTCCAGCGCCGCGACTCCTCCGGTCGTCAGATTGACCACCGGTTGGAAGGCGAAGCGGAGACTGTCCGTCCAGGAGGGCACGGGAGCATGATGGCGCCACCGGCGCACGCGGGCACCCAGTTCATAACCTGTTCACACAGGATTCCCGGGTGATCACAGAGCGTGCGAACGTCCGCCGCAGGTGAGGTGGCTCAGGCCGGTGTGTCCGGTCACCGCACGGCTATCACCGCTGATCCATGCCCGAAGAGTCCCTGGTTGGCGGTGATCCCGACGCGCGCACCAACCACCTGCCGGTCGCCCCCGTCGCCCCGCAACTGCCATGTCAGCTCGCACACCTGGGCGATGGCCTGAGCCGGAACCGCTTCCCCGAAGGAGGCCAGTCCTCCGCTCACATTGACGGGGATGCGCCCGCCGAGCGCGGTGGCACCCTCCCGCAGCAGCTTCGCCGCCTCACCCTCACCGCACAACCCCAGATCCTCGTACCACTGCAACTCCAGGGCGGTCGACAGGTCGTAGACCTCGGCGAGAGAGAGGTCCTCGGGGCCGACTCCCGCCTCCTCGTACGCCGTACGCGCGATGGACGCGCGGAAGGTCTCACCGGCCGGCGCCACCGCCACCGCGGAGTCCGTCGCGATGTCGGGCAGATCGAGCACCGTGTTGGGATAGCGAGGAGTCACCGTGGACACCGCCCGGATGCGTACCGGCCGCGACTGTCCGTGCCGGTGTGCGAACTCCATGCTCGACAGCACGAGCGCGGCACCGCCGTCCGATGTCGCACAGATGTCGAGCAGCCGCAGGGGGTCGGCCACCACAGCCGAGGCGGCCACCTCCTCGGCGGTCACCCTCCGGCGGTAGCGAGCGTTCGGATTGAGCGCTCCCAGCGCCGCATTCTTGACCTTGACCTGGGCGAAGTCGTCGGTGGTGTCCCCATGGACGGCCATCCGCCGGCGTGCGTACAGCCCGAAGTACACCGGATTCGTGGCTCCCAGGACCCTGAAGCGCAGCCAGTCGGGATCGTCGGGGCGGTCTCCGCCCAGGGGCCGGAAGAACCCCTTGGGCGCCGAGTCCGCCCCGACCACGAGCACCACGTCCGCGAGTCCCGAAAGAATCTGCGTCCGCGCCGTATTGATCGCCTGGGCCCCGGACGCGCAGGCCGCGTACACGCTCGTGACCCGCGCTCCCTGCCAGCCGAGGGCCTTGGCGAACGTCGCCCCCGCCACATATCCGGGGTAGCCGCCCCGGACGGTGTCGGCGCCGACCACCGAGCCGATGTCCCGCCAGGCGATCCGTGCGTCGGCGAGTGCCGCGCGCGCCGCCGCCGTCCCGTACTCGATGAAGCCGCGTCCCCACTTGCCCCACGGGTGCATACCCGCGCCGAGCACCGCCACATCGTCCGTCATATCGCCACCCCCGTCGGCCGCCAGTGCCATGTCGTCCAGGTCGTCGTCGCGTCCTCGTGCAGCACGCCGGGGACGAGTTCGGCCTCCATGCCCACCGCCAGATCGGCGACGGTCACTCCGGGCACCGCCTGCCCCAGGACCACGATGCGCTCCGCCGCCAGCTCCACCGCGACCAGCGCGTAGGGCTCCCAGGGAAGTTCCGGATTCGTCACATAGGGTGACGGTGGCTGGTAACACGCGTCCGTGTAGGACCAGATGCGCCCTCGCGCGGACAACCGCGTCTCGGCGAGGTCGCCGCCCTCGCATGCCGGATTGCGGCAGAAGGTGTCTTCACGTGGAAAGAACACCGAGCCGCACGCGGAGCACCGGGTGCCGATGAGGCGGAAGTCGTCCCCCTCGCCGCTGAACCACCCGGCCACCACAGGTGTACGCACACGTGACATGGCCCCTCCTGGCGCTAACTGACGGAACGTCAGAAGTTTGCCACGGGCTCTCGCAAATGGGCAGGCGTCTCGAAGAACCACCTGGCACCCCGATGCTGCCGTGACGGCCGCAGCGCACTGGAACGCCACGGACCGTCCAGGTCGGCCGCGATCGGATACAGTCCGCCCCGTGTCCGAATCCCCGTTCGTATCCACCAGCTCCGTGCCGGACTCACACTGTTCGAGCTGCGGAGCGCCCTACGGAGAGGGCGTCTCCGGCTGGCCCCGCACCTGCGCCGACTGCGGCTCGGTGGCCTACCGCAATCCGCTGCCGGTCGCCGTGGCCCTCCAGCCCGTGTACGACACCAGGGGAACCGCCTTGGTCGTCATCACCCGGACCATCCCTCCCGCCCGCGGCGGCGTCGCCCTGCCCGGAGGGTTCATCGACCACCGCGAGGACTGGCGGCACGCCGTCGTCCGCGAACTCGAGGAAGAGACCGGCATCGAAGCCGCCGCCCGCGATGTGCGGCTGGCCGACGCCATGAGCTCGCCCGACGGCCACCTCCTGCTGTTCGGGCTCCTGCCCGAACGTCCGGCCGCCGAACTGCCGCCGTCCGCGGGCACGGACGAGACGGAAGGCTGGCATCTCCTGCGCCGCCCCACCGAACTCACCTTCCCGCTGCACACGCTGGCGGTGCGGGGTTGGTTCGAAGGCCGCTACATGTGAGCTACGGGCGGGAGGCCACCCGAGACGTCCCGCAAGTGTCGGTCCTCCGCGACGGTCCACGAGCACTCCCACACGTGACCGCCACGCGCGCGTACCGACCGGACCACGTCCGGAGCGGCCACGCGCGCGTGCCGCCCGCCTCACTCACGCCCGAGGCCCCGTACGCGCACCGGACGCGAAGACGCTTCCCGGGTGCCCGATCCGTCTCTGTCCACCACCACCGTGCGGCCCTTCCACCGCGCCACATAGCGCTCGGCCTCCGGCTCGTCCCAGCCACCGCCCAGGTCCGGGATCACCAGCCCGCGACCGGAACGGCCCCGTGCCGGCGCCCACGCCTCCAGCTCGACCTCGCCGTCCTCGCCCCGCACGGGCAGAACGGCGCCCGCACGCGCGAACACCGGAATCCGCCCCACAGGCGCGTCGACCACGACCTGTCCCGGCCCCTGGTAAGCCTCCTCGGTCGCCGTGTCGTACCAGCGCCCCCGCGGCAGCGACACCGTCCGCCGGCGCACACCGGGGTCCAGGACCGGCGCCACCAGCAGGCTGTCGCCCAGCAGAAAGGCGTCCTCACAGTCCCGCAGGACCCTGTCCTCCGGCGAACCCCACCACAGCGGCCGCACATAGGGCGCTCCCGTGCGGCGCGCCAGATGCGCCAGCGTGACGAAATACGGCAGCAGGCGACGCCGTTCGGCCAGCACCACGCGCGCGTGCTCCAGGACCTCGTCGCCGAATTCCCAGGGCTCCCGGCGCCCGGCACGCAGACTCGCGTGCGTCCTGAACAGCGGCAGATACGAGGCGAGCTGGAACCACCGCAGATACAGCTCCGCTGACGGGCTTCCGTCGAAGCCGCCCACATCCGGCCCGGAGTACGGGACGCCGCACAGCCCGAGCCCGATCACCAAGGACAGCGAGGCACGCAGTCCCGGCCAGCCCGTGGCCACGTCCCCGGACCAGGTGCCTCCGTAGCGCTGCATGCCGGCCCACCCCGAGCGCGAGAAGAGAAACGGCCTCTCCTGCGGGACGAGGGCGCGCAGCCCCTCGTACGCGGCCCGGGCCATCCCCAGCGCGTACACATTGTGGGCCTCCCGATGATCACCGCCACGGCCCTCCAGCGCATGCCGGGCCGAGAGCGGGAGCGTGTTCTCCCCGAACGCCGTGAACGACACCGGCTCGTTCATGTCGTGCCAGAAACCCGCGAAACCCTCGGCGAGGCGCTCCTCGTAGAGCCCGCCCCACCACTCCCGCGCACGCGCGTCCGTGAAATCCGGGTAGACGGCCTCACCGGGCCACACCACCCCTTCGACCAGCCGGCCCGACGCGTCCCGCACGAACGCGTCGGCGGCACTCCCGCTGTCGTACACGGCGTTGCCCGGCTCGGCCTTCACCGCGGGGTCGACGATCGACACCAGACGGATCCCGTCCCGCCGAAGCTCCTGAGCCAGCTCTGGCAGCTTCGGGAAGCGCTCCCGGTCGACCGTGAACACCCGGTGGCCGTCGTAGTGGTCGATGTCCAGATGGACCGCGTCGAGCGCAAGACCCCGTTCCCGGTAGCCCGCGACGATCCGCCGGACCTCCTGCTCGCTGCCGAAGCCCCACCGCGCATGGTGATGCCCCAGAGCCCAGGCCGGAGGCAGGGCGGACGCACCGGTCAGTGACGCCCAGACGAGCAGCACGCGCGCGGGCGTGCCCACCATCACCCAGCAGCGCAGCGGACCTCCGTCCATCCGCGTCTCGCACACGCCCGGCCGGTCATGACCCGAGCCCGCGCCCTCCGCGCCCTCGCGCAAGGTCACCGTGCCGTCCCACGAGGTGTCGTGGAACACCAGGTGCGTGGCGGCGTCGGCGACCACCATCTGCACCGGCATCGTGATGTACAAGGGGTCGTCGCCGGGCCCGAACGGCTGCGCCGGATCCGTGTTCCACAGCCGGTACGTCCCGTCACGCAGCCGCGGCCCCGACGCTCGCCCGCCGAGCCCGAAGAACCGCCCGTCCGCCGCCACTTCGGACCGCTGCATCCAGCGGGCGCCACCACCGCCCACCGGTTCCCACCACCGGGGCGGGAGATCGTGACGCAGGGTCACCCCGCCCGGTGTGCGCACCTCGATGGCGCCGTGACGCGACACCGCGACCGTGACGCGCTCCGCCACGACCCGCCAGCCGCCGTCCTTGTCCGGCTCCAGCACGGCCCGCGGATCCGGCTCAGGACAGCGGCCCGCGAGCGCGTACGACGGCTCGGGCCCAGCTCCGTCCCACCCCCAGAACACGGCACCGTTCGCGGCGACCATGATCCGCAGCTCGGCTCTGGCGAAGCGGACGATCCCACCGCCGGGACCCGGCTCCACCTCCTCCACCAGGCCGGGCATCCGCGCCCGCTCCACCCCCCGCCGCGGCAGCCCGTCGGCGTCGGCGCGCCTTCTGCGCCACGCGGCCCGCACGGTGCGCAGACCCTGCGCAGCGCCCCCCGAACCGACCGCCTTCACCGAACGCACCAGGTCACGACCGTCCATGCTGCTCACCCTGCCATTGACATCCCCGAAGGGGGGCGCCGTTCAACTGTCGTTCACCCATGGCCTGAGCACATCTTCATGATGGCGACCATGTGAGGCGCACCCTGGTGCAGAAGTCGATCACATGGCATCGTCCCTGTCATCCGCGTGACGCGCACACCCCAGCTCGTGCGCGGACCACGCCCACGACGCGCACAGCCCGGGAGCCGCTCCATGACCTCAGCGAACGCCATGCCGCTCTGGCAGCCCGACGCCGACCGCGTCGCCCGGGCGCAGATCACCAGGTTCCAGTCCTGGGCCGCCGAGCACCACGGAGCACCCGCCGAGGGCGGCTACGCGACATTGCACCGCTGGTCGGTGGACGAGCTCGAGACCTTCTGGAAAGCCGTCACCGAGTGGTTCGACGTCCGCTTCTCCGCCCCGTACACGCGCGTGCTCGGCGACCGCTCCATGCCGGGTGCTCAGTGGTTCCCCGGGGCGACCTTGAACTACGCCGAACACGCTCTGCGCGCCGCGGCCACACGCCCCCACGAGCCGGCCCTCCTGGCCGTCGACGAGACCCACGAACCCAGCCCCGTCACGTGGTCCGAGCTGCGACGCCAGGTCGGCTCCCTCGCCGCCGAACTGCGCGCTCTCGGAGTACGACCGGGGGACCGCGTCAGCGCCTATGTACCCAACATCCCGCAGGCGGTCGTCGCCCTCCTCGCCACGGCGGCGGTCGGCGGCGTGTGGACCTCCTGCGCGCCGGACTTCGGCGCCCGCAGCGTCCTGGACCGCTTCCAGCAGATCGAACCGGTCGTCCTGTTCACGGTCGACGGCTACCGCTACGGCGGCAAGAAGCACGACCGGCGCCAGACCGCTGCCGAGCTGCGCCGCGAACTGCCCACCCTGCGCGCCGTCGTCCACATCCCGCTCCTCGGCACCGACGCCCCTGACGGCGCCCTGGAGTGGTCGGACCTGACCTCGGCGGACGTGGAGCCCGCCTTCGAGCAGGTCCCCTTCGACCACCCGCTATGGGTGCTGTACTCCTCGGGCACGACCGGCCTGCCCAAGGCCATCGTCCAGTCCCAGGGCGGCATCCTGATCGAGCACCTCAAGCAGCTCGGTCTGCACTGCGACCTGGGCCCCGACGACCGCCTGTTCTGGTACACCTCCACCGGCTGGATGATGTGGAACTTCCTCGTCTCCGGCCTCCTGACGGGCACCACGATCGTCCTGTACGACGGCAGCCCGGGCTACCCCGACACCGGCGCCCAGTGGCGCGTCGCCGAACGCACCGGAGCCACCCTCTTCGGCACATCCGCCGCCTATGTCATGGCCTGCCGCAAGGCAGGCGTACACCCGGCACGCGACTACGACCTCGCCCACGTGCGGTGCGTGGCCACGACGGGCTCGCCGCTGCCGCCCGACGGTTTCACCTGGCTGCACGACGAGGTGCGTGACGATCTGTGGATCGCCTCCGTCAGCGGCGGCACGGACGTGTGCTCCTGCTTCGCCGGAGCCGTCCCCACCCTCCCGGTGCACATCGGCGAACTCCAGGCGCCCGGCCTCGGCACCGACCTCCAGTCCTGGGACCCCAGCGGCCTGCCCCTCGTCGACGAGGTCGGCGAACTCGTCGTGACCAACCCGATGCCGTCGATGCCGATCCGCTTCTGGAACGACCCCGACGGCAGCCGCTACCACGACAGCTACTTCGACATGTACCCGGGAGTGTGGCGGCACGGCGACTGGATCACCCTCACCTCACGAGGATCCGTGATCATCCATGGCCGCTCGGACTCCACCCTGAACCGGCAGGGCGTCCGCATGGGCTCCGCCGACATCTACGAGGTCGTCGAGCGCCTCCCCGAGATCAAGGAATCCCTCGTCATCGGCGCCGAGCAGCCCGACGGCGGCTACTGGATGCCCCTGTTCGTCCAGCTGGCACCCGGAGCCGTCCTGGACGACGGCCTGCTGAACCGGATCAAGCAGACCATCCGCGAGCACCTGTCACCACGTCACGTCCCGGACGAGGTCATCGAGGTCCCGGGCATCCCGCACACCCTCACCGGCAAGAGGATCGAGGTCCCCGTCAAACGTCTTCTGCAGGGAACTGCGCTGGAAAAGGCCGTCAACCCGGGCTCCATCGACAACGTGGACCTGCTCCACTTCTACGAGGACCTCGCCCGCAAACGCGCCTGACCCCTCTCGGCAGACCCCGCCGAACGCCCGCGACGGCCCGGCCGCCGTCGCGGGCACGAGGCGTTGTCAGTGGACCCGGTTACTGTGAGTGACGAACGATCGACCGCACACAGGGGGACACATGCCGCACACCGACCAGACACTGCGACCCGACCTGCGCCGTGAGATCGCGGGCACCATCGGCCTGCTGACCGACGAACACGACTTCACCGCTATGCGGCGCTACCGCAGCTTCGCCTTCGACGACCACACGGCTTATCTCCATCAGGTGGAAGACCTGCTCAGGACCCTCTCCGCGCAGGGCAGCCACACCATGGTCGCGCTCTTCGACCCGGAGGAGTACGCGCAGTTCTGCGCCGAGAGCGGGCTGGAACCGGACACTCCGGTCAGTCGCACCCGCTTCACAGCGGAACTGGCGGCAACAGGACCGACCGTCCTGTACGAGGGCCAACCCCTGGCCGAACTCGTACCCGACCTCGTCGGCGAAGCCGTACGCCAGGTGACCTGGCAGTACGCGACCACGGTCCTGGCACGCCTCGGAGCCTGCGCCCGCTGCGGAGAGGACATCGGACGAGCCGCCTTCGCACACGCCTCCAGGCTCGTCACCCGCGTCCTGGACACAGCCGGCCCCGGCCACCGCCACCTGGTCTGCAGCGTCTCGACCGAACCCGAGACCCTGGTCGCAGTGCTCCGGTCCGACAAGGAACCGGACGGCACGGCCCGCCTGGACGAGACGGAGGCGCTCGAGTTCGCCAGTGTCCTCGCTCTGGGTATCGCCACCCACAGCCCCGGCGGACTCGTCATGCGGACCACCGCACCCGACGCGACGGAGCGCGTCTACGGCTGGCGACTGCGTGGAGAACGCCTGGAACCGCTCACCGCGGGGGAGGTCTTCGACGCCTACTGCACCGACATCGAGTCCGGAGACCTGATCTCCCCGGAATCCGGCGTGGACTACTGCGCCCCGCCCGACCTCGGGGACGACGGGCACCCGACGGGCCACGCCCATTGAGGGGACTCAAGAGACTGAGCGGGGCTCAGGAGACGCGGCAGGCCCCGCGGACCCACAGAGGCGAGCCGGGGGCGCTCCACCCGCGGAGGGAGCGCCCCTGACCGCACGACACCGGACGCGGACGCGTACGGATCACTCGCCGGACAGCACCACCTGGGCAGCCCGGCGTGCGTCGTCCGCGGAATCCGCCGCACGCGCCGCCGCCGCCGCGCGCTCACACTGGGCCAGCGTGTACTTCGCCAGCGTCGCCCGGACATAGGGGATCGACGCCGCACCCATGGACAGGGAGGTGACACCCAGACCGGTCAGCACACAGGCCAGAAGCGGGTCCGAGGCGGCCTCGCCGCAGACACCGCAGCTCTTGCCCTCGGCCTTCGCCGCCTCGGCGGACAGCGCGACCAGGTCGAGCAGCGCGGGCTGCCAAGGATCCTGCAGACGCGACACCGCACCGACCTGGCGATCGGCGGCAAACGTGTACTGCGCGAGGTCGTTGGTCCCCAGCGACAGGAACTCGACCTCCTGCAGAATCGAGCGCGCCCGCAAGGCCGCGGAGGGGATCTCCACCATGGCACCGAACTTCGCCTGCAGCCCGGCCTCACGACACGCGTCCGCGAACGCCTTCGCGTCGCTCCGGTCGGCGACCATCGGCGCCATCACCTCGAGATAGACCGGCAGCCCTTCGGCGGCCCTGGCGAGCGCGGCCAGCTGCGTCCGCAGCACCTCGGGGTGGACGAGCAGCGTCCGCAGGCCCCGTACGCCGAGCGCAGGGTTCGGCTCGTCCGCCGGAGTCAGGAATTCCAGGGGCTTGTCCGCACCCGCGTCCAGTACCCGCACGACGACACGGCCCTCGGGGAATGCCTCCAGGACCTGCCTGTATGCCTCGGTCTGCTTCTCCTCGGACGGCGCGTTCTTGTTGTCGTCCAGGAAGAGGAACTCCGTGCGGAACAGACCGACACCTTCGGCCCCGGCGTCGACCGCGGCCGGCACGTCCGCCGGGCCGCCGACGTTCGCCAGCAACGGCACCTTGTGACCATCGGCCGTGGCGCCCGGCCCGGTGGCCGCGGCCAAGGCCGCCTTGCGCTCCGCCGCCGCGGCTACGAGCTGTGCTTTCTTGTCGTCGGTCGGATTCACGAAGATCTCGCCTGTGCTGCCGTCCACGGCGATCTCGGTGCCCTCGGCGAGCTCACCCGCACCGGGCAGTGCGACCACGGCCGGCACGCCGAGGGCCCGCGCGAGGATCGCACTGTGACTGGTGGGTCCGCCCTCCTCGGTGACAAACCCGAGAACCAGGGCCGGGTCCAACAGCGCCGTGTCGGCGGGGGCGAGGTCGCGCGCGACCAGGACATACGGCTCGTCGCTGTCCGGGACGCCCGGCATGGGCACCCCGAGCAGCCGCGCGACGATCCGATTCCGCACGTCGTCGAGGTCTGCGACACGACCGGCGAGATATTCACCGGCGTTGGCGAGCAGCTCACGGTAGGCGGCGAACGCGTCGTACACCGCCCGCTCCGCCGTACTGCCGACGGCGACACGACGATCTACATCTGCCATCAGCTCGGGGTCCTGAGCCATCAGTGCCTGGGCTTCCAGCACGGCCTGAGCCTCACCCCCGGCCAGATTGCCGCGCGCGATCAGATCGGCCGCCACCGCGTCCACGGCCTGGCGGGCACGCCCCTGTTCGCGCTTCGCGTCCTGTGCCGGAATCTGCTTCGCCGGTGGCTCCAGCACCGCCGTGCCCATATGCCGGACCTCGCCGATCGCCACCCCGTGGCTTACACCGACGCCTCGCAGCGTTGCTTCCATCTCACCCGTCTCCGAATAAAGCGGCGGAATCCGCCACCGCGATGGTTGTGTGTGGTGCCGTTCGTCACGGCGTCGGCGTCACTGCCAGGCGAAGAGCTGGTCGCCCGCCTTCACTTCGCCGTCCTCGCGGAGACCAGTGAGAGAGTCGGCCGAGGCCTCGAGCGCGATGACCGGGCACACCGCCGACTTGCCGGCCCGTTCGACGGCGGCCGGGTTCCAGCGAACGATCACCTGGCCGCGTGCGACGGTGTCGCCCTTGTTGACGAGAAGCTCGAAACCCTCGCCGTTGAGCTGCACGGTGTCGATGCCGAGATGCGTGAGCACGCCGTGCCCGTCTCCGTCCACGACGACGAACGCGTGGGGGTGGAGCGAGACGATGACCCCGTCCACAGGAGAGACGGCCTCCAGGGGCTCGCGCGGGGGATCGATCGCCATACCGGGGCCGACCATCGCTCCGGAGAACACGGGGTCGGGCACTGCGGCCAGCGCGATCGCTCGTCCTGCGATAGGGGACGTCACGGTGGTCATGGGAAGCCTCCCAGGGTGGAGATCCAGATGGGCCGCCACTGCCTGTCCCGGGCGGCGCACTGAGCAGCAGCGTAGGTCATATGAAGTGCCGGTTCCGCATGAGACATAGGGGGTTGAGAGTCCTGGACACGCCGCCCCACCGATTTGCAACGGCTCCGTCGCTGCGGGTACAGTCGTACTCCTGCCTGGGAGCGAGTGACGCGGCCACGTGTCGTTGCTCCGGCAGCATCCACACTTGTCAGATCCTATCTCGGGGTCCTGTTCCGCATGTCTGCGGTGCGGTGGTCAGAGAGACAGAAACGCTCTGATAAAGTCGGAACCGCCGGAAAGGAAAAGCGCGGAAGCGCTGACCTGGAAAGCGCCGAGGAAATCGGATCGGAAAGATCTGATAGAGTCGGAAACACCGAAGGGAAGCGCCCGGAGGAAAGCCTGAGAGAGTCTCTCGGGTGAGTACGA
>NZ_JBEYVV010000006.1:0-247156 GCF_040644155.1 Streptomyces sp. NPDC047022 | reverse complement strand
AGCGACCTCGGCATCCTCAACACCGAACTCTCAGCATGGCAGAACGCCACCAACACCGACCGACGTCAGGTGAACTGGCAGTTCACCACCCACGACGCACGCATCAGACTGCGCCACCTCTATCCCAAAAATTAGCCGCGACAACCTACTAGTTTGATCGGCTTCGCCACCGCTCAAACGTTCCCACGCCGAGACCGCCAACCCGGCGAACGTATGCGGTCAGAGCACCAGCGGGGCCCTCACGCTCTGGCTCTAGTCCTGCCTGGGCGCGCCCCAGGTTCCGTAAGGTGAGACCGGAGGCTGGCCTCCCGGCGCGGCGGTGGCGGCACGGCCGCCTCGGGGGATGAGCAGGGCGAGGACGCCGAGGCCGATGATGAACTCCAGGATGACGGTGATCTGGTCCACGACGCCGCTCTCAGGCATGCCGTGGAAGGTGAACAGCACGTGCTGTGCGGCCTCCATGTCGATGCTCACGAGTCCGAAGACGGCTGTCACACAGCCGACCGCGATCCCCAGGGCGCGCGCCGGCGGCATCCGGACAAAGGCCAGGACCGCGGCGAGCAGGCACAGCAGCGCCCTGGCCCAGCCGCTCCAGGCGAACGAGGGCGCCAGCAAGGAGGTCAGGCCCTCCTGGCCGGTGAGCAGGTTCCAGTAATTGAACGGGCCGTACTTCTCGGTGGTGTACCGGGTCATGCCGTACACCTGCCAGGCGAGGTTGATCAGCGCGTCGACCGCGAGCAGAACGCCCGCGAAGACGGCGGGAACGGCCCTCGGCGGTGCCGGAGGCCCGCCGAGGGCGGGGTCCTGCGCCGGCCGCCTGCCCACGCGCACGGTGATGAGCAGGGCGACGGCTCCGAGGAATCCGGCAATGCCGGTGTTCAGGAGCCACGTTCGGTCCGGCAGGCCCGCATACCGTTCGGAGCTCATGACCCACACCGTGGGAGTCCGGTAGACCAGGGTGAGAGCGGCGGCCGTGACGAGGACACCGGCTCCCGAGGGCTTCGCGGCTGTCGCGCAGGCGACGGCGAACACGGCCAGGAGCAGTACGTCGAGGCCGGACGTGGCCAGCAGCGAGTGGATCGCTCCGGGCAGCATCACCCCGGACCAGGTCCACAGGGTGTCATGCAGCCCGACGTCGCTGATGTCCCGGATCATCCAGGCGAGTTCGGTCAGTGCCAGCACGACGCATATGAGCCTGGCGACGACACGAGCAGGGAACGTGAGAACCGTCCCACTCATCATGGTTGTTTTCCCCCTTGACGCTCCGCCCCACGGGATGCCCCGTGCGGCAAGACCGCACACTCTACGATGAGCGGTTCCTCCCCTCGGGGACGGTCCCCGGTCATTTCCCTTCTGTACGCGGGTCCTCCGGCACGGCCGGGCAGGATCCGCTCCGGGTCGCGGCCGGCGCGGCGTCACGGCGGAACAGGGCTGTCCAGAGAAAGGCTTCGCCGAAGCGGGGCGAGTCGGCGGGCTCGTCATGCATCCGCCGAAGCTCGATCTCCGACAGGTCCGCGAAGATGGTGCGGAGGGCTCGCGGTGTGTAGGCGAGACCGCCCTCGAGGCGTCCGAGGCGATAGAACTCCTCGTCGGACAGTTCGGAGCCCATGGCACCGGCGGCGAAGCAGGCGAGGCCGAGCAACCCGCCCGGCGCGAGCAGGCGTTCAAGGAGAGCCAGGTAGCTGACGCGGCGGTGCGGTGGCAGGTGGTGAAAGCAGCCGGAGTCGTAGATCAGGTCGTACGGGCCCCGAGTTCGCCGCCCGCGGCCGAGAAGGCGTCCACGCAGCGGAAACGTACGTTGGTGTCCTGCTCACTCGCGCGGTCCCGGGCCCAGGCGATCGCCGCGGGTGACAGGTCGACGGCGTCCACCGTGAAGCCGACCGAGTCGAGGTACAGGGCGTTGCGGCCCGGTCCACACCCCAAGTCGAGGGCACGGCCTGGGGTGATGAGTCCCCGGTCGACGTACGAAACAAGGTTTTCGTCCGGTTTCGTCACGAAGAAAGGCACGGGCCTGGAGCGGTCCTCGTAGAAGCGATCCCACCATGAACCGCCCGTACCCGCCCAGCGGTTGGCCTCCGGGCTGAACAGGCCGTCCATGAGCCGGAGTACATCCTCCATCGTGCGCACATCGCGATTCATCCGATCCCCTTTCCGAGTCGGGCGATCATAGTTCCCTCCAGCGCTCAGGGGCTGTGTGAACTGCGGCCGCGAAAGCCCTGTTCGGCCGGGTGGCGGGAGTTGACTCGGACGGGCATCCCGCCCGTCCGGCGGCTTGCGGAAATCGCGCTCACCCCGGCGCCGCTTCGCGTCACGGGGCCTTCTCCGTCATGGCGGCCGTGCCTATTTCGCTCGGTGCCCGCCGGCACAGCGCCCAAATGCCCCTAGCCACGACCCCGTTACATTGTCTGTACTTCGTAACAGAGGGAGCCGGTGGACCGTTGACCCCGTCCAGACAGGTGAACGGGGTTGACAGGGAAGACCAAGAAAAGACAAGGGGCGGGGCGCCATGGGGACGCGGGGCGGACGGGGTTGGCATGGGCGGATGTTCGCGGCGGCGCTCGGGGTGACGGTGGTGGCAGCCGTCACGTCGGTGTGGACGGCGGAGGCTGGACCGGTCAAGGAGCACCGGTCCACGACGGCGGGCGCATCGGCGCACCCCTCCTCCCCGCCGGGTTCCGGGAACCCGGACACCGCCGCGGGCACCGGCAGCAAGCACGTTTCGGCGGAGCTCGCCCATGCCTCGGAACTCGGTGCCCGGGGCGTCAACATCACCATCGATGACGGGCCGGACCCGGTGTGGACGCCGCGGGTGCTGGAGGTGCTGCGGGACAACGGTGTGAAGGCCACGTTCTGCATGATCGGCCCCCTTGCCCAGGCGCACCCGGACCTGGTCAAGGCCGTGGTCGCCGCGGGGCACCGGCTGTGCGACCACTCGGTGTCGCACGACACGACGATGGACAAGAAGTCCGAGGCGTACCAGTCGCGGGAGATCCTGGACGCCGCACAGATGATCACGCAGGCGTCCGGGGGCGTCCAGCCGTCGTACTACCGGGCGCCCGGAGGTGCCTTCACTCCCTACAGCCGGAATCTGGCGGCCTCTCACGGCATGCGGCCGCTGGGCTGGAACGTCGATTCCAAGGACTTCGAGCGTCCCGGCACGGCCACCATAGTCGCAACGGTCAAGAGGGAGTTGCACCTCGGTCCGACCCTCCTGTTCCACGACGCCGGCGGGGACCGCTCCCAGACCGTGGCCGCCCTGCGCGAGGTGCTGCCGTGGCTGAAGCAGCAGGGCTACTCCTTCGGGTTCCCCGTGCGCTGACGGGAATCCGACGGCTGTCCGGCGAGTATGGCCTCGCGCATCGCCTTGGCGGTGGCAGCCGCGTCGTAGGTCTCGGTGATACCCGGCACCAGGATGATGTCGCCCTCGATATGACGTGAGCGCAGCGGTGCGATCTCCCGGTACGCGGGCGAGTCCCACCAGGCTCGCGCCTCGGCCGTGCCGGGGAAGCCTATGACGACGACGTGCCCGGGCCAGCTGCCCTCCGTCACCTCGTGCTGTGCGCCGTGCACGAGGAATCGGCCGCCGTAGGGCTCGAAGGTCGCGGTGACACGCTCGATGTACTCGGCGATGTCCGGGTGCGGGGTGGCCTCTCGCAGGTGGGCAATGGCGTAGGCGGTCATGACGTCCTTCCGGTCGCTGGGGTCCCTGCACGGCAGACCATGGCATCCGTCAGGCGCCGGGGTCGATTACCTGGAAGGTCATCGACCCCGGCCCGGCCAAGGCCTCTCAGCGGCCGGTGCCGCACCTGTAGAGCGTCTGGGCGGTGGCGGCCGTCGCGCCGTAACCCCGGGCGTCGGGCATGGCGCCGGAGGGCTCCGTGCCGCCGTACGCGGAGGCGGGAACACGGCTGCACGTGGACTGAACCCAGGTGGTGATCCGGGCGGTGGGCGTCGTCCCGCTGCCGCCGCCGAACCGGCCGCCCATGCCGCGGTCGCCGCCCAGCAGCACGTAGCGCAGCTTGCCGGAGTCGACCAGGGCGCGGAACTGTGTCTCGCTCGGGAAGGGCACGCTGCCGCTGAAGCCGCCGAGCGGCAGCACATGGGCGCCGGTGGCGAGGATGTACGGGGAGGCGCCGTTCCAGCTGGTGGTGGCGAAGACGTAAGCGGCGTGACCCTGGTGCGCGGCGGTGTAGACGAGCAGCTTCCGCTGGTTCGCGGTCAGCGCGCCGCTCCCGCCGAAGCCTGTGGGGCTTCCGGGGCCGCGCATGCCGCCCTGAGACGTCCGACCGCCCCCCGCCATGCCCCCGCCCCGGTACGGCGGCCCCATCCGGCCGCCGGCCTGCCTCGCGGAGCCGTATCCGCGGTTCGTCCCGGACGGGCCCACCGCACCCATTCCGGAACTGCTGTACGACGGGTTGAAGACCTGCACGGCCCACGCGCTCGGCGCGATCAGCACCGCGGCGAGGGACGCGGCCAGCCCGGCGAGGGCGAGCCGGCCTCCGGACCGGGCCCGGCCGCCGGGGCCGGCGAGGATCAGCAGTACGACGGCGGCGAGACCCAGCGCGCACACGGCGGGCGCCAGCCACGGCAGGAACGTCGGGAACTGACCGGCGAGATACGCGCTCCACGCAGTTGTCGCCGCCACCGCGCCCGGCAGCGCCCAGGCACGACGGCCACCGGTCCGGTAGGCACGCCACATCAGCCTGACACCGCCTCCGGTGAGCGCGGCGAGCGGTACCGCGATGACGCCCATGTAGTACGTGTGGCCGCCGACGCTGCCGGCGCTGAAGACCAGGAAGTATGTCGTCAACCAGGTGCCCCACAGGGCGAATCCGGCCCGGATCCGGTCCGTGCGCGGCTTGCCCCGGCGCCACATCAGACCGCAGACGACGGCGACGGCGGCGATCGGGTAGAGCCAGCCCGTCTGCGAGGCCAGCGATGTGCCGAACATCTTCGACCAGCCGTCCTGGCCGCCGCCCCGCGCTCCCATGCCACCGTGGCGGGCGCCGCCGAACTGCCCGTACGGCCCGGACTGCCCCGCCCGGCCGCCCTGGCCCGGTCGCCCGGCGCCCGGCATCGCGTGCTGTCCGCCGTGGCCACCGCCACCGCCCCGTGTCGCACTGACACTGCCGGTCGAGGCCGCGCTGATGCCGAGCGAGGAGAAGCGGTTGAGGAAGTTGTAGCCGACCACCATGCTGAACGCGGAGTTGTTGGTGGTGCCGTCGACGTAGGGTCGGTCCTTGGCCGGGGCGAGGGTGACGACGAGCATCCAGGATGCCGAGACGGCGGTCATCACCACGGCGGCCACGGCGAGGTGCGCCAGCCGCTTCCGCAGCGCGATCGGCGCCGAGAGCAGGTACACCAGGGCGAGTGCGGGAAGCACCGCCCACGCCTCCAGCATCTTGGACTGGAAGCCGATACCGACCCAGAAACCGGCGGCCAGCAGCGGGCGCAGGCGGCCGTCCCGGGCCGCGCGCTGGGTCGCCTCGGCCGCCAGCAGCACGCACAGCGTGAACGCCGGGTCCTCCACCGCCGTGCGGAAGAGCCCCACGGCCACCGGGGTCAGCAGGAACGCCGTCCCGGCGATCAGCGCCGCCGGGACACCGGCCCAGCGGCGTACCAGGCGGTACAGGACCAGCAGGCTCGCCACCCCCTCGAGAACCTGGGGAAGGATCAGCGCCCACGGATGGAATCCGAAGAGGCGGGCGGAGAGCGCTTGCGGCCACAGGAATCCCGGCAACTTGTCGAGCGTGATGGAATTCCCGGGGTCGAAGGAGCCGTAGAAGAACGCCTTCCAGCTCTCCGTCATACTGCGGACGGCATTGGCGTAGAACGCATGGTATTGGCTGTGGTTGATTCCCCATGCGTAGAGCACGGCGGCGAGCACGGTGAGTGCCAGCAGCGCGGGACGCGCGTACGCGGGCTGGTCCACCGGGGATCTCCATGGCGCGCGACGACTGGCACTGGCGGGCGGGGAGGGGTCGAGGATTGTCGTAGCCATGTACGGAAGTCTTCGGCACCGCGCGGGCCAGGAACGCCAAAGACGGGCCCCTTCAAGGGAATTCTCATGAACTGAGGGGGGATCCTTTAACCAACCTGGTGTGGATTTCAATCCGCGAAGTCCTGCCCATTACGAATGTGGCCGGGGGCCGGAGACCGCGTGTACGGTCTCCGGCCCCCGGCAGGTGCATCGACTGCGGCCGCTCAGGGCGGCGGGTGGCGCGGTACGGTCCCCGATCGTCCCGTCACGCGCCCGCCCGCCATGGCGGACTAACGGCCCCAGTAGTGGCCGTGGTGGTACCGGTCGCCGTACCAGCCGTGGCGCAGCGCCAGGAGGCGGAGCAGGTCACCGAGGTCGTCACGGTCGTAGGTGCCGTACCAGCGGTGGTAGCGGCCCCGGTCCCAGTAACCGAAGCGGTCGTGGTCGCCGTCGTGGTGGCCCCTGAAGCCGATGGGACGGTAGCCGTGCGAGTAGCCGATCCGGTTGCCGCGGTGATGACCCCCACCGTCGGCGAGGGCCGGCATGGCCGCCGCCCCGACGAGCGCCGCGGACGCCACAGCAGTGGCGATCGCGCGGAGCGCGGTACGAGAAACAGACATGGAGCTGTCCCCTCACGTTCGTGCGCGCCTGCCCTCGGGCCGGCGCGCTGTCCGAGTTCCCGGCTCGATGCCGAGGACCGACACTGTGGCGCCCGGCGACGCCCCGAGATCACCAGACGGATTTGCGTTACAAAACACTGACATGTCCGTAACGTTCCCGTGCAAGGGGCATCGATACGATCGACGTCTGGTGGCATCCCTCCCGGATCCCGGGCGGCACGCCGCGACCAGCGCAAAGGCAACTGACGGAGCGTCCTCTCCCCGACGGGGTCTCCGCCCGGACTCCCCCGGTCGGCTCAACCGCTTCTGTAACAGCCCGTGGTCCTGCGTTCAGGTGACCCATGGCCTGCGCGAACCGTCCCTCGGTCGGCCGTACCGGTGTCCTTCCCGGCCGTCCAAGGCGTGCCGTCAGCTCGCGCGCGGATGCCGGTGTGATGTTGGCTACGGGACCGGAATGAAAAGCGATGAACGGGCAACGTTCCCCTTCATGCCCCGTACTAACGCACCCAGGCAGGTGACCGGATGACGACGGCGACCAGCGCGACCCGGACGCCGTCCGCCACCACCAGCGCCACCGCCAAGCTGCCCCCGAACGCATCGGTGCCCTCACTGCCGTCCCTCACCGGACTGCGATGGGTGGCCGCACTGCTGGTCTTCGGACTGCATGTGCGCAACTTCGGCTACTTCGAAGGCACCGGTGGCCGCATCGCGACATGGGCGTTCGGGGCGGGCGCGACGGGGGTGTCGTTCTTCTTCGTCCTGTCGGGCTTCGTGCTCATGTGGTCGATGAGACAGAAGGACCGCGTGCTCACCTTCTGGCGGCGGCGCGTCGCCCGCATCTTCCCGGTCCACCTCGTCACCGCGGCGATCGCGCTGCTCATGGCGTTCACCCTGGCCCACCAGGCGAAACCGACACCGAAGCAGGCCATGGCCAACGTCCTGCTGGTGCATTCCTGGTGGCGCCCGTGGTGGCAGACGCTGGACCCGGTCAGCTGGTCGCTGGCCTGTGAGGCCTTCTTCTACGCCGCGTTCCCGCTGCTGGCGCTCGGGCTGCGCCGGCTGAACGCGCGGGCGTCGGCCGCGCTGGCCGGGGCATCGGTCCTGGCGGTCATGGTCCTCGCCTACGCGGACGCGCACCACTGGTTCAGCGAGACGGTGAACTCGTTCCCCGCCGCGCGCCTGCCCGAGTTCCTTCTCGGCGCCGCTACCGCGCGGCTGGTGCTTCTCGGCCGGTGGCGCGGTCCGGGCACGGAGGCGTCCCTGGCCGTGGCGATCGTCGGCTACTTCCTCGTCCCGCAGGTCACCCCCGGGTATCCGACCACTCCGTGCACGCTCATCGGCTTCGGCCTGCTCATTCCGGCGGCGGCCGTCGCGGACCTGAACGGGCTGCCCTCGCTGTGGCGGCACCGACGGCTCGTGCGCCTGGGGGAACTCTCGTTCGCGTTCTACATGGTTCATCTGCTGGTGCTGCGGGCCGGCATCAGCGTGCTCGGCGACCACCCCTACTACGACGTGCCGACCGGCCTGGCCGTCACGGCCGTGATGTTCGGCGTGTCACTCGGTCTGTCCTGGGTCCTGTACGAACTCGTGGAACGCCCGGCACGACTTCTGCTGCTGGGCAAGTGGGGTTCCGCCAAGCGTCAGCCGACGCCACCGCACACGCAGGCGGCGCCTGCCGCTTCCAGGCGTGACACGTCGGCCTCGGCGTCCGACCGAGGCATCGACACGACGTGACCGCCCATATCTGACGGGACGGCAAAAGACCGTGGAGGCGCCCTGATGTGGCGCCTCCACGGCATTGTTCCCAGCTGCGCGACCGGAGCTTCCGCCTCAGCCCCGGCCGGCGGACTCAGCGGCCGTGGCGCACGCCGCGGCCCCAGGAGACGGAGTCGATGACGCGTCCGAGCTCGTTGCGCAGCGTGGCGCTGTCAGAGCGGCCCGCCCACACGGGGAAGCGCAGGTCCTGGTAGAGGTCGGTGCGGGAGTCGTGGCCGACGCCCGTGTGGACACGCACGGCGGCGCGGCCTCCCAGCAGGTAGTGGTGGAACCTGTAGGTGTGGCCGGCCTCGTCCCGCAGCGTCCAGCCGCTGAGGTTGACTGCACGGCGGGTGGAGTTGGCGATCTCCACCCACTCACCGTTCAGAGCGCGGTTGGTGCGGGGGGCTCGGATCAGAGTCTCGTGCTGCACATGGCTGATTTCCACGCTCGGCCGGATCGCCCGGTCGTGGTGGCCGGCCGCGGATGCCGGAAGCGACACCGCTCCGACCGCGGCACCGGCGGCGAGCGCGGTGGCGGCGAGACGGCGGGCGGCTACAGAAGTGGAAACGGACACAGGCTCTCCCTGCATGGTGCGGGCACCCCGTCCGTGCGCGGCATCGGCCTCGCACGGGGTGGTGCGTGGTGCGGGTGGCGGCCGGCTGGCCGCACATCCATACCCTGGCGCCCGGACCGGGGCAGTGAGGCAGATAGGCGTGCTACGTAGCGGATCACGCATATCTTCGTAACACTTACCTGTAAGGTTCATTTAATCGGTGAATGCGCGTATTTGACGCGTCGCCAGACATGTCGGCCTTGCCGGCAAAGGGTTGTACGCCCGTTCCGCCAGGGCACGCCACCCCCCATCGAGCCCGGCCGTCACCCGAAAGTGGGTAACGGCCGGGCTCTGCGATGGTGCGGAGATCACGCGATCTCGACGAGGAGGTCTCCGCCTTCCACCTGCTGGATGCGGTTGATGGCCAGCCGGGACACCCGTCCCCCCTTCGGGGCGGTGATGGCGGCCTCCATCTTCATCGCCTCGATGGTCGCCACCGTGACGCCCGCCTCCACCTCGTCGCCCTCGGCGACAGCGAGCGTCACCACTCCGGCGAACGGCGCCGCCACATGGCCGGGGTTGGCGCGGTCGGCCTTCTCGGTCACCGGTGCGTCGGAGGCCGCCGCGCGGTCGCGCACCTGGAGGGGCCTCAGCTGACCGTTCAGGCTGGACACCACCGTGCGCATGCCCCGCTCGTCCGCGTCGCCGATGGCCTGCAGTTCGATCAGGAGCCGTACGCCGGGGTCCAGGTCGACCGCGTACTCCTGCCCGGGACGCAGCCCGTAGAAGAAGTCCTTGCTGTCCAGCACGCTCGTGTCGCCGAAGGCCTGGCGATGGGTGTCGAACTCACGCGTAGGGCCGGGGAACAGCAGGCGGTTCAGGGTCGAGCGCCGGGTCTTCTCCAGGCCCGTACGGTCCTCGGCACTCAGCTCCTGCACGGGCTTGGCCTCGGCGCGGCCCTGCAGCGCCTTGGTGCGGAACGGCTCGGGCCAGCCGCCGGGCGGGGTTCCCAGCTCGCCGCGCAGGAAGCCGATGACGGAGTCGGGGATGTCGAACCTGTTGGGCGCCGCCTCGAAGTCCTCCGGCGCCACTCCCGCGCCGACGAGGTGAAGGGCCAGGTCTCCGACCACCTTGGACGACGGGGTGACCTTGACCAGCCGGCCCAGGATGCGGTCGGCGGCGGCGTACATCGCCTCGATGTCCTCGAAGCGGTCGCCGAGGCCCAGGGCGACCGCCTGGGTGCGCAGGTTGGACAGCTGGCCACCGGGAATCTCGTGGTGGTAGACGCGCCCGGTCGGCGAGGCCAGGCCCGCCTCGAACGGCGCGTAGATCTTGCGCACGCCCTCCCAGTACGGTTCCAGGTCCCCGACGGCCTGGAGGTCCAGGCCCGTGGGGCGTGCGGAATGGTCGGTGGCGGCGACGATCGCCGACAGCGACGGCTGCGAGGTCGTACCCGCCATCGAGGCCACCGCGCCGTCCACGGCGTCCGCTCCGGCCTGGATCGCGGCGAGATAGGTGCCGAGCTGACCGCCCGCGGTGTCGTGGGTGTGCAGGTGCACGGGCAGGTTGAACTCCCGGCGCAGGGCCGTGACCAGCGTCGCGGCGGCCGGGGCGCGCAGGAGTCCGGCCATGTCCTTGATCGCCAGGACGTGGGCGCCCGCCTCCACGATCTGCTCTGCCAGGCGCAGGTAGTAGTCCAGGGTGTACAGGCGCTCGGACGGGTCGGACAGGTCGGAGGTGTAGCACAGTGCGACCTCGGCGACGGCGGTCCCGGTCTCCCGTACCGCCTCGATCGCGGGCCGCATCTGGCCTACGTCGTTGAGCGCGTCGAAGATGCGGAAGATGTCGATGCCGGTGGCCGCGGCCTCCTGCACGAACGCGTCGGTCACCTCGGTCGGGTAGGGCGTGTAGCCCACGGTGTTGCGGCCCCGCAGCAGCATCTGGAGGCAGATGTTGGGCACGGCCTCGCGCAGGGCCGCCAGGCGTTCCCAGGGGTCCTCGGCGAGGAAGCGCAGGGCGACGTCGTAGGTGGCCCCGCCCCAGCATTCCAGGGACAGCAGCTGGGGCAGCGTGCGGGCGACGGCGGGGGCCGCCGCGAGCAGGTCCTTGGTGCGGACGCGGGTGGCGAGCAGGGACTGGTGCGCGTCGCGGAAGGTGGTGTCGGTGACGCCGATGGTGGGCGACTCGCGCAGCCACCGTGCGAAGCCCTCCGGGCCGAGTTCGACCAGCCGCTGCCTGGAGCCCGCGGGCGGCTCACCGCCGGACAGCCGGGGAAGCTTGGCGACCGGGTCGAGGAGGTGCGGGCGCTCGCCATGGGGCTTGTTCACGGTGACGTCGGCGAGGTAGGTGAGCAGCTTGGTGCCCCGGTCCGCGGAGTGGCGTGCGGTGAGCAGGTGCCGGCGCTGTTCGATGAACGACGTCGTGACCCGTCCGGCCTGGAAGTCCGGATCGTCGAGCACGGCCTGGAGGAACGGGATGTTCGTGGCCACACCGCGGATGCGGAACTCGGCCACGGCACGCCGGGCGCGGCCGATCGCAGCCTTGAAGTCCCGTCCCCGGCAAGTGAGCTTGACGAGCATCGAGTCGAAGTGGGCGCTGATCTCCGTGCCCGCGTGGGTCGTGCCGCCGTCGAGGCGGATTCCGGAGCCGCCGGGCGAACGGTAGGCGCTGATCCGGCCGGTGTCCGGGCGGAAGCCGTTGGCCGGGTCCTCGGTGGTGATACGGCACTGGAGGGCCGCGCCGCGCAGGGTGATGTTCTCCTGCGACAGGCCGAGGTCGGCCAGCGTCTCGCCCGAGGCGATGCGCATCTGGGCCTGGACCAGGTCGACGTCGGTGACCTCCTCGGTGACCGTGTGCTCGACCTGGATGCGGGGGTTCATCTCGATGAAGACGTGGTTGCCGTCCCGGTCGAGCAGGAACTCCACGGTGCCCGCGTTGCGGTAGCCGATCCGCTCGGCGAACCTGACGGCGTCGGCACAGATCCGTGCGCGGAGTTCAGGGTCGAGGTTGGGGGCCGGCGCGAGCTCGATCACCTTCTGGTGCCGGCGCTGCACCGAGCAGTCGCGTTCGAACAGGTGGATGACGTTGCCGTGCCCGTCGGCGAGGATCTGCACCTCGATATGGCGGGGATCGACCACGGCCTTCTCCAGGAAGACGGTGGGGTCACCGAAGGCGGAGGCGGCCTCCCGGGATGCCGCCTCGATGGCCTCCCGCAACTGGGCGGGCTCCTCGACCCGGCGCATGCCGCGTCCCCCGCCGCCCGCGACGGCCTTGACGAAGACGGGGAAGCCGATGTCATCGGCGGCCCCGACGAGTTCGTCGATGTCCGTGGAAGGGGCGGAGGACCCGAGCACGGGCACATCGGCGGCACGGGCGGCGGCGACCGCGCGGGCCTTGTTCCCGGTGAGTTCGAGGGTCGCGGCGTCCGGCCCGACGAAGGCGATGCCCGCCTCCTCGCAGGCACGCGCGAGCTCCGGGTTCTCGGACAGGAATCCGTATCCCGGATACACCGCGTCGGCACCTGCCCGGAGGGCGGCGCGGATGATCTCCTCTACGGAGAGATAGGCCCGGACCGGATGCCCCGGCTCACCGATCTCGTACGCCTCGTCGGCCTTCAGCCGGTGCAGCGAGTTGCGGTCCTCATAAGGGAAGACCGCGACCGTGCGGGCGCCCAGTTCATAACCGGCGCGGAATGCGCGAATCGCGATCTCGCCACGGTTGGCGACCAGCACTTTGCGGAACATCCTGGATCCCTTCAGCCTGGCGACGAACGCCACGGTGTCAGCCATTCCGTGCTCTTGCCCTGCCACGACGCGACATCAACAAGTGTGACGGGGATCAAACAGCCGGCGCTGTGGTGGAGGCGTCGTCGGCAGACGCGTGTCCAGGGGGTTTTGTCCGCCGTTCCACTGGCCGGCAGCGGTCCGCCCCCGGGGGACGACCGCCGGGCTACGTCATCGTCGACCGGCCCTTGCCCGCTGGTGAGCGGACTGGCGTGCATCCTACGGACGACGATGTGGCGCCCGACAGCGTCACCGGCCCGTCCCGCTCGTTCCGTGACCCATCTCACCGCCGCACAAGCCGGGCGATCATCAGCGAAGACGGCGAATCACCCCGGTGCGAGCGGCGTCGTCCCGACACGCAGCGGGGGCCGAAGACCGTTCGTACGGTCTTCGGCCCCACGGGGGAGTCAATGGCCCTGGCTGATGGCCCCGGCGGACGGCACGGCACGCGTCCCGGCCACCGAGTCACCGGCCGACCCGCCGAAGCGGGCCGGTGGCCGTGGGTCAGCGGCCGTGGCGGTACCGGTCCCAGCTGTGGCGCGGAGCCAGGAACCACAGCCAGTGGCCGAAGCGGTCGCGGTTGTGGCTGCGGTAGTAGTACCGGCCGTGGTCCCAGCGGCCGATGCCGCGGAAGTCGCGGTCGTTGTCGCGTCCGCCGAAGCCATGGCCGGGTCCGCCGAAGTCGTGCGAAAAGCGGCTGTGGTTGTCGAAGCCCTGGCCGTGTCCGTCGGCGAGCGCGGGCATGGCCGCCGCCCCGATGAGCGCCACCGACGCCACACCGGTGGCGATCAGGCGGACCGTGGTACGAGCAACAGACATGAAGCTGTCCCCTCACGTGCATGCACACCCACCCCTGGTGGGAGCCGGCGTGCCATCCGAGTTCTCGGTTCGATGCCGAGGACCGAAACTGTGGCGCGCGTCCGCCGCGAGGGATCACCAAAAGGGCCTGCGTTACAAAACACCGACATTTCCGTAACTCTCCCTTGTAAGCACCACCGATACGGAGGAGATGCCGGGCGGGCGGCCGAACTCGACCCCGAATCAGCCCCGGAGCAGCACAGATCCCGTCGACGGTCCGTCATGTCCCGCGCCACGCCCGGATTCCGGTTCACTCGACCGGCTCAACGGCTTCTGTAACAAACCGGGTTCCGCCATTCGGGGGACGGGCATCGGCACACGAGGAAGCGCTGCGTCAGGAACCCGCGGACCGGAACGCGGTCGCCCCGACGCTGTGGCCGCACAGCGCGAAGTCACCACCGTCGTCCGGTGCCAGTTGCTGCCTGCTGCCCGCGACACCCACCACGATCGAGGGCGCGACGAGGGGTTCGCCGCCGGAGGCGCAGTACCCGCTCGCCTCACCCAGGACCGGCGTGAAGGTGAGCCGTGTCGCCGCCCGGCCGCCGACCGCACCGGCCCCGCAGAGCACTGACGCACGACGTCGAGGGGCTTGTTCCTCTCCGGCGAGCCCTGCCCCGCGAGTGCGACCGTCGGATACCCCTGCAGCAGACAGGGAGCCGAACCATGATTACCGACGGTGACCATGATCTGGCCGGACGACATCCGGTGCGCGCTCTGCGCCACGATCTGGCCACTCGTACAGGGGGCGGCCGGGGCCGCCCGCCCAGGTCCGGTGCCGTCCGCCACCGCGGCACCGGGGCCCGCCAGGAGGGCTCCCGCCATGGACGCCGCGAGCAGCACGGACCTGGCCTTGGGCGGACGGATTCTCGTGGTTCGCTTCATGGGGATGACCTCCAAGGTCCGCCGGACGCCCGAAATCACCGCGATCCGCGGCGGGCCGCCCTCGCCTCAGCGTCGCATCGGCGCCCGCGATGGGCCAGCCGGTCGCGCGAGCCGAACGTCTCACCCATACTCCATCGCCCCGCATTCCACTTTGCCCCGATAAAGTTCACTTTGTGATGAGGTCAGGAAGGCATCAGCGCCGTCACACTCCGTACGGCCGCCAGCGGGCAGTGCTGCTGTCGCCGGTCATCGTCACGATCCTCATCGGCAGCCTGGCGTTCTCCACTCCGAGGCAGATCGCCTTCAGCCGGCTGCTGCCCGCGGCTCCCGCGCTCGCCGCCGCGATGTGGCCGGTCATCCCGACGATCCTGCTGGGCGCGTTCTGCCTGCTGATCATGGTCTCGCTCAGCTTCGGCTACTCCGACCTCGGAACGCCCTACACGAGTGCCGCCATCATCGCGGTCACCCTGGCCGCGGCCTGGGCGAGCCATCTCCGCCTCCAGCGGGAGGAGGCGCTCTTCCAGGTCCGGCTCGTCGCCGACGCGGCCCAGCAGGTGCTGCTGCGGCCACTGCCGCGCCGTGTCCAGGACGTCGAGATCGAATCGCTGTATGTGGCCGCCCAGGAGCAGGCCCGGATCGGGGGCGACTTCTACGAGGCGGCCGACACCCCGTACGGTGTCCGGCTGCTCATCGGAGACGTGCGCGGCAAGGGGCTGTCCGCGGTGGGGGCTGCCTCAGCGGTGATCAACTGCTTCCGGGAGAACGCGTACGACCAGCCCGACCTGATGGGCATCATCCATCGCCTCGACACCAGCCTCGCCCGCCACAGCGCGGACTTCCTCATCCAGCACCAGGCGGAGTACTTCGCCACCGCTCTCATCGCGGAGATTCCCTACGACGGCGGCTACGTCAGAATCCTCAACTGCGGACATCCTCCGCCCCTGCTCGTCCACCGGGAGGAGGTGTGTGTCCTCGAACCGACCAATCCCTCGCCGCCCCTCAACCTCGCGGCGCTCATCGGCGATCACTACTACGTCGACACCTTCGCCTTCTCCTCGGGCGATCGCCTGCTGCTCTACACCGACGGCGTCTCGGAGGCCCGCAACCGCGACGGCGTCTTCTTCCCGCTGCCTGAGTGGGTGGGTGAGCAGGGCTCGGTGCCGACCCGCGACCTGCTCGACCGGCTGCACCAGGAGCTGCTCCGCTTCAGCTCCGGAAGGCTCGTCGACGACACCGCCGCCCTCGCCGTGCAGCGCGTGCATCCCAGGGTGCGCAAGCCGTACGCGTAGGGACCCGGCCTCCGGTCGCCACACCGTGCTCGACGCCGTGACCGGGCAGCGGCAGGGCGGGCTTCACTCGAGGCTCGGCTCGTGGCCATCACACCCAGGGTCTTTCGTTTGGATCAGGCCGGATCGCTTCAGGTCCCGGACCCCTGCGCGGGCACCGGCTCCAGTCTCACCACGGGGAATCTTCGGGTGGTCCTGGTCTCGTACTCCGCGCTGTCGGGCCATGATGCCGACCAGATCCCGTAGAGACGCTCCCAGTCCGGCGACGCGTGCCGCACGACCGTGGGCGTCGCCCTGAGGACCCGGTCGCCCACCTCGACGGTCACCTCGCGCATGGCGGCGACGTTCGCCACCCACGCGGGGTCGATCTCCGCGCCGCGCGACGAGCCGCAGACGAGGAAACTCGCACCGTCCACCGCGTACACCAAAGGGTTCACCCGTGCGCGCCCACTGCGACGGCCGACCGTGTGCAGGAGCAGCAGCCGGGCGCCCTCGAAGTGGCCCCCCACGCGTCCGCCCTGCTCCCGGAACTGGCCGATGATCCGCCTGTTCACGTCGTTCACGTCCATCGTCCGCTGCCCCGTCCGCGTTGCGCCGTCGCTGCCATGACCGAACATTTGCTATCCGAAGATGACCACGGCCGCAGCGAGCCACGCCGGAGCTGTTCGGAGCCTTGCCTGGGTGGTCCTGGGTGCCTGTGCTCCGGATGGAAGCTCACCTCCGCGTCGGGCCACCACAGCTCCATCACCATGCGTGGTCCTTTGGTGACGAAACGCCTCATGAAGTATTTCACAGTCGTTAACGTCAAACATTCAACTTGTTAGGAGTAACGTCGCTTTCGCCCCACCACCTCGGGGCGCGGACCGGTGCCGGACAACCCCCTGGCACCGGACAGATCAAGGAGAATGTTCATGAAGCACAGCCTTCGACGCCGGACCGCCACCGCGGTCGTGACGTTCGCCGCGGTCGCCGGCAGCCTGCTGGCAGCGGGCGGAGCCGCATCGGCGGCCACGAACCCCGCGGCGGGCCGCACCGCAGCGGTGTCCCACTCCTCGCACGGCGGCACCCACGGCGACGACCACTTCGGCCAGGGCGACGACCACTTCGGCCAGGGCGAGCACCGCGACCACCGAGGCGACCACCGCGGCGAGCACCGGCACCACCGGGGCGAGCACCGCTGGGACGGTCGCCGCAACTGGGAGCGGGAGGGCCGGTACTGGTACACCGAGGACCACGGTGTGCACTACCGCTGCGACGGCTTCCACTTCTACCGCCTGGACCGCGGAGCATGGATCGTCGTGTTCGGCGACATGCACCGTTTCGACATCAGCTTCTTCCGCTGATCACGGCCGACGGGATGCCGGGCCTGACGGGCGGTGCACCGCCCGGGCCCGGCGCCCCGGCCAGAGTACCGGCACACAAGACGTCACCCGAACGGCGTACACGGTTCCGGAACTCGGCGTGCGGCATACCCCGTTCGGCCGCACGCTGAGCTTGGAAGCCTGTTCGATGCACCGCAGCCCTGCACCGTAGCTGTGATCACTGCTCCATCGGGAGGCGCCGTGGTCGTCATAGCTCTGCTTGTGCCAGTCGTACTCCTGCTCCTGCTGTTCGCGCTGGACGCGCTGGAGGACATCCTGTTCCCCCCGCCCGAACCGCCCTCGCAGGATCCCGCCGTCCCTGAACAGTCGGTCCGCGAGTGAGGTCACCCGATCCGGTCGATCCGGTTCGCCGCCCACTCGGCCCACTCACGCCGCATGGCGTTGAATCGCAGCCCGTACTCCAGGGCGATCCGGCCGTAGACCGCGAGATCGTCCTCGTCTCCGTCGATGGACCGCGCCAGCTGTTGCAGTTCCTCGTATCCCTGGTCCGAGAGCTCAATCAGATCGGTCAGATACCCGCGCGCCTGCTCGGGTGTCAGCACCCCGAGGAAGAACACCCGCAGCAGAACATCGCTGCGGGTGTTGCGCTGGGGCTTCGTCTCCGTCAGCCAGTGGCGCAGTTCGGCCAGCCCCTCGTCGGCCAGGGCGTACTCCTTGCGTCCGCGCGGCCCCTCGGCCGCGACCGTGATGAGTCCGGAGCCCGCCAGCCTGGTCAGTTCCGTGTAGATCTGGCTCTGTGTCGCCGGCCAGACGTTGGCCAGCGAGGTGTCGAACCGCTTCAGCAGGTCGTACCCGCTGGCGGGACGCTCCGAGAGCAGACCGAGAAGTGCGTGCTTGAGACTCATGGGTCCACTGTACATTCCAGTATTGACATGTCACGAATGCACGTTCCGATGTGGACATGTCAAGCGGATGATCCGGCCGCCCCATGGTGTGCCTTGGAAAGCCTTGAGAGCCGTGGAGAGCCTGTGTCCTGACCGCATGGAGGCTCAGACCTGAGCGGTCCCGCAGTAGCGGCACTTGGTGGCCGGCCTGGGCAGGTCATCCGCCAGGCAGGCGGGGCACGTCTTGACCGGCACGGGGTCGCCGAAGACCGTCACGCCCCGCCGGGCCTGGGAGCGCTTGTACGGGAGGACGATCAGGAAGTAGACCACAGCCATGAAGACGATGAAGTAGATCAGCGCGGAGATGAACGCCCCGATGTTCAGGTAGGTGGCGATGTTTCCCGGCCGGCCGAGCTGCCAGCCAAGACCGGGCGACATCCCGCCCTGGGCCCGGGTGATGACGGGGTTGATCACATAGTCGGTGAACGCCTTGATCAGCGTGCTGAACGCCAGCGCCACGATCAGCCCGACCGCCACCACGATGACGTCGCCCCGCATCAGGAAGTTTCTGAAGCCCCGCAACATGGATGATCCTCACTTCCTGTCACGACCCGAGCCCCGCCTGTGCTCTGCTCGTCACCCTCAGTGTCACCATGCGCCACGCGGAGCCGCACCCGGGACGCCCCCGATCGGGCTGCCGGCACCTTGCCGCCGGACCCCTACGATCAGCGCATGAATGCGTGGAACCAGGGCCTGAACGCGGCGGGGATCCGGGAACCGGGGCTGCGGAGCGACTACGACACACAGCGGCGACTGGTGTCGCGCTTTCGCCGCACGTCGTATATGGCGGCCAAGGTGCTCCTGCCCCCCGAGGCGCTGCCGCACGCGATGGCCGCGACCGCGGTGATGCACCACGGGGACAATCTTCTGGACACCGGTACGAAGGAGCGGCGGGCGGCGGCCTGGAGCTCCTGGGAGCGGCGCATACGCGAGGGTCTGGAGTCGGGGACGAGCGACGACCCGCTGATCCGCACGCTGCTGCACACCGTCGCCGCCTGTCCGCGGCTCGCGGGGACGGTGGAGGAGTATCTGTCCACGGCCCGCGCCGAGCTGGAGTTCAGCCGATTCGCCGACGAGGCCGACTACCAGGCCTACCTGGACGCCTACGCGCTGCCCGCCTTCATGCTCGTCGGCGTGCTGGCGGGACCCGAGGACGACGACGGCCGGTACCGGGCGGCGTGCCGCACCTTCATCGACGGCAGCCAGCGGCTGGACTTCGTCAACGACCTCTCCGAGGACCTGCGGGAGGGCGTGCTGGGCATCCCGGTCAAGACGATGGAGCGCTTCTCGGTCACGGAGGAGGACCTCAGGGCGGGCCATGACTGCGAGGCCGTACGCGAGTTGGTACGGGACCAGGTCGGGGCGGCCCGGGCCACCCTGGAGACGGCCAGGGGGCTGCCCGCCCTCACCGCGACCCCCTACAAGCCTCTGATGGGCGCGCTGGTCGAGATCGAGCTGCTGACCGCGGACGCGGCGCTGGCGCGCGGCGCCGGACTGCTGCGCGGCCCGGCGGGTCCGCCGCCGGTACGTGCACTGCGCGTGCTGTGGGACGCCCGCCGGCGGGCCCGCAAGGAGCGTCGGCGGGCGTCCCGGTGACGAGCGGCACGAAAGTCGCATGGGCCCGTGACCGGCGAAGTGTCCTGTGACCTGGCCCGATACGCGACACAGTGTCGGCGGCCGGGGGGCCGGGGGGCGGATTAGGGTCGCGCCATGACCCACAGCTTTGTTGTTCACATCCCCGACGCCGCACTCGAACCGGAGGCGCTCGACCCGGCGCAGATCGTCTCGGGGACGCCCGAGGTGACGGGAAAGGTCGTCTGGGAATCGGAGGACGGCCGCCAGGTGCGGGGCATCTGGCAGATCACGCCCTCGGTCGTGACCGACACCGAGGCCGACGAGGTGTTCGTGGTCGTCAGCGGGTCGGCGACGATCGAGATCGAGGGCGGCCCGACGCTGCACGTCGGACCGGGTGACATGGCGGTGCTGCACGAGGGCGACCGCACGACGTGGACGGTGCACGAGACGCTGCGCAAGGTGTACGCGATCGGCCTGTGAACTACCGCTTCCCGAGCGGGAGTTGTTCCGTAGACTGACGGCTGACCCCTGTCCGCGCACCACCGCTCGCTCGCAGAGGGCCGTATGCCGACCAGACTTGTTCGATCCCTGACAGGAGCGGCCGCGGCTCTGCTCCTGTCGACCGCGGCGCCCGGGGCGGTCGCCGCCGCCCCTGCGTCTTCCACACCCACCGCCCACGGCGCGTCCCCTGCCGCCGGCTCCTGGCAGCCGCCGCTGTCCACCCGCGGCCGGTACATCGTCGACGCCGCCGGCAACCGCTTCCGGCTGAAGTCGGCCAACTGGGACGGCGCGCAAGGCTCATGGACGGGCAGCGGCAGCATCGCCGACCCCGCCGACCACCATGCGGGGCAGGACTCCTACGGCATCCCCCTGGGCCTGGACCGGGTCCCGCTGCCCCGGCTGCTCGCCGACTTCCGACAGCTCGGCATCAACAGCATCCGGCTGCCGTTCTCCAACGAGATGATCCATACGACGGCCGCCGTCCCGGACGCCGCCGTCACCGCCAACCCGCAGCTTCGCGGACTGACCCCCCTTCAGGTCTACGACACCGTCGTGGCCGACCTGACCGGGGACGGGTTCGCGGTCATCCTCAACAACCACACCAACACCTCCCGCTGGTGCTGCGGAATCGACGGCAACGAGCGGTGGAACAGCCGGCAGTCCACCCAGCAGTGGTCGGACGACTGGGTGTTCATGGCGCGCCGCTACGCCTCCAACCCCCGTGTGGTGGGCGCCGACCTGTACAACGAGGTGCGCCGCGACGTCATGGACGACCCCAACTGGGGACTCGGCGACAGCCACGACTGGTACGCCGCCGCCCAGTTCGCCGCCGACCGCATCCTCACCGAGGGCAACCCAGGTCTGCTCATCGTCATCGAGGGGATCAACTGGACCGGAATCCCCGTCGACGGGCTGCCGCACGGCCGCCCCGCCCTCACCCCGGTGCGCACGCTCTCCCACACACTCGTGGCCGCGCACAAGCTGGTCTACTCGGCCCACTTCTACGGGTACACCGGCCCCCACCACAGCGGCGCCACCGGGCTCGGCGAGACCCACGACCCGCGCTACCAGGACCTCACCCGCGACCAGCTCTACCAGGCCCTCCACGACGAAGCCTTCTACGTCCCGGAGGAATCCGGACAGCACTTCACGGCGCCGCTGTGGATCAGTGAGTTCGGCATCGGGGCGGGCGAGACCGGCACCGCCGCCCGCGCGTGGTTCGGCAACTTCACCGACTACCTCGCGGACCATGACGCGGACTTCGCCTTCTGGCCGCTGGTCGGCTGGGAGGGCCACGACGACTGGTCCCTGCTGCGCTACGACTCCGAGGGGCACCGGTACGGCATCCTGGACCAGTCCGACTGGCGCGGACCGGCGTGGAGCCGCCTCATGACGTCGCCCGGCCTCACCGGGCCCGTCGCCCCGGTCCCCACCTGGCGCATGCTCAGCACCGACCACGGCGACGCCGTGGAGTCACTGCGCGTACGGGCCGGCGGCGACTGGGACTCGGGCGCCTACAAGGCCGTCTGCCCCGACGGTCTGCGGCTCATCGGCCTCGGCCATACCAGCGGCCGGGGACTGTGCACCGACGTCACCGGGGGTGATCTGCGCACCGCGGGGAACGCACAGACCGTCGTCACCGACGAACGCTACGTCCCCTCTGGGGGCGACTGGGCTTCCGGGTACACCAAACTCCAGTGCCCCTCGGGTCAGTTCCTGATCGGCTACAGCCACCGCGGCGGACGCGTGTCCGCGGCCCTGTGCGTGCCCGCGAGCGGCGCGCTGGGCTCCGGAGGGCGGACGGTGTGGTTCGACCGGTCCGACAACCGGCCGGCAGACGGCGCCGGGGGCGACTTCGCCTACGGCGACTACAAGGGCCAGTGCGCCGCCGACGAGTACGCCGCAGGGATCGCCTTCACCACGCGTCTGGGAAGCAGCCAGGGTCCCGCGGCCCTGCTGTGCCGCACACTGTCCTGAAAACCGGCGGGCGTCGTACCGCCCAGCGCCACGGCCCGTCCTTCAAATCGAACATCGCCGGCCGCCGCCCCGGCACCGGATGTGCGGGGGCGGCGGCCGGCGACGCGGTTCACCGTCCCGGCGGGAGCGGGGGGAGTGCGGAGCGCTGCTGCGCCGGAGGATGGGCGGCGAAACGACCTGACTGGAAGGCGTCGAGCGGCTGCCCCATGGTCATCACCCCTTCCAGCTCGCGACGTATGCTCTCGGCCGCGTCGCGAACCCGGGCGGGCACGTCACCGCGCTCGGCGACGAGCTGGTGGTAGATCGGGGCGTCTTGGAACACGGGGCAACAAGGCCTTCCTGTCGGCGGTTTCCCTGCATGGGCGGCTATCGAGTGTAGGGGCAGCGCTCAGGGGGCCGGCACCGGCCGGTGCCTTGAGCGCTGCGGTCCGGCCATCGCGGAGGAGCGGCGGGACCGGGACCCGGCTCCGGAGCCGCCCCGGCGGCCACCCGCGGACGTCACGAACGCGTCGTGTGCACGCGCCGCCACGCTCCGGCGTCCATGGCGCTCCGGCGAGCCCGGACCTACGGTGGTCGAAGGGGACCGATGACCTGGGAGGTTCCTTTCATGGCTGCCGCGCAGAAAAGGATTCTGGTCGTCGTCACCAATGTCGACGAATACCGCAAGGCGGGGATGAGGACGGGCCTCTGGCTCGGGGAGCTGACCCATTTCTGGGATGTTGCCGAGGGATACGGGTTCAACATGGACATCGCGAGCCCGTCCGGAGGCAAGGTCCCCATCGATCCGGAGAGCCTGTCCCAAGAGGTTCTGGCGGAGCTGGGCACCGGAGAGCGCTACGAGGACCGGGAGTTCATGGACCTCCTGGAGGACAGCAAGCGGATCTCGGACATCGATATCGAGGATTACGACGCCATCTACCTCACCGGCGGCCATGGCGTCATGTTCGACTTCCCGCAGTCCCGGCAGCTCGAAAACCTCATGGCGAGGTTCTACGAGACGGGCCGTGTCGTGTCGACGGTGTGCCATGGCGCCACGGGTCTGCTCAACGTGACCCTCAGTGATGGCAAACCCCTGGTGAGGGGCAAGAGAGTCACCGGGTTCTCCTGGCCCGAGGAGGAACTGGCCCACCGGGCTCAGGCCGTTCCCTACAGCCTTCAGGAGGAGCTGAAGAAGCTCGGTGCCGACTACAGCACGGCCAGGAAGCCGTTCGAGAGCTATGTCGTCGAGGAGGGGAACCTGATCACGGGGCAGAATCCCGGCAGTGCCAGGAGCGTGGCCGAGGCTGTCATACGCCAGTTGACCACCGCCTGACGCGAGGAGGCGGCGCACGGGAAACGGCACAGGAACCAGCGGGGGCGCCGCGACGGATCTTCCGCCGGGTTCTCGCCGGGCATTCGTCGTACGGCGCCCCTCGTTCCGCGAGCTTCAGGGGCGGCCGGTCAGGAAGCGGTCGAGGACCTCGGTCAGCTCCGCCGGCTTCTCCACCGGCAGTTCATGACCGGCGTCGATGATGCGGACCTCCGCGTCCGGGTATGCCTTGGCCATGCGCAGCATCTGCCTCACCGGAAGTTGGATGTCGTGGTAGCCGTGCACGATGAGGGTGGGCACCCGGATCTCGCCGACCCGGTCCAGGACGTCGAAGTCCCGCATGGCGCCGTAGCAGGTCATGACCACCTCGCGCGGCGTGGCGGAGGAGCCCTTGATGTACTCCCGGATCTCCTCACGCGGGTAGCCCGGGGCGAAGGCCCGCTGGATGTTGGCCGCGATGAACAGTTTGAAGGGGACCTTCGTCGACGCCGACATCAGCAGGGCTCTCCCCCGGCTGTAGACCATCCGGCTGATGGAGCCGACGAGCACCAGGCGCTCCACCCGCTCCGGGTGAGCGAGGGCGACGGTCTGGGCGATCATTCCGCCCATGGAGTGCCCGATCAGCACGAACCGGTCGACCTCCAGATGATCGAGGAGGGCCAGTACGTCGCGGGCCAGCGCCTCGATCGTCCGCGCTCCCGAGCCGCCGCTCTCCCCGTGCCCGCGCAGATCGAGCCGTATCACCCTCCGCTTCTGGGAGAAATGCTCCAGCTGGTGGTCCCAGCGGTGCCGGTTGGCCGTCCAGCCGTGGACGAACACCAGGGGCACGCCGTCACCGTCGCGGGGCCCCTCGTCGTCGTACGTCAGTGCGGCGCCGTCGGCTTCGAGCTGCGGCATGGGGCTCCTCCTGGAGTGCAAACCGGTTACTGGCGAGTACGGTAGTCGGCCCGGGTCCGGCCGTCACCGTCGTGCGCCGAGGAATTCGAGGATATGACCGAACACGTCGAGGGCGGCTCCCCTGCCCAGGAATGTGTCCAGATGGCCATAGCCGGGGATTTCGGTGTAGGTCACCTCCAGCTGCGGCTGCCGCCGGGCGAGGACGTCGTGACAGAGCTTCTGGGAGTCCAGCCACAACCCGTTCTCGCTGCCCGCGAGCAGCAGGACGGGGGTGTCGATGCGTCCGGCCGCGTCCAGGGCGTTGGGCGGCAGCGACCGGTAGCGGTGGTCGGTGTCGTGCCAGCGGACCACGCTCCGGGCCAGCTCGATGCGGCGCAGATGCGGCAGGATCCACAGCGGCGCGGGCCCGAGGAGCTCGGCGAGCCGGTCATGGGTGGCGTCGGCCAGGTTCTCGTGGAGGAAGAGCGAGGCTCCGGTGCCCCAGGCAGAGTTGTGCAGGATCTGGCAGGTCGGGTCCGGGCAGCTCGCCCTGCGGGAGGCGAGTGCGAACAGGGGGGTGTACTTCGACCACAGGCCCACCCTGCGGAAGTCGACCGGGATGTGGTCGATCCGGGTCTTCAGCAGTTCCGCCGCCAGTGACATGCGCAAGGAGGTACGGCCCGCCAGCTTCGGTGTCAGGAAGACCCCCTGGGACACCACGCCGGCGAGGCCGGGCACCAGCCCTGCCGTCATGCTCAGGGACAGCGCGATGGAACCGATGCAGTGGGCGACGACGAACAGCGGGCGGTCCCCGATGCGTTCGCGGATGCGGGAGACGGCCGCGGGGATGTCGTACAGGGCGACGTCGTCGTAGGTGTACCGCCGGCCGGTCTCGTTGTACGGCAGCCGGCAGCTGCCCCGCCAGTCCAGCAGCCAGGGCTCGTAGCCGTTGTCCAGGAGGACGTCGACCAGGTTGCGCGTCTCGGGCAGCAGGAACATGTCGGCGGACGCGGTGTGTCCGTGCAGCAGCAGCACGGCGGGCCGGTCCGCCCCGCCGCCGCCCACCCGGGTCAGGCCGAGCCGGACGCCGTCCCCGGCCCGGAACGGGATCTCCTCGACGGCGGCCGGGTCGAGACGGTGGCAGAGCGGGCGCAGGGCCGCGGTGGTCCTGACCTTGCGGAGTGCGTGCGGGGCGGGGCGGGGGTTCGGAGTTCTGAAGATCATCGGCGGGTCTCCGTGCGGTTCGGGGTGCGGCGCAGATCCAGCAGCTCGGCCGCGGCGCGGGTGAAGGGCCCGAGCAGGCCCCGTCCCATCTCCAGGCCGAACCAGGCGAGCCAGGTCAGCTTGGCGGCACGCTGCTCCTGGCCGGTCAGACGGGGGTCGGCGTGGATGCCGTCGATCTGGTCGCGGACATAGCTGTCGGCCGGCACGACGACCTCCCCCGTGAGGCTCGCCGGTTCACCCTCGCGGCCGATCTCCACGGCCAGCGCGCGGGTCTGCCGCCACAGGTCGCGCCGGGCGCGTGCGTACTTGCGGCCCTCCAGCCACCAGCGTCCGCCGTCGCCGTCGCGCAACAGCAGGCGGTAGTGGAGGAGTTGATGCCCAAGTCCGTGGTGCTGCGGGATTCCCTCCTCCGGGCGGATCCAGACGTCGCCGCTGTCGACGCTCAGGGGCCCCGGGTGCACCGCGGTACACAGGACTTCGCCGGTCACGTCCAGCCTGCGCTCCTTCACCAGCTGGTACATCCCGGCGATGGAGAGGGTCAGCGCCATGGAGCAGGCGGTGGGGGCGTCGGCGGGCGCACCGACGGGGCCCACGGTGCCCCCGGTCGTCTCGGTGAACCACAGATAGGGCGGGTCGTCCTTGTGCGGCAGCCGGGCGAGGCCGTCCTGGGCGAGCCGCTCGAACGTCTTCAGCTGGGCCCGCGCGTCATAGCGGGCCGCGGGTGTGAGGCCCAGCGCCGCCACGAGCGCGTCGGTGCGTTCCGCGACGGCCGCCGGGCCCTTGAGGGTCGCCTCGCACAGCTTCAGCGCGGTGGGGCTTTGCAGCACCCTTGTCAGGAAGGCCAGTTGGGGAACCGGTTCGGCCTCCAGCCGGGCCAGGGTGTCCATGCGCCACTCGTCCCAGTCCTGGACCCGGACGTGCATGCCGCCGAGCGCCATGTCGCGTACGACGTCGTCGAGGGTGTTCGGCACGCCGGTGAGGTTGTAGTCGTAGCCCCAGGCGTCGGGCTCGCAGACGGCGGCGACCGCCACCCGGCTCACCCAGTCGACCGGCGCCGCGTTCAGATACCGGAAGGCGGGTACGGTGCGAAAGCGGCCGAAGGCGGAGATCAGGCCGCTGCTGAGATCCTGCGGGTTGTAGGCGCCGGTCCTCGTGTGGCCGCCGATTCCGCCCGGGCGCAGGGCCGTGACGACCAGACCGTGGTCGCGGGCGCGGCGCAGAGCCACCTCGGCGGCCCACTTGGACTGGTCGTAGCCGGAGATGAGACGGTCGGCGTGGGCGAGCGGGTCGTCCTCGCCCATGGCCGTGATCCCGACCTCGTTGAAGACCGCGATCGAGGAGATGTGGTGCAGCGGCTTCGGGCGGCCGGTGGCGGCGAGTTCGGCCAGCGCCAGCGTGCCGAGGACATTGCTGGTCCGCAGTGACCGGTAGCCGCGCAGGAAGTCCACGGCCGCCGCGACCCCGACCACACTGTCCAGCTCATGGGCCAGGGTGTGCCACAGCTCGTCGGGCAGGCCGAGCCGTGGCTGCCGGATGTCGCCGGGCAGCACGGTCACCCGGCGGCGCACCTCCGGCGACCAGGGCAGCGAGTAGCCGGTGAGCGCCGCGCCGAGCCGGTCGAGCGCGGCCTCCTCGTCGGCGGCGCGGACCAGGCAGTACACATGGGCGTCGCTGTGCCGCAGCAGATCGAGCAGCATATGGCTGCCGAGGAAGCCGGTCGCCCCGGTCAGCAGGATCCGCCGAGGCGGCAGCGGCTCGGGCACGTCGGTGAAGGGCAGGCGGTCGGCGAGGGCGAGGTCGGCGAGGATCTGGTCGAGGTCCTCGCGACGCGCTCGTGTGTACGGGGCGTGGGGGGCCGGTGGGGTGTACGGGGCCGGCGCGGCCGGCTCCTGGTGCGCCGGAGTGACTGTTGCCGGCATGGACAGGCAGCGCCTGGCCAGGCTGACGGGTCGGGCGTCGGCGAACACCTCGTCCAAGTCGAACTCGATGCCGAGCTCACGCTCCAGCTCCGCGACCAGCTCCACGGCGTGCACGGAGGTGCCTCCGGCGTCGAAGAAGTCCGCGTCAGGAGACAGGTGCCGGCCGCCCGGCAGGTAGCGGGACGCGGTGGTGGCGATGGTCGCGGCCAGGGTGTTCGTGTCCTGCGGGGTGGTGGCTGGTGCGGGGGTGGCTGCGGCCAGCCTGGCCAGGAGGTCGGTCACGGTCATGGCCGGGCCGTGTTCGATCGACTCGGCGTCCGAGCTTGGGTGGTTGGTCATGTCGTGTCTTTCTGCCTGTGCGTCGTTGCCTGCGGCTGCTTGGGGGTGTTTTGCGCAGTTCCCCGCGCCCCTGTCGGGGGGTTCTTGTGCGTCGTCGACTGCGGGTGCGTGGTGGTGATTTTGCGCAGTTCCCCGCGCCCCTGTTCGTGTGCCGGTACGTCGATACCTGCGGGTGCGTGGTGGGGAATTGCGCAGTTCCCCGCGCCCCTATTCCGGTCCCGGCGCGCCCGTACCTGCGGGTGCGTTGTGGGGATTTACGCGGTTCCCCGCGCCCCCGTTCGTGTGCCGGTACGTCGATACCTGCGGGTGCGTGGTGGGGAATTGCGCAGTTCCCCGCGCCCCTGTTCCGGTCCCGGCGCGCCCGTACCTGCGGGTGCGTTGTGGGGATTTACGCGGTTCCCCGCGCCCCCGTTCGTGTGCCGGAACGTCGATACCTGCGGGTGCGTGGTGGGGAATTGCGCGGTTCCCCGCGCCCCTATTCCGGTCCCGGCGTGTCTGTATCCGCGGGTGGGTTGTGGGTACTTGCGGAGTTTCGCGCGTCTCCGTTCGGTGCCCAGGAGCGGAATGTTCTCAAGTGGGCCGGTGTCGTTGTCGTCTCCAAGTGAGGGGCCTCCTGGGGGCCTGCGCCCAAGGCGGACAGGAGTTTGCGGGCGGGGGTGTTGCGGAGGGTGTGGTCGGCTGTCAGGCGGATCTTTGCGCAGCCGCGTTCCTCGGCGTGGTCCGCGAGCCATTGCAGGAGGCGTTCCTCGACTCCGCGGCCCAGTGCACGGCAGCTCATCAGCCAGGCCAGTACGTCGAGTCGGTCACCGTCGGCGTGGACGGCCAGCAGGGCGATCTGGCCGTAGTCCCCGAACCGGTCACGTGCCGCGGCCGTCCACACCTCTCCGCGCTCCCGCCACCGGGCGAGATCGCCGCCGTCCTCCGACCGGGCTCGCAGAGTGAACTGGTTGGTGCGGCGGACCAGTTGTCCGGCCCGCTCCATGTCGTCGTCCGACAGGGGCCTGATGTCCACCTCCAGCCCCAGCCCGGACAGGAACTCCTCGAATCCCGCCTGCGCGCGGGCGGCGTCCCGTTCCCGTTCCTGCTCGTAGTAGCGGGCGCGCAGCGCGTCCTCGGCGGTCGCCGCCGCGGGGACCAGGGGCCACAACCGGCCTATGAAGTCCTCCAGCTGATCCGATGAAGGGCAGGTCACCGACAGCACCTGCGGCAGCGCGGCGCGCATCCTGGCTATCTCGGCCGGGTTGTCGTCCAGGAACAGGAAACTGTCCGGACCGAGGTTGAGGGTGCGCGCCGCGTCGGCGAGCCGCTGGGGTTTGGGGCCCCAGGCGGCGGAGAGCACGCTGAAGTGCTCGGGCTTCAGCAGGCTGTCGGGACGGTCGAGGACGGCTCGGACCGTGGCTTCGTCGTTGTTGCTGACCAGCGCCAGCAAGGCGCCCGCCTGCCGCCATCCCAGCAGCCGCCGGGCGAGCAGGGCTCGCGGGCCGGTCAGGTCGACCGCATCAGGTCCGGTCTCGCCGGCGACGCCGCCCCACAGGGTCTCGTCGCCGTCCACCGCGATCACCTTGGGCGCGGGGCGCAGCACCGCCCGCACGACCTCTGCCAGGCGCAGCGCCACCGCCGCCTGGAAGGGCGCGGTGAAAGGTAGATGAGCCAGCCGCTCGGTCCGTTCGTCGAAGCGTTCCCCGACGGTGTGGTGCCGCGTCCAGTCGTCGGGGCCCAGGACGGCGATGCCCGGCAGTCCGTCCAGGTCGGCCGCGATGTCGCGCTCCCAGCGCGCGAGGCGGGCGGGCGCGTGTGCGGAGGGCATGAAACCGACGATCACGGGTGTGCGCGCGGACAGGGCCTTGAGGGCGGCCGGGTAGGCGGCGCGCAGTTCGGCGAGTGCCGTGTCGTCGACCGGGCCGAAGCGTTCGAGGTCCGTGGCCCGCAGCAGGACGATGCCCACGGCCGTGGAGGGATCGGCGAAGACACCGGACGGGTCCTTGAGACTGGCGAGCACCTGGTGGTACGGCGCTTCGGCGATGTCCGGGCCGCCGTCCACGGTGCCGTCGCCGAGCGCGGTCGCGCACATCAGCGGCAGGTTGCCGAGCGCGAAGGTGGCGGCGAGGGCGGTACAGCGGCGTGGCGCGGCCGTCGCGGTGGCCTCGGGGGCGGGCGCCTTCGAGGCCCGCACGAGCGCCGTCGGATCTTCCGCCGTCTCCTCGAGCAGGCGCAGGAACTCCTCCCCCAGTTCGGCCGTGACCGGCCCGTCCAGGATGTCCAGGTTGTGGTCGAACCGCACACACCCGGCGTCCGGCGTCATGGTGATCATCAGATCGAGGTCGGAGTAGCCCGTGCCGGCGGGCAGCACCTCCATGGCGGTGAGGCGCCGTGAAGAGCGCACGTAGTTGAAGTAGACCTCCACCAGCGGCGCGTTCTCCCGGTACAGCCCCTGCCGGGCCAGGGTGGACAGGACGTCCGAGAACATGGCGCCCTTGGCCAGCACCCGTTGCAGGCGCCCGTCCGTCCGGCGCAGCACCTCGGCGACCGGCTCGCCCGTCCGGGCCTCGGCGGGGAACGGCACCGGCACCCCGAAGTAGCCCACCGCGTCGTACGCGTCGGCGTGGACGCGGGTGTCCACGGGGACGGCGAGCACGAACCGTTCGCGCTCCCGCTTCCTGGCCAGCAGGACCGTGAGGGCGCCGAGGCAGAAGGCGGCGGGGGTGATCGACAGCCGGGCGGCGGCGTCCGACACGCGTTCCATGAGGCCCTCCGGGAGGGGAACCGTGACGCTCCCGGCCCGGTACGACCGGGCGGCCGGGCGCGGCCGGGCGAGGGTCAGGTCGAGCCGCCGGCTGCCGTGGAAGGCTTCGCGCCACTCGTCTCCCGGCCTTTCGCCGACGCTGTGCTGGGCTTCGGCGAGCAGGTCGATGTCGCGGTTGGTGACGGTGTCCCCGAGCGGGGTGCCGGACAGTTCGGCGTCGATCTCGCCCGCCACGAGCAGCAGCGACTGCAGGTCGCTGACGGCGTGGTGCGCACCGAACGCCAGGACCTGCCCCCGCTCGCCTCCTTCGGCCAGTTCGAACCGCCACAGCGGGGCGTCGGCCAGATCGAAGGCCGGCTCCAGGAGCCGGCGCAGCCGGTCGGCGGCGTCGAGTCCGTCGTCCGCGGTCGTCCAGCGCAGCACCGGCCGGTTCGCCTTTCGGTGTACCGCCATCTGCCGCCCGGAGTCGCCGCTCGCGACGATGGCGGTGCGCAGCGCCGCGTGCCGGGCGGCGAGCCGGTCGAGTGCGGCGGTGAGCGCCTCGCGGGTCGTCGCCGTGGTGAGCCGCACGGCGAGGCCGATGGCGTGTGCCGCGTCCGGCATGCCCGGCCGGGCACTGCGCAGCAGGCGTACCGCGTCGCGGGTCAAGGGCCGCAGGTCGGTCTCGGGTACGTGTGTCGTGGGATGGGCGGGCCGCTCCGGCACGGGGGTGGCGCGGTCGGGCAGGGCCGTCCCCAGGGCCCGGGCGAGGCCGCGGATGTCGGACGCCGTGAACACGTCGGTGGCCGGGAGTTCGACGCCCAGGTCCCGGCTGAAGGCGTTGCGCAGCCTCACCAGCATGAGGGAGTCCAGGCCCAGTTGCTTCAGGTCCGTGGTCGCGGACACCTCCGCCGTGCCGCCGGAGACCTCGCCCACCCGCGTCCGTACGTATGTCTCCAGCCAGCGGGCGCGGTCCTCGTCGGTGGAGGCGGCGAGGACCTTCTTGACCAGGTCGTCCGGTGCCGGCGGTCCGGTCGGGGCGGTGATCAGGTCGGCCAGGACCGGGCGTGTGCGTACCGCCTCGGGATCGAGTGCGAGCATCTCCCAGTCCAGCGCCATGGGTGCGAGCTGCCGGCGCGAGGTGCCCAGCACCCGCTCGAACAGTTCCCCGCCGTCCTGTGGTGTGAACGCGATCAGTCCCGACCGGGTGGTCTCGGCGGCCCGGGTGCCGGACTCGGCGACCATGCCGACGCCGGACCAGGCACCCCAGTCCAGGCTCAGCGCCCGGCGTCCGCCGCGGGAGAGGTGGTGCGCCCAGGCGTCGAGGAACGCGTTTGCCGCCGAGTAGGGGCTCTGCCCCGCGGAGCCGACGAGTCCGGCGGCCGAGGCGAACAGGATCAATGCCTGGGTCTCCGGTACCAGTTCGGTGAGCAGGGCGGTGCCCAGCACCTTGGGCGCGAGCACGCGCAGAACGCGTTCGTCGCTCAGGTTCGCCACCGTGGCGTCGTCCAGGACACCGGCCGCGTGCACCACGGTGGAGATGGGGCCCAGCTGTCGTCGTACGGAATCCAGGGCCGCCGCGAGGCCGTCCCGGTCGGCGACGTCGGCACGGGCCAGGTGCACGGTGGCGCCTCGTGCTTCGAGGTCCGCGATCCAGCTCCTGGCCGACGCGTCGGGGGTGCCCCGGCTCAGCAGCGCCAGACGGCGGGCCCCTCGGCGGACGAGTCGTTCGGCGACCACCTTGCCGAGTCCGCCGAGGCCACCGGTGACCAGGTGCACGCCGTCCGCGTCGGTCGCGCCGCGACCGCCCTCGTCCGGATGGGTGCGGGCCAGACGGGGCACCAGTCGGCCCTCCGCGCGCAGCGCCACGAGTCGTTCGTCGTCGGCGTGCCGCAGCTGCGTCCACAGAGCGTCGACGCCGCCGGTGGGCGGCAGGTCGATGAGCGTGGTGGACAGCTCCGGGTGCTCCTGCGCAAGCGTGAGGCCGAAGCCCCACGCCAGCGCCTGCTGCGGGTTGGTCACGTGTGTGCTGTCACCGGCCGCCTGGCTGCCGCGTACGACCACGGACAGGTGTGGCGCCCTGCCCCTGGTGCGGTCCGCCAGGGTCCGCGCGAGGTGCAGGGTGCTCAGGCAGCACAGCCGCGCGGACTCCTCGGCCGTGGCGGCGTCGGCGACCGGTGGCGCGTCCAGGGCGGACAGCTGGACGATCCGGTCGGGCATTCGGCCGGGGAACGCCTCGTCCAGGAGCCGGGCCAGATGCCGGGGATCGGCGGGGTCCAGGACGTATCGGCCCGGTCCCTCGGCGGAGAAGGCCGTGCCCCTGCGGACGATGGCATGCGGCACCGGCAACTGCGCCAGCCGCTCGCCCAGTTCGGCCGCCACCCCGCTGTCGTCGGCCAGGATCAGCCAGCTGTCCGTGGTGGCGGGCTCCTCGGGCATGGGCCGGGGTTTCCAGCGGGTCTCGAAGAGCGCGCCGCTCAGCGCCGGGAGCGCCGCGAGTGTGAACTCCTCTGCCTCGAGGATCAGTTGTTCCTCCTCGTCCCAGATCCGCAGGTCCATGGTGGCGGTGCTGTCGTCGACGGACCGTGGATGGCAGGTCGCCCATGCCGGCGTGCCGCGCCGTCCGGTGAACCTCAGCCGTGTGAGCCCCGCGGGTACGAACGCGCGGTCTCGAGGGGCACTGCCGGGCAGGGCTGCCGTGTGGAAGGCGGCGTCGAGGACGGCCGGATGCAGCAGGTGACCCGCCGTGGGCCGGGCCGCGAGCCGTGCGACGGCCAGGTTCCGCGTGGCATGTCCGTCCTCGAGCCCCCGGAAGGCAGGGCCGTAGTCGATGCCGAGCTCTGCGAGCCGGGTGTAGACGGCGGAGAAGTCGACCGCCTCAGCGCACTGTTCCCGTAGGGCGGCGAGCGGCACGAGCGCCGGGGCCGTGTCGGGGGTGAGCGCCACGCGTGCGGTGACGTGCCGCTCCCAGCGGGTGCGTCGCTCACCGACGGGCGCGGACGCCACGGTGACATCGCGGAAGCCCTCCTCCGCGGGGTGCAGCACGAGTTGGAGCCGCACCGGCCGTGCGTCGTCCAGGCGAAGGGGCGTCAGGAACCTGACGTCGGTCAGGTGCGCTTCGGGCCCGTCCTCCACCGCGCGAACGGCTTCCAGGGCCATGTCCAGGAAGGCGGCTCCTGGCAGCCAGACCTCGCCGCCCACTCGGTGGTCGGCCAGATAGGCGAAGCGGCTGTCTCCCAGGTCGAGGTCGCACTGGAAGGTGTGGAGGCCGGGAACGTCGCTGGACTCCACATGGGTGGCGAGGAACGGCGACGCACCCGGCGCGCTCGACGGGGCGGGTGTCAGCCAGTGGCGTTCGCGGTCGAAGGCGTAGGTGGGCAGGTCGACGCGGCTCCCCTGCGGGAACAGCGCCGTCCAGTCGGGAGCGTGTCCGGCGCCGTACAACTCGCCGAGCCCGCACAGCAGTACATCGTCCGTGCCCTGCTGCCTGCGCAGCGAACCGACGGCGACCGCGTCCACTCCCGCCTGAGCCGCCACCGACTCCAGGGAGGACAGCAAGGACGGATGCGGGCTGAGTTCGACGAAGGAGCGGTATCCGTCCTCCAGCATCCGCCGGACGGTGTCCGCGAAGCGTACGGGCCGGCTGAGGTTGCCGTACCAGTAATCGGCGTCCAGCCGCTCGCCGGAGACGGGTTCGGCGAGCACCGTCGAGTACAGGGCGGTGGGCGCCTGCAGGGGGCGGATGCCGGAGAACCGCTCGAGCAGGCTCTCGCGCAGCGGTTCCATCAGCGGGGTGTGCGAGGCGAACGGGGTGGACAGCCGTCGTACGGAAACCCGCTGCCCTTCGAGCCGGCGGAACAGCTCTGTCAGAGCCTCCGCGTCGCCCGAGACGGCGGTTGAGCGGGCGCTGTTGACGGCGGCGACGAAGAGCCGCCCGGCGTACGGGGCGAGGAGTTCCTCGACCTCGGTGAGCGGCAGTTCCACGGACACCATGCCGCCCTGGCCCACGAGCGGTACGACCGCCTGGGCGCGCCCCGTGACGACGGCCACGGCGTCGTCCAGCGTGAGGGCGCCGGCGGTGTACGCGGCGGCGATCTCACCGAGGCTGTGGCCGGCCACGGCGTCCGGGGTGACGCCCAGCGAGCGCCAGGCGGCGGCCAGTGCCGCGTTGACCGCGAAGAGCACCGGCTGGAGATACTCGGTCCTCACGAGGGGTGAGAACTCCTCCGGGGCTCGCAGGGCTTTGAGTACCGACCACCCGGCCTGGTTCATCACCGCCTGGTCGATGCGGGTCAGCTCGTCGCGATACGCCTGCGACCGGTCCATCAGTTCCACGCCCATGCCGGGCCACTGGCCACCGTGCCCCGAGAAGACGAACGCCACCTTGCCGGGCTGCTCCTCGCGCGGCGCCGTGAGCGGCGTACGCCCGGATGCCAACGCGCCGAGTCCGGCGCGCAGTTCGTCCCGGTCCCGTGCCACGATCGGCGCCCGCCACTCGAAGTGGCTGCGGTGCCGCGCCAGGGTGTGGGCGATGTCCGGCAGCGCGCTCTCGTCCTCGGTCAGCCGCCCCGCGAGCGCGGCGGCGTGTCCCCGCAGCGCCTGCTCGCTGCGCGCGGACAGGAGGAACAGGGGCTGACCGCACGGCGGTTCCGGCTGCTGCGCCCGAAGGGACGACGGAGCCTCCTCGATGATCACGTGGGCGTTCGTTCCGCTGATGCCGAAGGCACTGATCCCGGCACGCCTGGTCCGCTCCCCCGCCGAAGGCCAGGGCACCGCGTCCCGCACCAGCCGCAGCCCGCTGTCGTCCCAGTCGACGTGGCGGCTGGGTGCGGCCGCGTGCAGGGTGGCCGGCAGGGTCTCGTGGCGCAGCGACTGGACGACCTTGATCAGCCCGGCGACGCCCGAAGCGGCCTGTGTGTGCCCGAGGTTGGACTTGAGCGAGCCCAGGTACAGCGGACGGCCCTCGGGGCGTGAGTCGCCGAAGACCTGGGCCAGGGCGTTCGCCTCGATCGGGTCGCCCAGCGTCGTACCGGTGCCGTGGGCCTCCACGTAGTCGACGTCGGCCGGTTCAAGACCGGACAGTTCAAGGGCGCGCCGGATGACCTGTTCCTGGGCGGGCCCGTTGGGAGCGGACAGCCCCTGGCTGCGGCCGTCCTGGTTGACGGCGGTGCCGCGCAGCACCGCCAGCACCTGGTCGCCGTCGCGCCGTGCGTCGCTCAGCCGCTTCAGTACGGTCATGCCGGCGCCCTCGGCCCAGATGGCGCCGTCGGCGTCGTCGGAGAAGGAACGGCAGCGGCCGGTCGCCGACAGTCCGCGCAGCCTGCTGAACTCCACGAAGGTCCCCGGCGTCACCATGAGGGTCACCCCTCCCGCGAGCGCCAGGTCGCACTCGCCCGATCGCAGTGCCTGGGCCGCCAGGTGCACCGCGACCAGCGACGACGAGCACGCGGTGTCCACCGTGAGCGCGGGGCCGTGCAGTCCCAGGGTGTAGGCGAGCCGCCCGGAGGCGACGCTGAGCGCCGAGCCCGTGCCGACATAACCGTCCAGATGGTCCAGCCGGGAGCCCGCCAGGTAGTCGCTGCCGAACATGCCGACGTAGACGCCGGTCGCGCTCCCCGCCAGCCGGGCGGGCACGATCCCGGCGCGCTCCAGCGCCTCCCAGGCGGTTTCCAGCAGCAGGCGCTGCTGCGGGTCCATGGCTGCCGCCTCCTTCGGCGTGATCCCGAAGAACCCCGCGTCGAAGGACTCGATGTCGTCCAGGAATCCGCCTTCCCTGGCGTACGACGTGCCGGGGGTGTCCGGGTCGGGGTCGTAGAGCGACTCGACGTCCCAGCGTCCGGCCGGGAACGGTCCGACGGCGTCACGGCCTTGGGCGACCAGCCGCCACAGCCCTTCGGGGTCGTCCGCCCCGCCCGGGAGCCGGCAGGCCATGCCGACCACGGCCACCGGCTCGTCGGTCGGTACGGCGGTGCGGTCGGCGCGGAGTGCCGGGCGCGCGCCGGAGCGCGGGGCCTTGCGGTCGTCCGGCACCAGCACGGTGGTCGTCAGGTGTGCGGCGAGACGGGCCGCGGTTGGGTGGTCGAAGAGCAGGGTGGCGGGGAGACGGGTACCGAGGCGGGCGGCGATGCGGTTGCGGAGCTCGACCGCGGTCACGGAGTCCATGCCGAGCTCGCGCAGCGGCTGGTCCGGGCGGACGGTGTCCACCGAGCGCAGGCCGAGCGCCCGCGACGCCTCCTCCCGGACGAGGGCCAGGACGCGTTCGGCGCGCTCGGTCCCGGGGAGTCGTGCGAGCCGGTGCGCCAGGACGCCGGCGCCGTTCCCCGTCGTGCGGGGCGCGGGCAGCAGCGAGCGCCACAGCGCACCGGTGGCACCGCCCGACCCGGCCGCGGACCGGCGCAGACGGGGCAGGTCCAGCGCCCAGGCGACCAGATGCGGGCTGTCGCGGCGCAGTGAGAGTTCGATCAGGTCGCACGCCTGCTCCGGACTGAGGGCACGGTGTCCGAGGCGGGCCATGCGCTCCAGGTCGGCGTGCTCGGCAGCGAGTCCCTCGCCCTCCCAGGCGCCGAAGGAGACCGACACCGCGGGCAGGCCCGAGGCGCGCCGGTGGTGGGCCAGTTGGTCCAGGAACACGTTGGCGGCCGCGTAGTTGGCCTGGCCCGCGTTGCCGACGACACCGGCGGCCGAGGAGACCAGCAGGAACAGCTCCAGCGGTATGCCGGTGGTGAGTCGGTGCAGATGGGCGGCGCCGTCCACTTTGGGGCGCAGCACCCGTGCGAGGCGCTCGGGCGTCAGCTCGGCCACCACCCCGTCGTCCAGGACTCCGGCACAGTGCACGATGCCGCGCAGGGGCAGCTCGTCGCCGACGCCGCGCAGCAGTTCGGCGACCGACGCGGCGTCGGAGACGTCGCAGGCGGCCAGCTCGGTCTGCGCGCCGAGTGCCGCGAGTTCGGCGGTGATGGCCTCTGCTCGCGGATCGCCGGGGCCCTGACGGGAGATCAGGAGCAGCCGTGGCACACCCCGTTCGGCGAGGAGCCGGGCGACATGGCGGCCGACGGCTCCCAGGCCGCCGGTGACGAGCACGGTGCCGTCCGTGGGCACACGGCTGGACCCGGCAGGCTCCGCCGGGCGGGCGCGTATGAGCCTGGGGGCGAGCAAGGTCCCTTCTCGCAGCGCGAGCTCGGGCTCGTGGCGGTGGGCGACGGCCGCCAGGAGGGCGCTCGCGGGATCGGCCGAGCCGTCGAGGTCGAGCAGGGACGGCCCGAGGTCCGGATGCTCGGCGCGGGCGCTGCGCACCAGACCCCACAACACCGACCGGCTCAGCCCGGCAACCGTGTCTCCGTCGCCCGCCGCGATCGCGCCGCGGGTCACCCAGACGGTCCGCGCGGGCGGGTCGCCGCGAGAGATGAGCTGCCGCAGTTCGGCCAGCGCCGCGGTCGCCGACTCCCCCGCCGCGGCGCCCGGTTCGGCGTCCGCGGCCGGTCGCGGCCAGAACCGTACGTGGACGTCGGCGCCGGTGTCGCGTACCCGGATTCCGGCCGCTTCCAGACCTCGGCGGACCGCCTCCACATCCGGGTCGGCCGGGTCGCCGAAGAGGGCCCATGCACCGTGCGCCTCGGCGGAGGGTCCCTCGGGCAGGGCTGTCCACGCCACCTCGTACAGGTGCCTGGCGCTGTCCGCGCCGACGGCGAGGTCCGCGGGGCTCGCGGCCCGCAGCCGTACGCCCTCCAGCCGGCCCACCGCGAATCCCTCGCTGTCCCAGAGCGTGACGTCCAGCGTGAGATCTGTTCCGGAACCTCCTGCCTGCCGTACGGAGGCCGTGAGTTCGTCGGCGCCGCCCGGCGGCAGGACACAGCGGCCCACCGCCACCGGTAGCAGCGCCCGGCCGTCGGAGGTCCCGAACGCGGCGGTCACGTGCAGGGCGGCGTCGAGCAGTGCCGGATGGACCGGGTAGGCGTCGGTCGTGTCCCGGGCCGTCCCGGGCAGCGTGAGGCGGGCCAGCAGCCGTCCGGGACCGGTCACCACCGCCTCGCGCACGCCCTGGAAGGCAGGGCCGTAGCCGAGGCCGAGTCCACTCAGCCGCTCGTAGGTCTCCGGACTCCAGGCGGCCTCGGTGTTCTCGGGCCACTCCGGCGGCGGCCCGGTGTCCGCCATGGCCGTACCGGCACCGGAGGCGCCGGCGGTGGCGGTGGCGTGCAGCGTCCAGTCCGTCGCCTGCGGTGTGCGCGGGCGGCTGTGCACGGTGATCTCGGGGACCGGACCAGCGGCGGCGACCTCGACCGACACCTCGACCGCGCCGGAGTCCGGCAGCACGAGGGGCGCGGTGAGGAACAGGTCGGTGACGTCGAGGGGTTCGCCCGGAGATGCCACCACGAGGGCGGCGCGGCACAACTCCATCATCGTGGTGCCCGACAGCACCGTCCTGCCGAAGACCCGGTGGTCGGACAGCCAGTCGGCCGTGGCCAAGGTCCACTCGTTACGGAAGGTCCAGCGCGTCTCGTCCGCCGAGCGCAGCTGGATGCCGAGCAGCGGGTGCGCGGCACGGTCGAACAGGCCGGGGGCGCCGGCGGCGGGCTCGGGCTCCGTCCAGTGGCGCTGGGCGTCCCAGGCGTAGGTCGGAAGGTCCACGGGCGCGGCGTCGGCGACCACACGGCGCCACTGGATCTGCCGTCCGCGCACATGGAGTTGGGCGGTGGCCTGGTCGAGGCAGGCGGCGGCCTCCTCATCACGGCGGAGGGACCCGATGGCGGCCAGGTCGTGACCGTGGTCCTCGCCGATCGTGTGCAGGGCCGTGAGCAGCGAGGGGTGGGGGCTGAGTTCGAGGAAGCAGGTGTAGCCGTCGGCGGCCATGCGCCGGGCGGTGGCCGCGAAGCGGACCGGTTCGCGCAGGTTGGTGTACCAGTAGTCGGCCTCCAGTTCCCCGGTGACCTGCTCGCCGGTCACCGAGGAGTACCAGGCGACGGGCGTCGGGCAGGTGACCACGCCGTCGAGTGCGTCGAGGACCGCCGCGCGGACCGGTTCGACCTGGGGGCTGTGGGACGCGTAGTCGACGTCGACACGCCGGACGAAGACCTGCTCCTTCTCCAGGTCGGCGAGCAGCGCTTCCAGCGGCTCCACGGCACCGGCGATCACGGTCGACCGCCCGCTGTTGACCGCGGCGACCGAGACCCGGCCGTCCGTCTCGTCGAGCCGGGCCTCGACATCCGTGTGCGCGAGGCCGACGACGGCCATCGTGCCGGTGCCGGACAGCTCGCTCAGGGCCCGGCTGCGCAGGGCCACGACCGCCGCGGCGTCATTGAGGCTGAGTGCCCCGGCGACGCAGGCGGCGGCGACCTCGCCCTGGCTGTGGCCGAGCACGGCGTCGGGACGTATGCCGCGGGCACGCCAGACGGCGGCCAGGGACACCATCACCGCGAAGAGGAGGGGCTGGACCACCTCCACACGGTCCGGGGACGGGGCGCCCGGATCGCCGCGCAGCACGGCCGCGACCGACCATTCGGTGTAGGGGCGCAGTGCGGCGTCGCAGCGGTCGAGTTCGCCGGCGAACACGGCGTCTTGCGTGAGTAGGTCGCGGGCCATGCCGGTCCACTGGGCGCCCTGCCCGGGGAAGACGAAGGCGAGCTTGCCGTGCGGGGACAGCGGCTGGGGGCCCCCGACGACACCGTTTGCCGTCCGTCCGTCGGCCAGTGCGTCCAGCGCGGTGAGCAGCTCCTCCCGGCTGCTCGCCCGGACGACGGCACGGTGTTCGAAGTGGGTGCGGTGGTGGGCCAGCGTCGCGGCCACCGAGGCCAGTGGCAGCCGGGGTTCGGCGGTCAGCAGCGCGCGCAGTCGGCCGGCCTGCCCTTCGAGGGCGGGGAGGGTGCGTGCCGAGAGCGGGAAGAGGCCGGTGCTGAACGGCGGTTGTGCCCGCTCCCCGGCGGGCCGTGCGACGTCGAGCGGCGCTTCCTCCAGGACGATGTGCGCGTTGGTGCCGCTGATTCCGAACGCGCTCACCCCGGCCCGGCGCACCCGGTCCGTGTCGCGCGGCCACGCCTGGGCGGTGCGGGCCACGCGCAGTCCGCTGCCCGCCCAGTCGATGTGCTCGGCCGGCGGGTCGGCGTGCAGGGACGCGGGCATCGTCTCGTGTCCGAGGGCCAGTACGGTCTTGATGACGCCGCCGATACCCGCCGCGGCCTGTGTGTGGCCGATGACCGACTTCAGGGAGCCCACGCCGAGGGGCCGCCCCTGCGGCCGGTCCGGGCCGAAGACGCGGGCCAGGGCCCGGATCTCGATGGGATCACCGAGCCGGGTTCCGGTGCCGTGCGCCTCCACATGGTCAAGGTCGCCCGGTGCGAGGCCGGCGGCGTCCAGGGCGGCGCGTACCACCCGTTCCTGGGCCGGTCCGCTCGGGGCGCTCAGGCCCTGGCTGCGTCCGTCCTGGTTGAGAGCCGACCCCTTGATGACGGCGAGCACGCTGTCGCCGTCGCGCCGGGCGTCGGCGAGCCGCTTCAGCAGCACCATTCCGCAGCCCTCGGCCCACACCACGCCGTCCGCGTCGGCCGAGAAGGGGCTGCACCGGCCGGACGGCGAAAGTCCTTGCAGCCTGCTGAATTCGACATGCCCGCGCGGGGTCACCAGCAGCGTCGCGCCGCCCGCGAGCGCCAGGTCGCACTCGCCGCCGGCCAGGGCCCGGGCCGCCAGATGCAGGGCGACGAGGGAGGAGGAGCAGGCCGTGTCGACGGTGACGGCGGGGCCCTGCAGACCGAGGGTGTAGGCGATGCGCCCGGAGGCGACGCTGGGGGCGGTTCCCGTGCCCACGTGCCCGTCGAGCCGAGCGAGCGGGGCCGAGGCGAGGTATCCGCTGTCGTACAGGCCGATGTAGACGCCCGTGGAGCTGCCCTTCAGCGTCCGAGGGACGATACCGGCGCGCTCGATCGTCTCCCATGTGGTCTGCAGCAGCAGGCGCTGCTGCGGGTCCATGGCCGCTGCCTCGCGCGGTGAGATGCCGAAGAAGGCGGCGTCGAAGCGGTCGATTTCGTCGAGGAAGCCTCCACGCAGGGTGTACGCCTTGCCGATGGCCTCCGGATCGGGGTCGTAGAGCCCCTCGGAGTCCCAACGTCCCTTCGGAACCTCGCAGATGGCGTCCTCTCCCGCGCTCAGCAGCCGCCAGAGGCCCTCGGGATCGTCGGCTCCGCCCGGGTAGCGGCAGCCCATGGAGATGATGGCGATGTCACCGTTCACCACTGGTGCCGAGGTATCCCTCGGTCCCAAGTCCCCAGCCGTCGCGCTCCGTTCACCGCGAGTCGCGCCGGGGACGGAGAGCGCGCCCGAGTGCAGCGCGTCGGCCAGCTCGGCGATCGTCGGATGGTCGAAGACCAGGGATGGCTCCACCGTCTGCCCGGTCCGCTCGGCGAGCGCCGCCACCAGGGTTACCAACTGGCGTGATCCAAGGCCGAGTTCGGCGAGTGGCCGGTGCGGGTCGACGGCGGTCGGCTCGATCCCGGCGGCCTCGGCGACGGCCGACGTCAGCCAGGTGCGCAGGCCCTCTGCCGTGAGGGCGGCCGTCTTGGGGGACTGCTTCGGGGACTCGTTCGCAGGCATGGGTCAGGTGTCCTCGGGAGCGGGGGGTTCTGGTGATTTCCGTACGACGGCTCTACGACGGCTCTACGACAGCTCTGAGACGCCTCTGCCGGCAGGCCGTCGTGGGCGCGGACCGACGCGCCCACGACACGACCGGGTCAGCTCGCGGCGGCCACCCCGACCGCGGACAGCGTGCCGTCGAGGTAGGCCGCCCGGGTCGCACGGCGCTGGATCTTTCCGCTGGAGGTCTTCGGGATGGTGCCGGGGCGGACCAGCACGACCTCGCGCAGCGAGAGTCCATGGGCCTCGCCGATCGCGCCCCGCACCTGGTCGGCGATCTTCTCCGCCTCGCCCTCCGCCTCCGGGGCCACCTCGGCGATGGCCACGATCTGTTCGCCCTCGGCTCCGCCGTCCACGGAGAACGCGGCGGTGCAGCCGGGCCGCAGCGCGGGGTGCGACAGCTCCGCCGACAGCTCCAGATCCTGCGGGTAGTGGTTGCGGCCGTCGATGACGATCAGGTCCTTGAGGCGGCCGGTGACGAACAGTTCCCCGTTCCGCAGGAACCCGAGGTCACCGGTGCGCAGGAAGCGCCCCTCGTGTCCGGCCGGGGTCGCCCGGAAGGTCTCGCGGGTGGCCAGGGCGTTGCGCCAATAGCCCTTCGCCACGCTGGCACCGCCCACCCAGATCTCGCCGACCTCCCCCTCGGGCAGTTCCTCCTGCCGCTCGGGATCCACGATCAGCACGGTCAGCCCGGGCCCCGGGCGGCCGCAGCCGACGGCCGCCGCGTCCGCGTCGTCCGCGTGCGGGCCGCTGCCGTCGGTTGCGAGCAGTACCGGCGGGGTGTCCACCGAACCGCCGGTGACCATGAGTGTGGCCTCCGCCAGGCCGTAGCACGGGTAGGCGGCCTCGCGGCGGAAGCCGGCCCCGCCGAAGGTCTCGGTGAACCGCCGCAGGGTGGCGGCGCGTACGGGTTCGGCTCCGTTGAAGGCGACCGTCCAGCTGCTGAGGTCGAGGCGGTCCACCAGATCCGGCGTGGCGTGCCTGAGGCACAGCTCGTACGCGAAGTTGGGGCCGCCACTGGTGTGCGGGCGGTAGCGGGTGATGGCGTCCAGCCAGCGCTGGGGCTGCTGGAGGAAGTGCAATGGCGAGAAGAGGGTGGCCGTCACGCCGAGGTAGACGTTGTTCAGGACCGGCCCGATGAGGCCCATGTCGTGGTACATGGGCAGCCAGCTGACGAACATCTCGTGTCCGTGGCGCGCGATGGCGTCCGGGGTGTGGCCCATCCGCTCGGTGACGACGCGTTCGTTGTCCAGCAGGTTGCCGTGGGTCACCATCACACCGCGCGGGGCGGCGGTGGAGCCGGAGGTGTACTGCAGGAAGGCGACGGAGTCGGCGGTGAGAGCGGGCTCGCGCCAGGAGCCGGCCCAGTCGTCCGTGATGTCCTCGGTAGCGACGCGGGCAATCCCGTCCAGCTCGGGCAGGTGCGGCGCCAACCGGTCCAGCAGGCCGACGACTTCGCGTCCGCCGAGGATCAGCCGGGCGTCCGCGTCCGCGATCAGCCGCTTCATCCGGATCAGGGCCCGGTGGTTCTGTGACCGCCCCTGCGGGGGCACCCCCGGCACGGCGACGGCCCCGGAGGCGAGGCAGCCGAGGAAGGCGCAGACGAACTCGGCGCCGGAGGGGTGGAGCAGCATGACACGGGAGCCGGACAGTCCCCGGTCCTGGATCCAGGCGGCGATCGCCCGGGCCCGACGGGCGAGTTGGCCGTACGAGACCTCCTGGACCTCTCCGTCGCAGTCGCCCGTGACGAGATACCGGAATGCGATGCGATCAGGCTGTCGCGAGGCGTGTTCGGTCAGTAATTGAAACAGGGTGCGAACCATGTGACGACTTCACCTGTCAGGATCGACGAGCGGGGGGACTGGAGTTCGATGGCCGCGTGATGTGTACGCGCAGAAGCCTGGACGCCCTGGCCCCTTTGCCAGGCCGCCCGTCTCGACCACCCGCACGGCAAGCCGCAGCGACGCCGCGACGACCTCCGTGCTCCCCCATCAACTTGCTACTAACGAGTAGCACGATAACAAGTCTCACCGCTCCGTGAAGCGACCGCGTGTAAACCCTGCGTGTCCAAATGGATTTTCGGACAGTCACCGACCGGGTGTGCGCACCGGTCCGTCCTGACGCTCCGCGAGCGGCCCCTTGAACGCGCCCTGCAGCATGGCCAGTCGAGCCGAAGCGCTGTCCAGGAGCATGTCGAGTGCCGTCGGATAGGCACTGCTGACCATACGAGTGGCGAGCAGGGGCGCGGCTTCGGCGATGTGCGGGTGGGTGGTCGCGGGCAGCTGGGCGTATGTCGAGTCCCACATGGACTCGTCGGCGCGCAGCGCGTTGCTCGGCAGGGCCAGGGAGGCGGCGTCCAGTGCCGCGAAGGCGAGGGTCTGGTCGATGAAGGCGTGGTAGACGCGCACCGTTTCGGGCAGTGGGAAGCCGGCGGTGCGCAGCACGCCCAGGACCGCCTCGTCCGCCGCCAGTTCGTTCGCCCTGCCGGTGACACGGCTGGCGGTCAGCTGCGCCGCCTGCGGATGGGCGAGGTAGGCGGCATGGATACGCAGCCCGAGGGCGCGCAGATCGGCTCGCCACTCCCCCGTCGGCGCCCAGCCCCGCAGAGCCTGCCCGATGAGGGCGTCGCCGATGGCGAGGACGAGGGCGTCCATTCCGCGGAAGTAGCGGTAGAGCGTGCTCGGGTCGCAGTCGAGCGCCGCACCCAGGCGCCGGGCGGTGAGTCCGGCGCTGCCGTGCTCGCGCAGCATCCGCAGCGCGGTCCGGACGATCAGGTCCTCGGACAGCACGGTGCCGCTCTTGGTCGGACGGCGCCGCCGCCGCTGCCCCTCGGGCACCACCTGCTTCGGCATCCCGGCCTCCTCGCCTCACCCGGCCCCGTGCCGTGTCGCACGGCCTTATGCCAACGCCATTGACCTTACCCGAGTGCCGGGCGTTGTATCTGCGGCCAAGGGCGCGCCTTCGCCTTTCCGGTCCGCCGGAAAGATCGACATGTCGGCACAGCGGGATGTCGAGAAACCCGAGAGACGGACAGAAGCAAGACCGAGAGGGAGTCACTGCCATGCGGGTACTGCTGGTGGGAGCGGGCGGTGTGGGTACGGCGATCACCCGGATCGCGGCCCGGCGAGCGTTCTTCGAGGCGATGGTCATCGCCGATTACGACCCGGCGCGGGCCGAGGCGGCGGTCGCCGCCTTGGGCGCCGACGGACGATTCACTGCCGACACCGTGGACGCGGGCGACGAGGCGGCGGTGGCCGCCCTGCTGGCGCGGCACCGCTGCGACGTCCTGCTCAATGCCACCGATCCGCGGTTCGTCATGCCCCTCTTCCAGGCGGCGCAGGCGGCGGGAGCCACCTACCTCGACATGGCGATGTCGCTGTCCCGGCCGCACGCCCAGCGGCCGTACGAGGAGTGCGGGGTCAAGCTCGGAGACGAGCAGTTCGCGCGGGCGGCGGACTGGGAGAACGCGGGAGCGCTGGCACTGGTCGGCATGGGGGTGGAGCCGGGCCTGTCGGACGTGTTCGCCCGGTACGCCGCCGATGAGCTCTTCGACGAGATCGACGAGATCGGCATCCGCGACGGCGCGAACCTCACCGTGGACGGCTACGACTTCGCGCCGTCCTTCAGCATCTGGACCACGATCGAGGAGTGCCTGAACCCGCCCGTCGTGTACGAGGCCGAACGCGGCTGGTTCACGACGGCGCCCTTCAGCGAGCCCGAGGTGTTCGACTTCCCCGAGGGCATCGGCGAGGTCGAGTGCGTGAACGTGGAGCACGAGGAGGTGCTGCTGGTCCCGCGCTGGGTCGATGCCCGCCGCGTCACGTTCAAGTACGGGCTGGGCCGGGAGTTCATCGAGACGCTCAAGACACTGCACCTGCTGGGCCTGGACCGCACCGCCCCGGTGACGGTGCCGGGCGCGGAGGGTCCGGTCGCCGTGTCGCCCCGGGACGTCGTCGCGGCATGTCTGCCGGACCCCGCGACGCTGGGTGAACGCATGCACGGCAAGACCTGTGCGGGCACCTGGGTACGCGGCACCAGGGACGGTGCGCCACGCGAGGTGTATCTGTACCACGTGGTCGACAACCAGTGGTCCATGGCGGAGTACGGCTGCCAGGCGGTGGTGTGGCAGACGGCGGTCAATCCGGTCGTCGCCCTCGAACTGGTCGCCGCGGGCTCCTGGTCCGGGGCGGGTGTCCTCGGTCCGGAGGCGTTCGCGGCCCGGCCCTTCCTCGATCTGCTGACGGAGTACGGGTCGCCCTGGGGCATACGGGAGCAGTGAACCCGGCAGCCCGGGCTCCTCACCCGGTGGGCCGGACCGCGCCGCCTGCCCGCGGTCCGGCCCACCGGGCTCAGTCGCTCCGCCGCACCTCGAGCAGCAGGGCCTGGTCGGGGTTGAGATTGGGCATGGGCAGTCCCGCGACGGCGAGCACCGCCCCGGGCAGGGGCAGCCATCCGTCGAGCGCCGCGGGCAGCCAGGCCGGGCCCGAGGTCTGGTGGAAGGACGGCAGACCGAGTTCGGTGCGCACGCGCACCTGGTAGGTCGCGGCGGCGTAGAGGCCGGGCAGCGGTACGCGTCCGCTCTGACCCTCGGGTGACGTCGCCACCCGGGCCCAGCAGTAGAGCGCGGCGGACCGGTCGTGCGCCACGACTCCGTGCAGCAGCGTCGCGTCACCGCCGAGGTCGGCGCGGACCGTGCGGCCGCTGTGCAGCAGCGGCCGCAGTTCCCGGTAGAGGGCGGTCCAGGCAGCGAGCCGCGCGAGCTCCTCGGGGGTGCAGCGGGTGATGTCCTGCTCGATGCCGGCGTGCCCGAACAGGGCCGTGGCCAGCCGGAAGGAGTCGGCGCTGATCCGGGCGGTGGTGTGGCTGGCGCCGGCGCCGACGTGGACGCCGATCAGTTCGGGCGGCAGCAGTTGCGCGGTCCACCGCTGGATGGTCTGTCGCTCCACCGGGTCGATGCAGTCCGAGGCCCACACCCGGTCGGTCCGGGCGAGGATGCCGAGGTCGATCCGGCCGCCGCCGCTGGCGCAGCTCTCGATCTCCAGTGCCGGGTGGCGTTCCTTCAGGGCGTCGAGCAACCTGTAGAGCGCGAGCACCTGGGCGTGTGCCACCGGGCGGTCGACGCCGCCGTGGACGGCCTCGTGCAGTTCCCGGTTGTGGTCCCACTTCAGACAGGCGATGCCGTTCTTGGCCACGAGTTCGTCCAGCGCGCCCAGCAGGTAGTCCCACGCCTCGGGGTTGGCCAGGTCCAGGACGTGCTGGTGGCGGGCGGAGGGGCCGACGCCGCGGGCCGGGCCGAGCACCCAGTCGGGATGTTCCCGGGCGAGATCGGAGTTCAGGTTGACCATCTCCGGCTCGACCCACAGGCCGAACTCCATGCCGAGCGACCGCACATGGTCCACCAGGGGTGTCAGGCCCTCCGGCCACACCACCGGGTCCACGGTCCAGTCCCCCAGCCCGGCGTTGTCCGAGCGACGGCCGCGGAACCAGCCGTCGTCCAGCACGAAGCGCTCGACCCCGACCTCGGCTGCCGTGTCGGCCAGCCGCAGCAGCCGGTCCAGGTCATGGTCGAAGTAGACCGCCTCCCAGCTGTTGAGGATCACCGGGCGGGGGCTGCGCGGATGGGTGGGCCGGGAGCGCAGCAGCGCGTGGAAGCGGTCACCGAGCCCGTCGAGGCCCTCGCCGGACCAGGCGAAGTGGCACACCGGCGTGGTGTACGAGTCGCCGGGGGCGAGCCGGATCTCCCCGGCGGGCAGCAGCTCTCCGCCGCCGAGCACGGCGGCGTGGGTGCCAGCGCCCTCCGGCAGCTGCTCGACCACATACCGCTGGTCGCCGCTCCAGGCGACGTGCACGGCCCATACCTCGCCCTCGCGGAAGCCGAAGCCTGGTACCCCGGCCGTCACCAGGTAGGGCGAGTCCAGGCCGGGCTTGCCGCGTCGCACTTCCCGTGTGTACGTCCCGAAGCCGAGCGGGCGGCGCTGCGGGGACCGTTCGCGGCTCCACTTGCCGGTGAAGTCCAGGATCTCGGCGGCCCGCCGGGGCAGCGGCAGCAGCGTGGTGACCTGCGCCAGGTCGTACGGCACCGGCTCGGCGTCCTGCTGCCGGGTGATCGTGCTGTGCACGGTCAGCACTCCCGACGGTTCCATCCGGTAGGTGACGGTGACGTCGAGCCCGGTGGCGGGGTCGGCAAGCAGCACGTCCAGCTCCCCGCCCTCGGCCGCAGGGCGGTGCGAGGCCCCGACCAGGCTCGGACGGGGCGCGGCACGGGTGCCGGCCGCATGGCCGGCGTGGGCCGGAGTGCCCAGCCATCCGTCCGCCTCGGTGGGCCAGATGGTGAACCGGCGCGGGATGTCGATGGAGTTGTTCAGAATCGCGGGCTCACCGGTCAGGGCGAGAGCCTCCAGCCCGGACTCCGGCAGGTCGCCGAGGTCGGCGCCCCAGTGCAGGACCCTGGGCACCGGCTCCGCCAGCTCCAGGACGAAGCAGGCGCCGGCCGCACGCAGGGCGAGGATCCGCGCGGTGGATTCGGACATACGGAGTCCTGCCTTTCGAACGCGTCCTGGAGGGCGGTGCCGTTGCCGTGGACCGGGGACGGGTACGGCACATTCTTCTTCATCCGCCCGTGAAGACGGACAGATCCACGCCGTGACCAGCCTGGTTCTTTGCCGAGGTGGTCAGAGCGTGATCCGGTCCACGTCGGACACGTAGTCCGAGGGGTTGCCGAACGAGATGGTGTTGGCACCCGCCTTCAGCCGCACGGGCACGGTGATCGACTGCGGGTGGCCCCAGTTGTCGTCGTTGGTTCCGGGCAGCGGCACCTGGAAGGACGTGCCACCGGTGCTGACCACCACCGTGCGGCCGGAGGAGCCGTCGGTGTAGTCGAGCTTCATGAGGTAGGTGCCGTCCTTGGGGACGGTCACGCCGTTGACGGCCACAGACCCGCCGCCGCCGAGGTTGCCGACCTTCTTGCCGCCGGAGCACTCGGAGCAGTCCGCGATGGAGGCATTGCCGCTGAGGGTGTTGCCGGACGCCTCGGCCTCGTACGAGACCGGTCCGCCGGCCGCCGCGGTGGTGACCGCCACGGGCTTGCTGGGTGCCGATGTCAGGCCCTTGGCGTCGTGGGCGACCACGGTGAACGAGTAGCCGGTAGCGGGGGCGAGTCCGCTCAGGGCGGCCGAGGTACCGGCGACGGTGGCGGCCTTCGTGCCGTTCGCGTAGACGTCGTAACCGGTGGTCGCGCTGCCCGAGTTCACCGCGTCCCAGGCGAGTGTCACGCTGGTGGCGGTGGAGGCGGTGCCGTGTACGGCGAGCGGGACGCCGGGGTGGCCGCCGGTGCCGCCCGGGGTGATGCGCAGCAGGCGGGAGCCGTGGGGCGGCAGGTTGTCGGTGAAGGAGCCGCGGACCGAGCCGAGGTTCTTGTGGCTCCACAGGTCGCGCACCGCGGCCCTGCCGCTGATTCCGAGGTCACTCCAGTCCGCGGTCACGTCGGAGTAGCCGCCGCCGAGGTTGAACAGGGCGACGGTGTAGCTGCCGTCGGCGTTGCGGGCGTACCAGACCTGCTGTGGGGTGTCCTGGCTGACCGGTCTCGCGGGGTTGCCGGCCTGGTCGACCGCGATGACCTCGTCGTTGGTGAGCAGCTTCAGACCGGAGGAGTCCAGCTTGGTGAGGTCGTCGCCGATGTACAGAGGAGCGGACTCGATGGCCCACAGAGTCATGTAGCTCTGCCGCTCGGCGTTGTTGATGCCGTCCATGGCGCTGACGCCGACATCGAGGGAGTCGAGGTTGTTCCAGTGGCCGGGCCCGGCGTCGGGTATCCACTGGACGACGTCGTTCCAGCGCTGCTTGACCGAGTTGTTCCAGGTCACGAGTGTGTCGCAGTAACACTCGACATCCGTGTCGACGCGCCATCCATTGGAGTTCGCCTTCCATGCGCCCGCCTGGTTGTGGCTGAGCGACCAGGACAGCACGAACTGGACGGGACGGCCGGTGTTGGCCAGCGCGGTGTGCCAGGCCTGGATGTCGGGGACGTTGTCGTGTGCCGCGTCGCCCCGGCCGGAACCCGGGCCGACGCCGTCGACCTTGAGGAAGTCCACGCCCCAGCCTGCCAGTTCGTCGGCGACGGACTGGATGTACTTGGTGGTGCAGGGGCTGGCGAAGTTCAGCTGGTAGGAGACGTCGTCCCAGCCGCTGGTCTTGCGCAGGTCCGGGTAGACGATGTCCTTGGTGGTGCAGCCGGGAGCGTCGTGGATCGGCGCGTTGCCGTTGTCGTAGTAGTCCTGGTAGAGGCCGACCGACAGATACAGGCCGAACTTCAGGCCCCTCGCGTGCAGTTGGTCTCCGACGTATTTCATGCCGTGCGGGAACTTCTTCAGGTCGGCGGTCGGCCGGGCGTAGCCGTCGGACACGTTCCTGCCGTTGTCGACGTTCCAGCCGGCGTCCACGTTCACGTAGTCGTAGCCGTGGGACTTCAGTTTCGAGGCGAGCACATCCGCCTGTTGCAGCACATGTGACTCGGTGAGCCAGTTCTCCCCGCCGTAGCCGGGGAAGTTGGTGGATTCCAGGCTCCATGTGCTGTAGCCCATGTACGGCTTGGCTGCCACGACCGGCGCCGTGGACGCGGCGGGGGCCCGGAGGGCGGAAGTCGGGGCGGGCGAGGCCGCCCACGCGGCGGCGGGCAGGGCGCAGGCCACCGTGAGTGTGGTGATGCACGCGAGCGTTCTGAGAGGTGCGGATCGAGCGGGACGAGCCATGGATGTACTCCGTCTCGGCGCGACTGCGAACGATTTTTCCGCCTGGATGCAAGGGGGACGGGGGGCTCCTGGGCGGGTGCCGCGAATGTAGCCAAGGTTTCCTTCCATCGTCAACATAATCGCCCCTTGATAAAAGCGAGCCAGCGTGGGCAGATGGGGCGATATGAACCCTTGTGTAAGTTTCCCTTGGAAATATAGGATCGGCCGCATGAGCCTCGCCGACCAACCCCCCGCCGCCGCCTTGGTCTTCCGGACCCTGCTCCAGCACGGCCCGCTCAGCCGCGCCGAGATCGGACGGCGGACCGGACTGTCACCGGGAGCCGTCACCAAAGTGGCCACGCCGCTGATCGCGGACGGCTGGATCACCGAGGCGGGCCGTCCCTCCACCGAACGGGCGGGCGGCCGTCCCGCGACGCTGATCGCGGTGCGGGCGGAGCGCGCCCGGTTCGTCGGGGTGAAGGTCACCGGCGACGAACTCATCGGCGTGCTCGCCGACTTGACCGCCCGACCGCTCACCTCCCGGCGGGCCGCGCTGGGTTCACGGGACGTGGGCAGCGTCGTGCTCGCCATCGCCCGTCTGGTGGATCAGCTGAGGAAGGCGGCGGGCACGGAGGGGGCCGACCCGGTCCACAGTATCGGCGTCACCATCTCGGGCGACGTCGACGGCCGGACCGGCACCGTGCAGTACTCGCCGTTCCTGAACTGGCGCCGGGTGCCGCTCGCACAGCTGGTCGAGTCGGCCACCGGCGTCCCGGCCGTCATCGAGAACGATGTGCGGGCCCTGACCGTGGCCGAGCAGTGGTTCGGCGCGGGCGTGGGCCTGTCGTCCTTCGCATTGGTCACCGTCGGAGCGGGCATCGGCGCCGGGCTCTCGATCGGCGGCCGGGTGGTCTCCGGCGCGCGCGGGGTGGCGGGCGAGGTCGGTCACCTCCCGGTGAGTGGCAGTGACCGCGTCTGCACCTGCGGCAACACCGGCTGTGTCGAGGCGGTCGCCTCCACCCACGCGATCATCGAGCAGGCCCGGCAGGCCACCGGCGACCCCGCGCTGACCATGGATCGGGCGGTACGGCTCGCGCACGCCGGCGACCCCGCGGTCCGGGCCGTCTTCGCCCGCGCCGGGCATGCCATGGGTCTGGCGCTGTCCGCCGTCGCCAACCTGATCGGCCCGGAACGGATCATCATCTCCGGCGAGGGCCTGGCCTCCTACGACCTGTACGCCGACCAGATCCGGCGGACCTTCGCCGACCACGCCTTCGGGGCTGCCGCCGACTGCGATCTCGTGGTCAGACCACTGCCGTTCGAGGAGTGGGCCCGGGGCGGGGCGGCGGTCGCGGCCCAGCGCGTATTCGCCCCCGCCAAGTAGCCCTCGCCCAGGGCCGTTCCGAGCCCCTGCGGGGACCGCACGGGGCAGGCCGGTCCGACGACCGGCCCGGCCCCGCGGTCGCCGGTGCGCGCCGACGATCAGACCGGCCTGCCCCGGAGCTCGGACAGTACGGCCGCGGTCAACGGCCGAGGGGCGTCGTCCGGGTCGACCAGCACGACGGTGCAGGAGGCGGCGTGGGTGAGGGCGCTGGTGAAGCTGCCGTCGCCGAACTGCAGAAGGGGGCCGCGCGGGGAGCGTCCGACGGCGACGGTACGCGCGTGGACCTCGGCGGCATGCCGCGCCAGGGCGCGGCCGGCCGCGGCGTGGTCTCCCACGCTGGTGAGGACCTGGCCCGTAACGGCGATGCCGTAGCCGGACAGGCGGTCGAGATGGGCCCTGACGGCGGCACCCGACTCCTCGAAGTCCTCGGTGTCGGCGGCCTGTCCGTCGACCACGGCGGTCTGCTGGACATGGACGACCTCCAGCGGACTGCCGGTGTCCCGGGCGAGACGTGCCGCGGTGTCGACTATGGCGGCGGCCCGGTCATGTGCACCGACGGCGACGATGACCGCAGGCGCACCGCTGCTCGGCGCACCGCCGACCGGGATCAGGTCCGGGCCCACGGACTCGCCCTCGGCTCGCTGCTCGGCCCGGCGCAGCAGACGGTGGCCGCCGGCGAGCACGGGGACCCCCAGGAGGAAGGTGCCGGCGCCGAGGTAGAAGGGGACGCTCAGGTCGACGGCGTCGGCGAGCTTGCCCGCGACGTACGGCGCCAGACCGCCGCCGATGAAGCGCAGGAAGCCGTAGGCCGAGGAGGCCACGGGACGCTCGACCGGGGAGACGAGCATGACGGCCTGGGTGGTGAGGGTGTTGTTGATGCCGATGAAAGCACCGCTGACGACGACCGCGGTGATCACCACGGTCGGGGTGGCGACGCCCGCCGCGATGACGGCCATGACGATGCCGAGGCCGACCAGGTTGGCGTACAGGACGGGAGCGGTGCCGAAGCGTGCCTGCAGACGCGGCGCGACGAAGACGCTGAAGCCGGCGACCAGCAGGCCCCAGCCTGTGAAGACCAGACCCAGCTGATGGACGTTCAGCTTCATGGGGTACGGGGCGTAGCCGAGCATCGTGAAGAAGCCCCAGTTGTAGAGCAGGGCCATGATGCCCATGGTCAGTAGGCCGCGGTGGCGCAGCGCCTTGAGCGGGGCGAGGGGTGAGGTACGGCGTTCGGGTTTGGGGAGGGAGGGGACGAACGCCAGCGTGGCGATGAGCGCGATGCCCATCAGGACCGAGACCCCGAAGAACGGGCCGCGCCAGCTGATGGCGCCCAACTCGCCTCCGAGCAGGGGCCCTACGGCGATGCCGAGCCCGAGGGCGGTCTCGTACAGGATGATCGCGCCTGAGAATCCGCCACTGGCGGAGGCCACGATGACGGCCAGGGACGTGGCGATGAAGAGCGCGTTGCCCAGGCCCCAGCCCGCGCGGAAGCCGACGATGCCGTCGATGGAGCCGCTGGCGCCGGCCAGGGCGGCGAACACGACGATGACGGTGAGCCCTGTGACCAGGGTGCGCTTGGCGCCGAAGCGGCTGGAGAACCAGCCGACGATCAGCATGGCGACGGCGGTCACGATCAGATAGCTGCTGAACAGCAGGGAGACCTGGCTGGGTGAGGCACGAAGGCTCTCGGCCAGGGCGGGCAGGATCGGGTCCACCAGACCGATGCCCATGAAGGAAATGACGCAGGCGAACGCCACGGCCCAGACGGCCTTGGGCTGTCTGAACGGGCTGGCAGCCGTTCCACGCGGTGCTGTCATGCGCTCTCTTCCACAACGTAGAGGAATGAAAGGTGAGGGTCAGAAACGGGACCGGCGGTCCTGGATCGCGCGGGCCACGGCGGGCAGAGCGGTCTTCACCGCCTGCTGCTCGGCTTCGGTCAGTTCCTCCATGAGCTCCTGAAGGGCCTGGGCGCGTTCGGCCCGCCGCTGCCGGACCACCTCGAGGCCGATGTCGGTGGCCTCCACCAGCACGCCGCGGCCGTCGCTGCGGTCCGCGGCGCGCCGCACCAGGCCCGCACGCTCCATGCGCGTGACGAGCTGGGTCATGTTGGGCTGGGAGGCGTTCTCGGCCCGAGCGAGTTCGGTCAGCCTCTGCGGTCCCTCGCGGCCGAGCCGGGCGAGCGCGGAGGACGCCGCCGCGCTCAGGCCGCCGGCCGTGGCGCTGTGGCGTACATACCGGACCATCTGCTCGACGGCGGTCATCAAGTCCTCCGACGACACCTGAGGGGCCGCCGGATCCATAACCCGCTTATGCATAACCGCATCATGCACTTACATGTAGCGTGAAACAAGTCCTGTGCACCCGGCCGCCCACGACTCGATCTGCGCCTCCCGCCATTCGGTGGCGCGACAGACCCCTCCCCCATCAGGTGATACGAGGCACACCGCCGATTTCGAGGGGGCCCTCATGTTACGCTCGACACATGAGCCCCCGTTCCGCTCTCCCCGCGCCCGAGGCACCGGCCAAACCACTGCGCCGAGACGCGCAGCGCAACCGGGACGCGATCGTGGCCGCCGCCCGCGACGCGTTCGCGGTCGAGGGCGTGGGCGCCTCGCTCGAGGGCGTGGCCCGTCAGGCCGGCGTCGCCATCGGCACGCTCTACCGGCACTTCCCCACCCGGCTCGCCCTGGTCGAAGAGCTCTTCGCGGCAAAGTTCACCGATCTGCTCGACGCCGCCGAAGAAGCGGCGGCCATGGACGACGCCTGGCAGGGGTTCTGCCACTACCTGGAGAGGTTCGCCGAACTCCAGGCGTGCGACCGCGCCTTCAACGACCTCGTCTCGTCCAAGCTGCCGACCCACGCGGTCAGTTGCCAGTCCGTCGAGCGCGCGAAGGAACTGGCCGACCAGATCTTCCACAACGCCCAGCAGCAGGGAGTCCTGCGGGACGACGTCGTTCCCGAGGACCTCGCCTTCGTCATGTGGTCGCAGGCGGGCATCATCCAGGCGACCCGCACCGTCGCCCCCAACGCCTGGCGGCGCCACCTCCATCTGATGCTCGACGCGTTCCGCGCCCAGTGCGCCCATGAACTCCCCGAGCCCCCGCTCACTCGCCGGCAGGTCGATGAATCCCTCACCGCCTTCGAGTGCCGCGAGGATGCCTGCGCCGAGTGCTGAACAGGCGTTCTTGGCAACGATCGCCTCGTAGCCGACCGCGCGTTCCTCATATCTCGTGGCCACGGCCCGATTCCGTTGGAGCCGGTTCTTCGAGAACCGTCTCTCCAATGCCGACGGCATGAGCGGTACTGCGGCCCCGCTCGCGGCGTCACGCTCCGCGAACAGGGCGACACAGCGGAGGAGTCCCGCTTGAAGTCACGAAAATGTATCGGGCATATCACCCACCAACCTTCACAGGGGCCACATCAGTTGGCTACCGTCACGGGCGGGCCGTACGGCACCCACCGGCGAACGTCGCCGGGCCGCTCGGCCTCCGCCGAGTCCGGCGTGCCCCCTTCACGGCATCCGGAGCCGGGGACCCAACCGACCTTGGGGTGAATCGGCCCAGCCTCCCGCGGGGAATTGGGCTGTAGGGCAACCCTTCCGAACCACCCGCCCGAACCCGACAGCTAACTCGGTAGGCGGAAAATGGAAGGAGTCGCCTCCCTTGGCGTCGCATCGCAAGTCGCGCCCCGCCAGTGCCCTGGTAACGGGCATACGCACCCCCGCCATCGCCACGGCCGCGCTCACCACCGTGGCCCTGTTGTCCCAGACCGCCAACGCCGCCCCCTCCTCCGACGGAAAGCCGAGCGTCGAGGAGGTCGAGAAGAAGGTCGACGACCTGTACCACCAGGCGGAGTCGGCTACCGACAAGTACAACGAGGCCAAGGAGAAGGCCGACAAGCAGCGCAAGAGCGTCGACACCTTGCTGGACGACGTCGCCCGGCGCACGGAGAAGCTCAACAAGGCGCGTGAGGAACTGGGTACGTTCGCCGCCGCCCAGTACCGGACGGGGGCCGCCGCGCCCGACACCGCCACCTTCTTCCTCGCGAACTCGCCGCAGGACTACTTCGACCAGACCCAGCTGATGGGCAGGCTGACCTCACGGGAAAAGGGCGCGGTCGACGACTACGTCACCCAGCAGTCGGCGACCATGAAGCAGCGGCAGGAGGCCGCCAAGAGCCTCCAGACGCTGACCGCGTCGCAGAACGAGCTGAAGACCGAGAAGGCCGCCGTGCAGCAGAAGCTCGCCTCGGCTCGCCAACTGCTCTCCGAGCTGACGGCGCAGGAGAAGGCCCGGCTCGCCGCGATCGAGAAGCAGAAGCAGGAGGAGGCCGCGCGCAAGGCCGCGGAGCTCGCGAAAGAGCAGGCGGCCGCGGAGGCGGCGCAGAAAGCCGCCGCCGCGAGATCCTCGAGCTCGTCCGGTTCTTCCGGCTCGACGACCTCTACGGGTTCGACCGGTTCGACGGGCTCGACGGGCTCGACCGGCTCGTCCTCGGACTCCTCGTACACCGCCAAGGCCGCAAAGGCGCTCGCCTTCGCCCGCGCGCAGATCGGCAAGCCGTACGTCTGGGGCGCCACCGGTCCCGGCTCCTACGACTGCTCCGGCCTCACCTCGGCCGCCTGGAGGGCTGCGGGCGTGAATCTGCCGCGGACCACGTACGACCAGGTCAACGTGGGCACCACGGTTTCCCTGGCCAATGCGCAGCCGGGTGACCTCGTCTTCTTCTACGACGACATCAGCCACGTCGGCATCTACATCGGCAACGGCATGATGATCCACGCTCCGAAGCCCGGCGCATACGTCCGCGAGGAGTCGATCTACTACGGCGGTGAGTCGATCATCCACAGCGTGGTACGGCCGGCCTGAGTGACGGCGGCGAGCGTCTTCCGGGTGAAGCCGGACGGCCGCCCGAGTTCTGCGTTGTACCAGAGCTCGGGCGTCTTCCGGCCAGGAGCTGACATCCGGGGTTCAGCCCGCCAGCAGATGCGCCAGCTCCGCATCCAGGTCCAAGTGCTCCGGCTCGGACCCGGGCGGCACCATGAGCCGCGTTTCGCCGAGGAAGGATTCCACGCCGTCCGCCGGGAGTTCGAGCAGGACCGAACCCGCCGGCGGGCTGAGGGCGATGTAGAGCACATCCCTGCCGAGTCCGTCGCCCGACCACATGCGGACGTCTCCATGACCCGCGTGCCCCCGCAGGGCCTCGGTCAGCGTGTCGCGGCTGAAGAACCACTCGACCACCGCGCCGTCCGTGCCGCCGCCAGTCTCGAAGACGGCGCGGACGGCGTAGGGGTCCCCGGCCTCGTAGTGGAGTTCCATGGACAACGGCATGGACAGCTCACGTGACAGGACGAGCCGTACGGGCAGCTCGTACGCCACGGCTCTCGACGCTTTCACGGTCCGTCAGTGCTGGGCGGTCAGCAGCTGGTCCACGATCCAGAGGTCGACGCTGCCGTTCCGGACCGGGGTCACGTCCTTCCACCAGCCGTGGTTCCAGACGTAGAGGCGGTGACCGTCCCAGCGGAACTGTCCCTCCTGGTACGCGGCGGGCTTGCCACTGCGGACGCCGTGGTCCTCGTGGCTGACGACCGAGGCCCGGTCTACAGGTCCGGACGTCGCCGCCGACGCCGTACCACCGGCGCCGAGAACGGCTCCGCCCACGATCAGCGCGGAAGCGACAGCGGCCGGAACGCGCCTGACGAACCTGTTCATAATCATCTCCCTGTGACGTGCCACGATTCCGCCTCGTAGGCGTGTGGCCTCGCTCTGTGAACGGCGTTGCAAGACGGTTGTACCCGTCTTCCGCCGGGCGGCCGAACCAATTCGGAGGGGTCCCTCACGTTCGACTCCGCCAGAGTACTCGAGGGGCCCCTCATGTTTGCGGTGAGGCTCATCACAGCACGTCGGAAGGGTGCGAAGAGCGGCTCAACACCCCCGTACGGCAACGCGGGAGCGATTAAGAAACGGCACTGGTGAATCCCATGAAAGGGAACAGTTGGACTTCAGGATCACTTAGGAGCAGGGTGGGCCCGTGCCCTCGATCCCGACGGGCACTCTTTACTGCACCACCGGAGACCATCCGATGAACTACCTCGCGGACCCCGATCGCTACAGCGGCACCATGCGCTACCGGCGCACCGGACGCTCGGGGCTCGACCTTCCCCTGCTGTCCCTGGGTTACTGGCACAACTTCGGAGACGACCAGCCGTTCGAGACCCAGCGCGACATCGCCCTGCGGGCCTTCGACCTCGGGATCACCCACCATGACCTCGCGAACAACTACGGGCCGCCCTACGGCTCCGCGGAGATCAACTTCGGGCGCCTGATGAAGCAGGACCTGGCCCCGTACCGCGATGAACTGGTGATCTCCACCAAGGCCGGCTGGGACATGTGGCCCGGCCCCTACGGACAGGGCGGCGGCTCCCGGAAGTACCTGCTCGCGTCGCTCGACCAGTCGCTGAGCCGCATGGGGCTCGACTACGTGGACATCTTCTACTCCCACCGGCTCGACGCGACCACGCCGCTGGAGGAGACGATGGGCGCGCTGGACACCGCCGTCCGCCAGGGCAAGGCCCTGTATGTCGGCATCTCCTCGTACGACGCCGAACGGACCCGCGAGGCCGTGGCCATCCTCCGTGAGCTCGGCACCCCGCTCCTGATCCACCAGCCGTCGTACAGCATGCTCAACCGGTGGATCGAGACCGACGGGCTGCTCGACACCGCCCAGGACGAGGGTTTCGGGGTCATCGGCTTCACGGCGCTGGCGCAGGGCCTGCTGACCGGGCGCTACCTCGACGGCATCCCGGAGGGCTCGAGGGCCGCACAGGGCAAGTCCTTCGACACCGCGTGGCTCTCGGACGACATGCTGCGCAGGCTGCGCGCCCTCAATGACATCGCGGCGCGGCGTGGACAGACCCTCGCCCAGATGGCCCTGGCGTGGGCACTGCGCGACGAGCGCGTCACCTCGCTCGTCATCGGCGCTTCACGTACGGAGCAGCTGGAACAGAACGTGGCCGCGCTGGAGAACCTCGACTTCAGCGCGGAGGAACTCGCCGAGATCGACAAGTACGCCACCGACGGCGGCGTCGACCTGTGGCAGGACGCCCGCCGCGGAAACGTGCGCTGACCTTCCGAGGGCCGCCCGACCGGACTCCGCGGGTTCGCCCCTCACACTTCGGCCCCGGTGCCGCACCCAGGTGCGGCACCGGGGCCGACGCGTATGCGGCGTCCAGCCGCCTTCGCCATGTCCGATTTGCCATGATCGGCGAAATTTATCGGCATACCTCTTGTTCGACATAGGCAAAGCTCATACGCTTATTTCATCGAGATGCGATACGGCGATGCCGTGACTCAACCGATGGAGGGTCTCCGGTGATCATTGACGCCGCGGAGCTCGACGCCGCACACGCCTACAAACTGCTGATCGGAAGCATCATTCCGCGCGCGGTGGCCTGGGTCAGCACAGTGTCACGCGAGGGCGTCGCCAATCTCGCGCCCATCTCCTTCTTCACCGCGGTAGGGCGCAAGCCGCCCATGGTTTCGATCACTCTGCAGCCGCGGGAGGACGGGGTCACCATGAAGGACACCTTCGTCAACATCCGGGACACCGGCGAGTTCGTCACCAACCTGGCGACGCTGCCGCAGGCGGAGGCCATGCACGGTTCGGCGTTCTCCTTCGGCCCGGAGGTGGATGAATTCGAGGAACTGGGCCTTCAGAAAGAACCGTCCGAGGTGGTGCGCGCGCCCCGGGTCAGGGAGGCGCCGATCTCCTTCGAGTGCGTGGTCGACCGCATCATCCCGGTCGGGGACGACGGCGTCGACCATGTGGTGTGGGGCAGGGTGGTGCGCTTCCACGTCAGGGACGACCTGTATCTGGAGCGCGGACGGATCGACACCGCCGCACTGCCCGCCGTGGGCCGCCTCGCGGCCGAGTACACCCTCGTGGACAACGTCTTCACGACCCCCCTGGACAAGGAACTGGTCACGGCCCGGCACGGGCGCCGTATGCGGCGTCTGGACGCGCGGCCGGACCACTGGTCCCCCATCGACACCGGCGAATGGTCCCCCTCGGGTGCCACGACCTCGGGTCCGGGCAGGTGAGCGCGGGAATGAGGACGGAGCGGGTCGCGCCGGCCGGTGTGCGGTTCCGCCGCCGGGGCGACGGCGATCTGGCGGTGGTGTTCGTCCACGGCTTCCTGGACGACCAGTACGTCTGGGAAGCCGTGACCGCCGGAATCAGCACGCCGGGCATCGAGTGCGTCACGCTCGACCTGGCCGGCCGCGAGGACCGTACGGCGGCGAGCGGGCCGTTCGACTACGACCGGTTCGCCGACGAGGTCGGCTCTGTGGCCGATGCGCTGGACAAGCCCTTCGTCCTCGTCGGGCACAGCATGGGGGCGGCGGTGGCCGAGCTGGTCGCCGCACGGCGCCCGCCGCGGGCGGTGGGCCTGGTACTGCTGACCCCGGTGCCGCTGGCGGGCACGCGCCTGCCCGACGAGGTGATCGGCCGGTTCCGCTCCCTGGGCGGCGATCCCGACGCCCAGCGCGCGATCCGGGAGCAGGTGTCCGTCGCGCTGCCCGAGGCCGACCTCGACCGGCTCGTGGACACCGGAGTCCGCGTACGTCCGGAGGTCGTACGGGATTTCGCCGACTGCTGGAACACCGGGCACCCGGCCGGCGCGCGGCCGAGCCGCTTCACGGGACCCGTGCTCATCGTGCGCGGCGCGGGCGACGGGTTCGTGACCGAGGACATGGTCGGCGCAGGGGCCGTGCCGCGGTTCGGCTCGGCTCGGACGCAGGGGCCGGTGTCGGTTGCCGGGGCCGGACACTGGGTCCACGTCGAGCAGCCGAGCGAGGTCTGCGGCCGTATCGACCGCTTCCTGGCAGGGCTCCGCACCTCCGCCGGCGGGAAGGCGCCAGGCACTGCGCACCCGCAGGGCTGGATCAGCGCCTTCGAGCAGAAGTCGGCCACGGCGTTCGGGGAGGCGTTGGCCGAGGACGTGGTGCTTGAGGCCGGCGCGCTCGCCCGCCCGGTCGCGGGCCGCGACCGGGTGAAGAGCGTGATGGGCGCGGCGAGCAATGTCTACGAGTCGCTCGCCTTCACCCACGAGACCGTGGACTCGGACCGCACCTATCTGGAGTGGCGGGCCACGGCGTTCGGCGGCATGCGGCTCGAAGGCGTGACGATCCTGACGAAGGACGGCGGCGGGCGGATCGTCCGGATCGCCATTCATCACCGACCGCTTGGCGCCGCGCTCCGGTTCTCCACAGAACTGCGCGAACGACTGCGCGATGTGATCGATTCCGACCATTTCTATCAGAGCTGAGGCCCGTTCACAGCAAGGAGCACTTTCATGGCTGAGCGCCAGGATGCCGCATTCACGGCCGACGGCGGAGTGACGCTGCGCGGCCGGCTCTATCTGCCGGACGGTCAGGGGCCCCACCCGGCGATCACGATGGCCCACGGCTATGCGGGGGTCAAGGAGCATGGGCTGGAGCCCTTCGCGTGCGCCTTCGCCGAGGCCGGGTTCGTCGTGCTGGTGCACGACCACCGCACCTTCGGGGCCAGCGACGGCGAGCCGCGCCAGGACGTCGACCCCTGGCGGCAGATCGCCGACTGGCGCCGCGCCGTCTCGTACCTGGAAAGCCGGCCCGAGGTCGACGCCGGCCGTATCGGCCTGTGGGGTACCAGCTACGCGGGCGGCCACGCGATCGTGCTGGGCGCGACGGAACGCCGACTGCGCGCCGTGGTCGCCCAGGTGCCCACCATCAGCGGCTACGAGCAAGGGCTGCGCCGTGTCGCACCGGATGTGGTGGCCACGCTCGAGGAGTCCTTCGCCCACGACGAACGGGCACAGTTCAGGGGGGAGGCCCCGCGCACCCAGACGATCGTCAGCGCCGACCCGGCCGTGCCGGCCGCCTACCGGGCGCCGGACGCCATCGACTTCTACCTCCAGCCCGGTACCGAGGGTGTCTGGGACAACAAGGTCACGGTCCGCTCGACCCGCGCGTCCCGTATGTACGAGCCGGGGACGTGGATCACACGGGTCTCCCCCACACCGCTGCTGATGGTGGTCGCCCTCGGCGACACCGTGACCGTGACCGACCTGGCGCTCACCGCGTACGAACGTGCACTCGAACCGAAGCGGCTGCAGCTCATCCCGGGCGGCCACTTCGACCCTTACACCACCCAGTTCGAGCAGGCTAGCGGCGCCGCCATCGCCTGGTTCCGCGAGCACCTGGCCTGACGAACCGGCAAAGCCGGGCCCTGTTCCCGGCACCACCCCGAGGAAGAAGCATGTCCCACCTGACGTACTCCATCGATAACGGCCTCGCCACACTGGTCCTGTCCAACCCCCCGCAGAACCGTATCGACGCGCGGATGGCCACCGAACTCGCCGACGCCCTCGAAGCGATCGGACACGGCGGCGCCCGTGCCGTCCTGGTGCGTGCCGAGGGCCCGGACTTCAGTTTCGGCGGCGACATCGTCGACTGGCCGGATGCCGACATTCGGGAACTGCGCGCCCTCTTCGAGCGGTACATGCAGGTCTTCAAACAGCTCGAGCGGCTGCCGGTCCCGGTGATCGCGGCCGTTCACGGGCTGTGCTTCGGCGGCGGTCTGGAACTCGCGCTCCGCGCCGATGTGATCTTCGCCGCCGAGACGGCCCGATTCGGCCATCCTGAGCAGACTCTGGGCATCGTCACACTGCTCGGCGGGATCTACCGCGTCGCCGAACGCGCGGGCCGGGCACGCGCCTCCGAATGGGCGATCACCTCCGAGCAGGTGCCCGCCCATGTCATGGCCGAGGCCGGCGTGGTGAACCGGGTCATCGCCGACGACGCCCTCGTGGCCGAGGCGACCGCCTTCGCCCGCAAGGCCGCCAAGGGTCCCACCCGCGCCTACGCCACGCACAAGGCCCTTCTGCGCGCATGGGCCGTGGGCGGGGTCTCGGCGGCGGACGAGGCCATGTTCGACATCGCCATGCCGCTCTTCGAAACCGATGACGTCAAGGCAGGTCTGGCGTCGGCGGTGAACGCGTTCAAGGCGGGACTCCCCCGGCCCGCGATCGAATTCCAGGGCCGCTGACCGGCGGCACCAGGGCGGCTGACCGGCGGTTTCAGGGCCGCTGACCGGCAGAATGGGCCCGGCCTCGCACACCGGCCGGGCAGAAGGGAGCAGGGAATCCACAATGAACGAGTTGCTCACCGAGGTACTCGAAGCCCATGGCGGGCTGCGGCGCTGGCAGGAACTGGCCCAGGTGCGTGCCACCATCGTCAGCGGCGGTGACCTCTTCGCCATCAAGGGTCTGCCGCAGGACCCCGTGCCACGCGAGATGACCGTGCGACTGCACGAGGAACACGCCTCGGTGCGCCCCTTCGGCGCAGCCGACCAGAAGACGGACTTCACGCCCGGCCGGGTGAGGATCGAGAAGCTCGACGGGCGGGTCGTGGCCGAACGCAAGAACCCCCGGTCGTCGTTCGCCGGGCACGTTCTGGAGACCCCCTGGGATCCGCTGGACCGCGCCTACTTCAACGGATACGCGCTGTGGACCTACCTCACCACGCCGTTCCTGCTCGCCATGCCGGGCTTCACGACCACCGAGATCCGGCCGTGGCAGGAGGGAGGGGAGCTGTGGCGGGGACTGCGCGCCGCGTTTCCGCCCCACATCGCGAGCCACTCTCCGTACCAGGACTTCTACTTCGGTCCCGACGGGCTCCTTCGCCGGCATGACTACCACGTCGATGTGGCGGGCGGATTCGCCGCCGCACAGTACGTCTACGAGCCGATGGTCGCTGACGGGATCGTGCTGCCCACCAAGCGCCGGGCCTACCGCCGCGACACCGAATTCTGTCCGCTGCGGGATCAGGTCATGGTCTCCATCGACATCATCGAGGCCGACTTCGGCTGACCGCTCCGGGGCGATGTCCGCCGTGGCAACGGCTCAGTGCGAGGAGAGTCCGGCGTCCTTGCGCACGAAGTCGGCGATCCCCGAAGGGGGACGGCCCGTGACCTGTTCCACGCCGTCCGCCTGGCGGTCGTACCGGTTCTCCGCGTGGAGCCGTGCCATGGTCGCGATGTGCTCGAAGACATGGTCCGGCAGGCCAAGGGGCCTGAGATCGTTGTCGAGCCAGTCCGGCAGCGGAACGTCGGTGTAGGTGACCGGTCGGCCCAGGGCGGTGGAGATCTCTGCCGCCATGGCGTCGACGGTCTCCGAGCGGGGGCCGGTCAACTCGTAGGTCCGGCCGATGTGCGGGTCCGGGTCGGCGAGGATCTCCTCCACCACCGCTGCGACGTCATCGGCAGCCACCGGGGAGGTCTTGGCCTGGCCGAAGGGCAGCCTGATGGTTCCGTCCACGGCGATCGAGGAGAATCCGACGTGGAAGAGCGGGTTCTCCATGAACACGGTCGGTCTGACCTGGACCACGGGCAGACCCGACCAGTCGAACACCTGCTCAACGAGCCACTGCTGACGCTGCTGCACCGACTCGGACGTGCTCATGATGTCCATCTGGGACACGGTCAGCTGAGACATGTTCACGACCGCTTCAAGGGCCCCGTGGGCACGCGCGGCCACCGCGGTCGTCACGGCGGCCTCCAGATACTGTGCCGACACGCCCATCCCGAAGTACATCCGCCCGCAGCCGGCGAGGGCCCCGGCGACGTCCCTCGCACGCGTCAGGTCTCCCACCACGACCTCGGCACCGGTCGAGCGCAGCGCCTGTGCGCGCTCGTCGTCCCGGTGCACCAGAGCCCTGACGGGCAGCCCCCGCCGACGGAGGCCCCCGACGACGGAATGCCCGACGCCACCGACCCTGCCCGCGGCACCGGTCACCAGGATGGGCAGCACGCTGGATTCCCGGGAGGTGTCCATGGGGGCAGCCTGCGACCGGGACAGCGGGGGTGCAACCGGAGCGATAGGGCCCCGGCCCACGACCCGGAAGCCCTCAGTTCCACCATGACCGCAACCAGGACGATCCCGGCGTCCACAACCACGCGCGCTTGCGGCTGAGTCCCACGATGTCGGGGCTGTGCGCAGCCGCCACCACGGTCATGACCGGCCATGCCAGCATGATCGTCAACGCCGCCGGCGGGCTGGCGAACGTGCCCACATGCCCACTCTCACCTCGCGACGCAGCGCACCCCGTCTGCCCATACGGCTTCCCCTGCCGCCCGCGGCGTCTCAGGGCGCAGGCTGCTCCCCCGCCCCACGGCCCTCGTGGGGCAGGGGCGAACTACCCGACCTCGCCGGACCGGGAGCGCCGGTGGGCCGCGACCCGTTCGCGGGTCGCGCAACGGCGCGAGCAGTAGCGGCGTTCCTGACCACTGCCCTGGGTGATGAAGACGTTGCGGCAGCTGGGTGACGCGCAGATCCTGCCGGGCGGGCGTTGACGGTCCCAGAGGAGAACGGTCAGGGCCATGCAGGACGAGGCGAGGAGCCATGCGCCCCAGGGGGCGTCGTCGTCGTGGTCGAGGTGGGGATGCCAGGGCGTGCCGCCGCCGTGCGAGGACAGGCGGATCGGCCCGGTGTGTTCCCGCAGGAGGCGGTTGAGGGTCGCGGCGGCGTCATCGACGTGCTCGGCGGCGAAGACCTCGCGCAGCGGGGCGGCGGCCGCGCGCATCTCGGTGACGTCGAAGGCGGTGAGAGCGACGGATTCCGCCTCGCCGTACGCACGCAGTACGTCGGCGACTTCGGACGGGTCGGGGTGGTCGTCGGCCAGCGCGTTGATCAGGGCGGCGGTTCGCCGGGCCATGGTCAGCACGGAGTGCCGGGTGGACCAGTCGTCGGTGGTGGAGGGCACGGTCAGAATGTAACGCATGTTGCTGAGTTTTACGTTACCTCCGTAACGTCTCAGCGATGAAACCGCGTTACTCGCTCTTCGCCTATCTCGCCGGAGCCGTGGCGGCTCGAGTCGGCGACGAGATGTCAGGACCGGCGCTGATGCTGGCGGGTTTCGCGCCGGCGAGATCGATCACCGAGGCGTCGTCGCTGCTCGCGGCCATCACGGTCTCCGCCGCGGTGGGAGGGCCGGTGCTCGGGGTGTTCCTCGACCGGGCGGGACGGCCGGGCCGCCTCCTGGCCGGAGCCCTCGTCCTGTACGCGGCGGGGCTGGGGCTGGTCCTCGTGGGGCTCGGCCGTTTCCCGTTCGCCGTCACTCTGTCGATCGCCGTGGTGACGGGGCTGGCGGGCCCGGCCCTGTCGGGCGGCTGGACGGCACAACTGCCCCGTGTTGTGCCGGGTGACCGCCTGGCGCGGGCCAACGCGCTCGACGCCATGACGTTCAGCGCGGCGAGTCTGGCCGGTCCGGCGCTGGCCGGCGGTATCGCTCAGGCGCTGGGAGCCCCCGCGGCCGTGCTGGTATCCGTCGTGCTCATCGCAGTGGCGCTGCCCGCCGCTTGCCTGCTGCCGGCCCGCGACGGCCACGCACCTGACGCCAGGTCAGCCTCGGTGATCAGCGATCTCGCCGCCGGAATCCGGGCCATCATCAGGAATCCGCCATTGGCCAGGGCGACTCTCGCCTCGGTCGTCTCGTGCGCCGCTCAGGGCATGCTGACGGCCTGCGTCGCGGTCCTGGGCGAGCGCGTACTGGGAGGAGCCGGCCGCGGCGCCGTACTGCTCTCCGGCGCTGCGGTGTGCGCCCTGGCGGCGAATGCCGCGCTGGCCCGGTTTCCGCATTCTGTCGCCCCTGACACCGTCATCCGTTCCGGCGCGCTCGTCCAGGCCGCCGCGTACGCCCTGGCCGCGTCGGGGCAACCGGTCGTGGTCATCGCGGCCGTACTCATGGCCGGTGTCGGCGAAGGACCTCAGCTCGCCGCCTTGTTCGCGGTCCGCCACCGGGAGGCCCCTGAGCACCTGCGCGGCCGGGTCTTCACGACCGGTGGCAGCCTGAAAATCACTGGATTCTCCCTGGGAGCGGCGGTCGCCGGACCGATCGCGGCCCGGTCGCTTCCCTGCGCTCTGGCGCTCGCGGCCGGTGTGGCGGTGTTCGCCGCGCTGGGTCCGGCTTGTCTTCGTACGCCGATGGACCGCCTGGATGGCGCGACGTGAGCCAAGGGCTCAGAGCCAAGTCTCCGCCGCGAGTCAGCCCATCAGTCCCGCGGCGACCGTGGCCCCCAGCTCCCAGCACGCCTCCGTGTCCGCCTTGCCCGGCTCGCCGGTCACTGTCACCGCCTCGGCAGCCCGCCGCCAGCCCAGACCCGTTGTGATCGCGTCGATCCCCCGTACCGCCCCCGTCACATCGTTTCCGCCATGTACCCAGTAACCGAAGGGCCTGCCGGCCGTCTCGTCCAGACAGGGGTAGTAGACCTGGTCGAAGAAGTGCTTGAGGGCGCCTGACATATAGCCGAGGTTGGCCGGGGTACCCAGCAGATACCCGTCGGCGGCCAGCACATCGGACACGGTGGCCGACAGCGCGGCCCGTCGCACCACCCGCACCCCTTCGATCTCGGGCGCCGTCGCGCCGGAGACGACGGCTTCGAACAGTGCCTGGCAGTTGGGCGACGGCGTGTGATGCACGATGAGCAAGGTGGCCATAAGGCCGAACCCTGCCCCGCCTGCCCGTCCGGCCGCAACCGGCGGCATGAACACATCCGTGGCGAGGGCGGATCGCCGCTCCCGTCAGCGCAGTCCGTCGGAGAGGCGTACGAAGCGGTGGCCGGTGGCCAGCAGGCGGGGGACGGCGGCGGCTATTCCCCTGGCGGTACCGCCCTCGGGGTGGTTCATATGGCACAGCACGACGGAGCCGCCGGGGGCGGAGGCGACGGTGGCGGCGACCTGCGCGTGGGTGAAGGTGGCGCCGCCGTCGCCGTTGACCGAGAAGCTGACGAAGCGCTCACCCAGGTCCGTGACGATCCGGGCCGCGATGTCGTCGCAGAACGCGGTGCCGGAGCGGAAGTAGCGCGGCGGGGCGCCCAGCAGCCGCGTGAGCTTGGCCCGGTTGCCCGCGATCTCGTCGTACACCTCGCCGGCACTGCGCGTGCCGGGTATGCCGTAGGCGGAGCGTCCGGTGACCGACAGCGGACGGTGTCTGGTGCCGTGGTTGGCGATCTCGAACAGCGGCTCGGCGGCGAGCCGTTGGAAGAGCGCGGGATTGGCGTCGATCCAGCGGGAGTTGATGAAGAGGGTCGCCGGTATCCCGCGACGCCGCAGAAACTCGATCAGCGCCTGGTCGTAGCCGCTGCCGCCCGGGCCGCCACAGGCGTCGAAGGTCAGCGCGATCTCACGTTTCCCGGTCGGCAGCGCGTGCACCACTCCGGGCCCGTCGAATCCCCATGTGCGGGGCACGTCCCGGCCGAAGCGGGCGACGACCGCTGCACGTGTGACCCCGGGCGGCGTGGCCGGAGCTTTGCGGGAGGCGGCGGGAGCCGGTGCTCCCGCGACGGTCCTGCGGGATGCGGGCGAGGCGCCGGGGCGTGATGTGTCACTGCCCGGACCCGCGCACCCCGTGAGTACGCCGCCGGCCATCGCAGCCAGCACCGCCCGGCGACCCGGTCCCATCCGCTCTCCCGCAGGTCAGTAAGTCGTCGCGGGCCGTCGCCGCCCGCACGAGAACCGTAGACGGGACACGCTCCCTGGCCGGAAAGAGAGCGGCAAGGATTCGCCAATAATCCGCCGGGCTCCGGGGATTCCGAGCGGACGTTCCCGCCGATGGGCGTTGTACGGGTTGGACGCGTCAGACGCGTCGCCCGGACAGCGGCTGACGTCCCGTCAGCTCCACAGCCGGTGCGACGGCTCGTCGACCAGCTGGAAGACGGGCTCTCCCCGGACGGGGTCCTCGGCGACGGACAGCCGGACCCGGTCCCCGCTGTGTATGGCGACGGGGGATCCCGTCACACGGCCTCGCACCACGAATCCCTCGGCCATCTCGACCAGCGACACATTGCGGGCGACGGGTGTCTGACGGTGCACCACCGTGGCATGACGCACCGTGCCCGTGCCCTCGCTGCGCTCCGGGCGCAGTTCGCTCCCCCGGCACACCGGACACAGGAGCCGCTGGTAGACGGCCGTGCCGCACCAGGTGCAGCGCTGGAAGTACAGGGCATCCGTATCCTGGGCCTCGGGTTCCAGCAGACCCGTGACGGAGTCGGCTGCCGGGTATGAGGTGCTTGCCGAGTGGTCGTACACGCTGGTCAACTCCCTGCGCTCAGCCGGAATCCGACGTGCGCGGTTCACCGTGCCACCGTGCACAGCGCCAGCGTATGGCACTCAGTGCCACGTGTAAAGGCACTCCGTACCCTTCCTTGTCCTTGGAAGGAGACAAGGGGGTTCAGCCGGGGCCGCCGAGCGTGGACTCGAGTTCCTGGACGACCCTCCACAGCGGCGCCCCGCGGCGGGTGACGACGACCACCACGTCCCCGTCCTCCGCCACCGATCCGGATGCGTACGCCGCCGGGGCATCCACGGCCGGCCCGCCGAAGGCGGACCGCACATGGCGGAGTGCGTGATCCACCGTCGCCGCCGCATCGCCCCGGCCGTTCGAACGCAGCCAGGAGCGCAGCGCGTTGTTGTGCGCCGCGACCACGGCGGCCGCGATCACGTCCGCCTGGAGGGTTCCGTCACGCCGTCCCGCGAAGCGCTCCCGCAGATACCCGGCAAGGGCGCGTTCGTAGCGCCAGACCACCGACAGTTCGTACGCGCGCAACCCGGGGACCTGCTTCGTCAGCTGGTAGCGCTGCACGGAGAAGGTCGGGTTCTCCGCGTACATATCGAACACGAGGCGGGCCGCGTCGCAGACACGCCCGACCGGCTCGACCGGCTCGCCCTCGTCGGCGGTCGCCGAGAGAAAGTCCGTCAGGTCGGCGAGGCACCGCTCGTGGTCGGGGAAGACCACGTCCTCCTTGGAGGGGAAGTAGCGGAAGAACGACCGCCGCCCCACTCCGGCGAGCGCCACGATGTCGTCCACGGTGGTCTGCTCGAAGCCCCGCTCGAGGAAGAGCTGGAACGCGGCCGCCACCAGGGCGTCCCGCATGGGCGGCTTCGCGGCGGGCGCGTCGGCCTTGTCGTCGCGGCGGGCCGCGCTGCTCGGGCTCATGGACGGGAACGTAGCACTCGCCAGGGGCACCTGGCACTCAGTGCCGATCTTGAGGGAACCGAGTGCTCCCCGCCCCCGCCGCGATGACGGGCGGTGCGGCAATCGGTGTCAGCCTTGAGCGGGGGGCACGGGAAAGAGCATGCAGCTGCTGGTGGCGTGAGCCAGAAGGCGGTCCGCCTCGTCGACCAGCTTGGCCTCGGCGAGGGCCGTACGGCGACCGGCGTTCACGACCGTACCGATGGCGCGCACCCTGCCGGTGTCCACCGTGATGCGCCTGAGGAACTTCACGTTCAGGTCGAGCGATGTGTACGCCATGCCCACGGGCAGGGTGGAGTGGACGGCGCAGCCGGCCGCCGAGTCGAGCAGCGTCGCGTAGACCCCGCCGTGCACGCTGCCGATCGGGTTGTAGTGCTCCTCGCCCGGAGTCAGGGAGAAGACGACCCGGCCGGACTCGACCTCGTCGAGGGTGAAGTCCAGGGTGGCGAGGATCGGCGGCCCCGGGATCCGGCCCGCCCGCATCTCTCGCAGCAGCTCCATGCCGGAGACGCGCCCGGCCACCTCTGCCGTGACCGCGGGGTCCTCCCACTGGTATGTACGGATCCGTCCCATGCCGCGCCACCTCTCCATCTGACTTCTACAGACGAAGCTAGCCGCGCCTTTCGCTGACTGTCAATATCGAAGCCAGGTTGGCTACCATGGAGCCATGGAGTGGCTTGAGATGAGCACGGAGAACTGCTCCGTACAGCGCACCCTCGATCTGGTCGGCGAGAAATGGGTGCTGCTGATCCTGCGCGACGCCGTCAACGGGGTCCGGCGTTTCGACGACTTCCGCCGTCATATCGGCCTGTCGGAGGCGGTTCTCAGCGACCGGCTGCGCAAGCTGACCTCGGCCGGGATCCTGAAGACCGTCCCCTACCGTGAACCGGGCAGCCGCTCGCGCAACGAGTACCACCTGACGCGCAAGGGCTGGGACCTGTGGCCCGTCGTCGTCGCGCTGCGCCAGTGGGGCGAGACGTACGCACCCGGCCCCGAGGGCGCCATCCTGGATCTGCGCCACTCCGAGTGCGGGGCCCCGGTGCGTGTCGTGGTCGAGTGCTCCGCGGAGCACAAGGCCCTCTCTCCAGCGGATGTCACGGCCCGGCCGGGGCCAGGAGCCCGCCGTCTGCCCTGAAACAATCGGCCGGCGGTGGATCAGGGAGCGGTGAACAACCCTGGAAAGCGCGCCGCCAGCCACGGCTTGCGCCCCCAGGCGAGCACCCGCCCCACGGCGATGGCCCGCCAGGGGTTGCACCGGCCCAGGGCGATCAGCAGAAAGGTGACGGGCTCGGTGAGGAGGGTGCAGTCGGGGCGGTGCGGCGGCTCGGGCGTCACCTCGACGGCGCCGTCGGCAATGATGACGCCGAAGGCCGGGCCGCCCCGCACGCTCAGTCTGTAGCGGGCGGTGAACCCTGCAATGGCGGTGGCGTCCGCGACGCGCGGCATGGCCGCCCGCAGGAACGGCAGGCACAGCTCGACCCGCTCGCGGTCGATCATGTGCGGTCGGCCCAACGCGCGTGCGAGGTCGTACCCGTGGCCCAGCATGTGCGTCAGAAGGTAGGAGGCGAGGATCGCCCTGTTCATGGGACCGAGCGGGGTCACGAGCGTCGGCTCGGCGGTGCCCTCCGCGGCGGACCGGGCCAACGCGTCCAGAAAGGCGTCCGCCTGCTCCACGATCATGTCGGCGAGCGGCTGTGCGCTCCGCTCGGCGAACGCGGCGAGCGCACTCGCGTTGGCGGCGGCCAGGCTCTGGGGTGTGCCGTCGCCGTAGGGACGTTCGCGGCCCGCGGCGAGGTCGGCCATCAGCTCGTTCGCCTGCGCGAGATGGGCCGCCGCCTCTCCGATGGTCCACTCGGAATCGGGTACGGGCGCCCCCGTGTCGGTCGCTCCGCGCAGCAGCGCGGCGATGTCGGCGGCGGTCCCTCGTATCGCCGGGCCGAGTCCGTCGGGCAGGGTGGCCCCGGTGTCCTGCCGCATCTGCGCTTCCACGTCGGCCTCGCTCCTGTCGTCATCCCTGCCGGGCTCGTCGCGGTACCCAATCAGGCTCGGGGGTCGCCCGACAAGAGTCCGGACGCCACCGCTCCGCTGTATGCCTCCCAGAACGGGATGTGTCCCGTCAGCCGAGGCTGACGGGACACGTCCGGACGGGGTGGCTCAGTGAGCCGGGGTGTCGACCACCACGACCTCGTCGATGCTGCGCTCGATCGCCTCGGGGCGCAGGGCGACGGCGTTGGCCCAGTAGTAGATGGCCAGGGAGAAGCCGGCGATGACCAGCATGTCCCACCACAGCCCCAGGTGACCCTGGCCGCCGAAGCCGCCCTGCCACGAGATGAGGCCCATGCCCAGCAGGTAGACCGGCAGCCACTGGGCGGCCTTGAAGTCCATGCGGGGCGCGTCGGGCAGGCCCTTGCTGTTGGCGTAGACGGCGTACCCGCCGAGCAGCACGTAGCCGATGATGATCGCCACGCCCAGCCGCCACAGGGTGTCCCAGGTGGACCAGTAGATGATGAGGTTGGCCACCACGAAGGAGAGCGGGGAGATCAGCTTGCCGCCGGGGAGGCGGTAGGGGCGCTCGAAGCTGGGCAGACGCTTGGCGAAGACGCCGTACGCCAGCGGCGCGCCCGCGTACATCAGGACGCTCGCCGAGGTGATGAAGCCGACCAGCTTCTGCCAGCTCGGGAAGGGCAGGAAGCAGATCACGCCGACCACGAAGGACATGGCCAGACCGAACCACGGCACACCGCGCTTGTCGGTCTTCTCGAACAGCTTCGGCGCGTAGCCGTTCTTCGACAGGCCGAAGGAGACGCGCGAGGTGGCGGTGGTGTAGATCAGGCCGGTGCCTCCGGGGGAGATCACGGCGTCGACGTACAGCACCCAGGCCAGCCAGCTGAGGCCCACCAGAGTGGCCAGGCCCGCCCACGGACCTTCGATTCCCTTGAAGGCGAGGTTCGCCCAGCCGTGCGCGAAGGAGGCGTGCGGCAGCGCGGCGATGAACACGACCTGGAGCGCGACGTAGATGACCGCGCCGATCGCGACCGAGCCGAGGGTCGCGCGCGGCAGGTCGCGCTTGGGGTTGCGGCTCTCGCCCGCAAGCTGGATCGCCTGCTCGAAGCCCAGCAGCGCGAAGATGATGCCGCTGCCGCTGATCGCGCTCAGGACGCCCTTGATGCCGTAGGGGGCGAAGCCCTCGGAGGTGAAGTTGTGCGGGTGGAAGTTGCCCACCGCGATGACGAAGATCGCGACCAGCGGGACGGCGATCTTCCACCAGGTGGCCGCGCTGTTGGTGTGCGCGAGTACCTTCACACCAAGGAAGTTGACAGCGACGAAGACGGCCATCAGCACGATGGCGAACACGAAGCCGCTGGCGGTCAGGGTGCCGTCGGAGGCGTGCTGGAGGCCCTGTCCGAACTTCCAGTGACCGAGGTAGCCGATCATGGCCTCGACCTCGATCGGGGCCACGGTCGCCGCCTGCAGCCAGGCGAACCAGCCGAAGGACATGCCGGCCAGGCCACCGAAGGCGTAGTGCGGGTATCGGGCCGTGCCGCCCGCCACCGGGAACATGCCACCGAGTTCGGCGTGCACCAGCGCGAGCAGGACGATCGCGACTGCGCCGATGCCCCAGGAGATGATCGCAGCCGGACCGGCGGCGATGACGGCGTTCTTCGCACCGAAGAGCCAACCCGACCCGATGATGGAACCCACGGAGGCCCACATCAGTCCGATCAGACCGACGTCACGCCGCAGACTGCTCTGCCCTCGGGTGACGTCAGGGGCTGCATGGTCAACTTTCACCATGTCAAGGGGCCTCTCATTATCTGAACAGGGAATTAACGCCCAACGGCCGCTCACAGTAGGAATCGAGACCGGACTACAGAAGACCGTCGGCCGAGATTTGACTATTCTTTTTACCTAGGTCAGCCCGGGCACGCGAATGTCCCTATTCAGCACGCAAATATGAGAAGAGCCTGTGACAGCCAACGGTTAGACAGTGATTCAGATCACCACCGGACGCCTCACATTGCGTGCGCATGCCAAAGGGCGACTGCACGCCACAGCGGGTCGCGAACGCGGCGCCGTGGGCCCGGTGACGGCCCGGTGCGGCAGGATGAGGCCATGAGCGTAGTCAAGATCAACGTACTGAAGGTCTCCGCCGAACAGCGGGAGACGCTGGAGAAGCGCTTCGCCTCCCGTGCCCACGCCGTGGAGAACTCGGACGGGTTCGAGTGGTTCGAGCTCCTCCGGCCCGTCGAGGGCACCGACGACTATCTGGTCTACACGCGCTGGCGCGACGAGGCATCGTTCCAGGCCTGGCTGGAAGGGCCCATGAAGGCGGCGCACCAGGGCGGTGACGCGGAGGGCGGCGAGCGTCCGCGTCCGGCGGCGAGCGGTTCGACCCTGTGGTCCTTCGACGTGGTGCAGCAGGCGGCGCCCAAGAACGCGTAGGCGGACCGCCGCTCACGGCCAGGGCGACGGCGGTCGGCCCTGGCCGTGGGCCCAGGACGGCGTCAGTCGTCTTCGCGCTGGCGGCGGATCCTGGCGGCGACCTCGTTCTGTTCGGTCTCCCACCAGGGACGGACGAGTTCGGGAGACTCGGTCCGGCCGCCCTCCATGGCCGGCACGGCGGCGGGAGCGAGTTCCCTGTCGAGCCGGCGGTCGAGGACGGCCGCCTGAGCGCGTTCGGCGCGCGCCCATTGCACCAGGATCGCCAGGAGGAAGGGCAGCGCGACCAGTTCGGCGATGCTGAGCATCGCACCGCCGCCGATCTGCTGGTCGTGCTGGACGTCCGGCGCCCAGGACGGCGCGTGGTGCAGATACCAGGCGCCCGCGATCAGCGTGCCGTGCGTCATCACCACGACGCCCGGGACCGCGTCGACGATGCCGTCCACGAAGACGAGAGCCGCCCGTACCGGGTGGGTGCACCAGGAGGGCAGCGTCTGTTCGTGCGTGAGCATCGGCACGACGAACAGGCATCCGGCCGTCAGCAGGTGCAGATACATCAACTCGTGCAGCCAGCCCACGCGCAAGGCGGTGGCGAAGTACGGCGTGAAGTACACGGTCAGCTCGGTGGCGAGGACCAGGGCCGTACTGACGAGCGGAAATGTCAGAATTCGCACCACTTTGCCGGTCATTGCGCGCCGCCCCTTCTGCGCGGAGGCCTCCGGCAGCGCCTCCACGGCGAGCCGCAGGGGGTCCCCGAGGGCCAGGCCCAGGGGTGCGACCAGGTCGAGCAGGATGTTCTGCACGGCGGCCGGCCAGAACAGCACATGGTCGTACACGGCCAGCGCGGACATCGTGGCCACGGTCAGCGCACCCAGTCCGAGGAGCACGAAGGCGGCGAGACGGGCGAGCGGCCAGGAGGCGCCGCGCCTGCGCAGCCGTACGACACCCCAGCCGTAGAGCGCGGCGAGGACGAGCACCAACAGCAGTGCGGGCACGTCCCATTGCCAGGACGACAGCAGACGCCCCGTGGTCGGTTCAGCAGGCTGCCCAGCCGACAGAACGCTCACCGGGTGACCAACCATCCAGATCGTCCTCCTTCAGCTCACATGGGGCGAGCCGGATCGATTGCACAGCGGAACGGTAGCCGCCGTCAGGGGCGGACATCGCCCCGGGGTCCGGCGCCGAGGGAGACCGTGGTCGTGACGCACACCACGCAGGGCGTCCGTGGAGTGGAGCCGAACCCGAACCTGACGGGAGGTTCGACCGGTGCGAGCCGGCCGAGGTTCTCGCCCTCGTAGACGGCGCCGCAGGAGGTCACGGGGTGCAGATCCCTGGCCCCGTACCACTCGTACCGGCCGGCCCCGGCACTCCCATGGGTCCCCGCCCCCAGCAGCATCCGGGCCGGGCGGTCCACCAGCGCGGCCCAGGCGGGGTGAGCGGCGAGCGGCCCCGGCACGGCCCTGAGGAGGAGTCCCACCGGGCCCCTGCGGCCGGTGGTGAGCCACAGGCCGAGTGACGGGGTCACCACCGTCCAGTCCCTTCCGGTGACCCTCACCGTGACCGGCATCACACGTACTTCGTCGAAGGCGTAGGTACCGGCGATGAAGTCCGCCGTCCGCCCGGATGGCGCCAGAAGAACACGGTGGCCGTCCCGGCGTTCGAGCATCACGTCGCTGAACGGCCCGAACGGCGAGCGCGCCCAGCGCCCCACCACGACCCGGGTGCCCGACGACGTGCCGATCCCCGCGATCCAGCCCTCGAAACGGAACCGGGTGTGCACGGCACGCCCCCGCACCAGGCGGCCGCGCAGTGAGTGAGCGATACCCATGTCATCCTTTTTCGGCATATGACAGCGCTCGCTGGAACTCCTCCGAAAACTCCCCCGAAGGTGTGAAGGAGGAAGAGGCGCCCCGGTGATCCATGACGCCTCGCAGGCGTCTGTATCGTGGCCGGACCGGTACTTCCTGCTCTGGCGAAGGGTCCCTCTTGTCTTTGCCTTCCACCCCGACCACGCGTCATGTGCGCGCCACGGACACGCTGTTGCCGTCGGACCGGTGCACCGTCACCGTGTGCAGGGGCTGCTGCTGCGGCACACCGAAGATCCCGGGCGTTGACCATGCCGGTCAACTCGGCGGTCTGCGTGCGTCGTTGTCGGATGTGGCACGGGTGCGGGCCTCCGAGTGCCTGGACATCTGCGAACAGGCGAATGTGATCGTCATCCAGCCCTCCGCGACCGGGCGGCGGGCCGGTGGACGCCCGGTCTGGCTCGGCCTGGTCAACGACCCCGACGCCTGTGACGACATCACCGCATGGGTCAGGGACGGCGGCCCGGGCCTCGCGGGACCGCCCGCCGTCCTCGATCTGTACACGGTCGGCCCGGCCCGCCGCCCGCGCCGCGGGGCCGGGGAGTGAACGGCGGCGCTCCCGCAGGCCACGGGCGCTGATGCCCGTCTTACCCCCACCTGGGACACTGCCCGGGTCCTGCTGTCCGGCGAAGGAGAGTCACGCATGTCGATGGTCGGCAATCTGCGCAAAGTCGCCCGGCTGACGCGGCGCGGCCACCGCGTGGACCTCAGTCACCCCGCCCGTTCCCCACTCGGCTCCACGGTCGTCAACTGCGTCGTCTACCGCGACGGTGTCCGCCAGCCCGCCGTCGGCTCCGTCGAGGAGGCCGTCCGCCAGGTTCGCAGGAGGAACGGGTTCGTGTGGCTGGGCCTGCACGAACCGACCGACGACGAGTTCGCGGGGGTCGCCAAGCTGTTCGGTCTGCATCCGCTGGCGGTCGAGGACGCGGTGCACGCCCACCAGCGCCCCAAGGTCGAGCAGTACGGGGAGGTCCTGTTCGCCGTCTTCAAGACGGTCACGTACGTCGAGCACTCCGAGCTCACCGCCACCAGCGAGGTGGTCAACACCGGCGAGATCATGGTCTTCGCCGGCCCCGACTTCGTGGTCACGGTCCGCCACGGCCGCCACGGTTCACTCGGCCCGCTGCGCGAGGGCCTGGAGTCCGACCCCGGCCAGCTGGCCAAGGGACCGTCCGCGGTGCTGCACGCCATCGCCGACCACGTCGTCGACGACTATGTGACCGTCGCCGACGCCGTCCAGGACGACATCGACCAGGTCGAGACCGAGGTGTTCTCCCCGCAGAGTCCGGGGAGCGCCGACGCCGGCCGTATCTACCAGCTCAAGCGGGAGCTGCTCGAACTCAAGCGGGCCGTGGTGCCCCTCGCCCGCCCGCTGTCGCGGCTCGCCACCGAGCCGATGCGCTTCGTCGACCGGGAGATCCAGGCGTACTTCCGGGACGTCGCCGACCACCTCAGCCGGGTCACCGAACAGGTCACCGCGTTCGACTCGCTGCTGGACTCCATTCTGCAGGCCCACCTCGCGCAGGTGGCCGTGGCGCAGAACGAGGATGCCCGCAAGATCACCGCGTGGGCGGCGATCGTGGCCGTACCCACGATGGTGTGCGGTGTGTACGGCATGAACTTCGACCACATGCCGGAGCTGCACTGGCGCTACGGCTATCCGCTCGCCCTCGCCGTCATCGCCGCCGCCTGCTTCGTCATCTACCGGGGTTTCAAGCGCAATGGCTGGCTGTGACGCGGGGCCGACGGCCGGTCCGCCCGCCGCGTGTTCCCTCAGCGGGTTTCCGGCAGGGTTCCCGTTGCGGCTTCCCGCCACGGTTCCCATTGCGGCTTCCCGCCACGCGTTCCCCTCACGGGTGATTCGGCAGCCCGAGCCCGGGCACGAACAGACCGAGACGCGTGAGCGCCCCGTTCAGCCAGCCGACCGGGATCGCGGCGAGTGCTGCGGCGGCCGATGACAGCGGCGCGTGCTCCCCGTCCTCGCCGGGCTCACCGTCGTCCTCGTCGGCGGTGGGCAGCCAGTCCGCGCCGGCCAGGCGGCTCGCGAGCGGCCTGAGCGCCGGGTGCAGCAGCATGGCGGTGGCGATGGCCGCCAGTGCGGTGCCCCAGGCTAGGGGCCCCAGCGGAGTGGACCCGAAGAACTGACTGACTCCGGGAGTCTGGATGATTCCCGTGAGCAAAGCGGCCGAACCGATGGTGGCGGCCAGCACCTGCCGGTCCGCGCCACCGCTGATCAGCGTCTGCGCGAGCTGGGTGCCGACCACCGCGACCAGCGCCACCGTGGCGGCCCTGCGCTGGGTGCCCGTGAAGCGGGCGGCCGTCCAGGCCAGCCCCGCGCCGAGGGCGGTGGTCAGCCCGCGTTGCAGCATCTCCTGCGTCAGGGCGGTGCCCAGCGAGTGCTGAGGGCCCTCTTCGAGGAGCTGTTCCCCGGTGCTCTCGGCCGGGGTGCGTACGGCGATCGACAGGGCCGGGGCCAGGTCGGTGAGCAGGTTGACCAGCATGATCTGACGGGCGCTCAGCGGAGAACTGCCCGCCAGCGCCGAGGCCAGCACGCTGAAGGTGACCTCGCCGAGATTGCCGCCGATCAGGATGGCGAGCGCCGTCCTGACGGAGGTCCACATCGCCCGGCCCTCGGTCAGGGCGGTGACGATCGTCTCCAGACGGTCGTCACCGATGACGACATCGGCCGCGGCGGTGGCGGCGGGGGTGCCCCGTCGCCCGAGGGCGATACCGACGTCGGCGAGGCGGATGGCGGGAGCGTCGTTGGCGCCGTCCCCGGTCATCGCCACCACCCGGCCCAGACGCTGGAATGCCTGGACGATACGGACCTTGTGGCGCGGGGTGCACCGGGCGATCACATCCACCTTCGGCAGCAGCCCGTCGAGTGAGACGTCGTCGAGCTCGTCCAGATCGGGCCCGGTGACCACCGTGTGGTCCCGCTCGCCGGTGACGGAGGCCGCGATGGCCTCGGCGGTGGCGGCGTGGTCCCCGGTCAGCAGGACGGTGTGCACTCCGGCGGCGCGCAGCCGCGCGGTGGCGGGTGCCGCCCCGGGACGTACGGGGTCGGCGAGTACGACGAAGCCGACGAAGACCAGGTCCCGAACCGTGTCGTCGGTCAGTTCCTCGCCCGGCCCCATGACCCGCTCGGCCACCGCGAGGACACGCCGCCCCGCGCCGGCCAGCTTCTCGGTGACCTTGGTGAGCGCGTTGCGGCCCGCGGCGTCGAGTGCGCTCTCGGTGCCGTTCAGGCGCCTGCGCCGGCAGCGGGCGAGTACGGTCTCCGGGGCGCCCTTGACGCTGAGCAGGGTGGTGTTCCCGGTGCGGCCCGTGGTGGCGTGGTAGGCACGGGAGGGGTCGAAGGGCAGCATGTCGATGCGCCGCCAGCGGGGAGCGCCCCGGCCGACCGAGACGCGTGCCCTGCGCGCGCCCGCGTCCACCGCGCGGTCGGTCTGGTGGGCCATCGGCTCGGACTGGCGGGCGGCGGGTGTGGCGCGCAGGGCCCCGGCCAGAACCTCCTTGTGCCCTGCGCCGAGCCTGCCCATCGGGAGCGTGCCGGCGCCGTCGCTGACGGAGGCGAGCTGGAGATTGCCCTCCGTGAGGGTGCCGGTCTTGTCGAAGCACAGCACATCTGCCCGGCCCAGCGCCTCGATGGTGCGCGGGTTGCGTACCAGCGCCCCGTGCTCGGCCAGCCGCCGTGCGGAGGCCAGTTGGGCCGCGTTGACGAGGAACGGCAGTCCCTCGGGGACCGAGGCGACGGCCAGGTTGACCGCCGAGGCCAGGCTCTGGGCGAGCGGACGGCCGTGCAGCAGCCCCGCCCCGGCCACGGCCGCCGCGGAGGCCGTCGCCACCGGGAGACTGGCCTTGGTCAGCGCCGACAGGCGTTCCTCGACTCCGGTGACGGGTGCCGCCTCCCGCGCGGTGGCCATGGTGCGCCCGACCTCGGTGGCCGTCCCGGTCGCCACGACGACGGCGAGGGCTTGTCCGGCGGAGACCGTGGTCCCTTCGTAGAGCATGGAGCGGCGCTCGGTGAGCTGCGAGGCGACCACCGGTGCGGGGTCCTTCGCCACGGGCAGCGACTCGCCGGTCAGTGACGACTCGTCCACCTCCAGGCCTTCGGCTTCCAGCAGTCGGCAGTCGGCGGGTACGACGTCCTCGGGGCGGAGCAGGATGATGTCGCCCGGCACCAGTTCTTCCGCGGTGACCAGCTGGTCGGCGCCCCCTCGCCGTACCCGGGCCCCGACAGCGGAGCGGGCGGTCAGTGCGGCGAGGGCGCGCTCGGTCCGTACGCGCTGGACGCCTCCGACCAGGGCGGAGGTCGCGGTGATGCAGGCGACGAGCGCGGCGTCCGCCTTGGATCCCACGGCGGCGGCCAGGGCCGCGCCTCCGGCGAGAACCGGTGTCAGCGGGTTGGCCAGCTCCTCCACGAACGCCGAGGGCAGGGTCGTGCGCGGTGACGTGCCCGTCTCCGGGGCTGTCTTGGCCCGGGCCACGGCCTCCTGCGCCAGGAGCCCGTCGCCGCTCGTGCGAAGTCGTTCGAGTACGCGCGCGGGCGGCATCAGATGCCAGGGGACGGTCTCCACGGAGGGGGTGAGAGGACGGGAGCACAGCTGGTGGGCGCGCCACATTCCCAAGCAGAAGGCGATACCGCCGGCCGTGTTGCAGGCCGTCTGCCCGCGCGAGCAGGCCTCCCCGGAGGGTGCCCGCATGGCCGCGACCGCGCCGATGCCGCTGCCGCTCGCGGCGAGCACCGCGCTGTCGCGGTCGACCTGGCGGGCCACTCCGACGCCGGTGAGGATCAGCCCGACCGCGTCCAGGTCGGTGCCGACCAGCAGATGGGCTCCCCAGGCCGGCGGCTCGCCCTCGCGGTGGACGCCGATGCCGCAGTCGGAGGCCCCGAGCGCCCGGCGGTTGCCCGACACCAGGAGCACCACCGAGCCCTCCGCCTGGAGCGCGCGCACCGACGCCACCAGGTGGCCTCCCGTGGGCACCATCGCGTCCACGAAGCCGAGTTCGGGATACGGCTGGTCGCTGGCGAGGATCACGCGGATCCCGGAGCGGCGGGCGGCTGCGGCCAGCGCCTGTGCGCCCGGCAGCGTCTGCGTCGCCACCCCCGCCACGGCCACCAGCCGGCGCCGGAAGGCCAGGCCCAGGACCATCTCGCTGCCCCGGAACCGCAGCCGGTCCGCTTCCCGCCGTCCGGTACGGCCCGTCACCCGCAGTTCCGCCAGCGGGCCGAGCGCCCAACCGTCGTCGTCACGGTGGACGCGGGACGGCGCGGCCGGGTCGAACAGGGTGAAGAGCCGGTCGGAGACCTGCTCGGACCCGGCGCCGCCGAGCAGGGTCAGCTCGGTCAGTTCGTGGCGTCCGCTGCGCAGTACGTCCACATCCAGGAGCACGGTGTTCACCTGGCCCAGTCGGCGCAGTGCGCTGCGGTCCATGGCCACGACGCCGCGCAGGGCGAGGAACCGCCCGAGGCTGGTGGCGAAGCCTTCGCGACCCGCCTCGGGTGCCTTGGGCATGCTCGCCAGTGCCACCGCGAGCGCCCGCCGTGGCCCCGCGTAGGGCGCGGCCAGGGCTCCGACGGCGGCACCTGCGCCCATCGCCCGTCCGGCGTAGCGGCTGATGACGTCTTCGTGAGCCTTCGGCCGTTCCACCACGATCGGCTCGGCGTGCGCGTCCTGGGGACCCAGCACCAGCCGGGGTTCCGCCCGCACCCATGCGTCGAGGGCCGCGTTGGCCTCCCGCCACTGCGCGACGCGCTGCGCGACGTCGAGCACCAGGCCGCCGCCGCGCGTGGCGATGCCCTGGAGGATCGCGTTGAGTACGGGGACCAGCGGGCCTTGGTCCTCCTCGACGGCCAGGGCCGACAGCACCGCCTTGCGCAGCCAGGGATGGTGCTGGACGGCCGCTGCCAGGGCGCCCACCTCGGACGGCAGCGGTGTCCACGGCGACAGCCGGGTACCCACGGTGAGCAGCAGCCCGGCGATGTCCGCGGCCAGCACCGGGAGGGTGGGCCGCTTGCCCAGTCCCTCGGACGGATGGTGCGGCTCCGGGCACCAGCGGTCGGGAGCGCCGGACGTCCGGCCGGAGTGGGCGCCGTGAGCCTCCGCATGGGCGATGATCCGGATCAGCTCCTGCTGGGGCGGCGGCGGGGAGGTGAGTTCCACGACGACCCGCTCGGCCGGGCCGTTGACCCGCGCCCACAGCACTCCGGGATGCTCCTCGAGCGCCTGCTCCACGAGGCCGCTGAGCGAGAGTCCGTGCGGGCCGCGTACGCCCCGGACCTCGATATGGGAGCGCCCTGGGCGCGACCACACATCCCGGCGCTCCATCCCGAGCACCGTGGCAGCGATGTCCACGGCCCCGCGGACCCCGGCGGCCACTTGGTCGGCCAGCGGCAGCCGCACCCCGGACAGCAGCGACATCCGCATGCCACCTTTCCACGCGGGCCTGTACCCCGGTTTGTCGCGATCATCATGACCCGGCCCGAAGGCACCTGCCCGGCGTGCTGAGCCGAACGGCTTCCTGGCTCGCAGGCCTCCGGACCCGCGGGTAGCTTGTGGCTGATGCCGGGGCACGGCGTGTGGTGCGTGCCATGGCACCGAGTCGGGGGGCCAAGTCCCGGACCCACGAACGGATGTGAACCGTGACAACGCCGAAGACCGCCGAAAAACGCCCCGCCCCGCGGACCAGGACCAAGAGGGCGCCGCGTCACGCCTCCGGTGCGAAGACGACGCAAGGGACGACGCAACGGCGGCGGCCCGCCTCCGCTCCGGCCGCCGCGAGAACGCCGAAGAAGACCGAGAAGTCTCCTGTGGCGACGAGGACGTCGAAGAGGACCGACAGGTCTCCCGTCGCAACGAGGACGTCGAAGAGGACCGACAGGTCTCCCGTCGCGACGAGAACAGCGAAAAGGACCGACAAGTCTCCGGCCGCAGGCTCCGGTGGGCGCGCGATCGCCGTCGCCGTCCCGCCGCTGGCCGAGATGGCCTCCAGGGCGCTGAGCGCCGCCGCGGTCCCCGTGACCGCCGCGCGTCGTGCACTGCCCGCCAAGGACGGTCTGCCCCTGTACGCCGGGCTCGGCGCGCTGGCGGTGTTCGGCGCGCTGGAGTGGCCCCTGGCGGTGGGCATCGGCATCGGGTACGCCGTCCTGCGGCGGAGCGGACTGCTCGACCCGCCCGCCTCGTCGAGGTGAGGAGAGCTCGCGCGGCGTGCCACCGGCAGGTGTCCCCCAGTCACGCCGCAAAAGGCCCTGACCAGCATTTTCACCGGCCAGGAGCCCCCGTCGGCGGATAAGTCGGGGTATACATTGAAGTATGCTCCTTCAGCCCCACGACGGTGGCGCTTGGTCCTGGCAGTCGAGCCGAACCCTCGTGGTGATCCCGATCGCCCTGATCGTCGCGATCACGATCGCGGACATCCTGTCGCCCCAGAGCACGCACCTGGGGCCCCTGCTCGTGGTCGCGCCCGCGCTCACCGCATCGTTCGGCGGCTCCCGGCTCACCGCGCTCATCGGGGCCCTCGCCGTCGGGGCGCTCGTAGCGATCTCGGTGATCCGAAACAGCATCTTCACCTCCAACCACGAGAGCCAGCTCATCGCCCTGATCCTGATCTGCGCCTTCACTGTGATCTTCTGTCGGCTGCGGGAACGGCACAGCGCCGAGCTGCGACAGGTGCGGTCCGTGGCCGAGGCCGCGCAGCAGGTCGTGCTGCAGCCACTGCCCGAGCGGATGGGGACGCTGCGTATCGCCAGCGCCTACCGGGCCGCCACGGACCATGCGCGGATCGGCGGTGACCTGTACGCCGCCGTGCGCACCGAACGCGGGACCCGCCTGCTCATGGGCGACGTCCGCGGCAAGGGCCTGCCCGCCATCGAGGACGCGGCGCTCGTGCTCGGCGGGTTCCGCAGCGCGGCGCACCGGGAGCCGACGCTCCCCGCGCTACGGGCGGAGCTCGACGCGACGGTGTGCTGGAGCCTGGCGCAGCCGGCCAGGAACGGACCCGAAGCGGACGAGTCCTTCGTCACCGCGGTCCTGATCGACGTCCCGGACGACGAACCCGTGGTACGGATCCTCAACTGCGGCCATCCGCCGCCGTTCCGGCTGCGCGGAGGGCAGGTCACGGTGCTGGCACCGGGGCAGTACGCGACTCCGCTCGGCATGTGCCTGCCGCAGGCTCCGCGCGGGTCCGTGGACACGTACGCGTTCGAACCCGGCGACATGCTGGTGCTCTATACGGACGGTGTCACCGAGGCGCGTGACGCCGACGACCGGTTCTATCCCCTCGCCGACCGCCTCCCCGGCTGGAAGGACACGGACACCCCGGGGGGACTCATCGACCGGGTCCGCGACGACCTCGGCATGTTCTGCCGGAGCACCTTCGACGACGACGCCGCGCTGGTCGTGGTGCGCCGCGGGGTGTTCACCGGCGAGATCGGCGCACCCGACCAGCAACCGGTGAAGACGAATGCGGGCCTGCGGCCCTGCCGCCCGTCGGTGACGCACCGGGCTCCGCACTGGTAGACGTGGTTTCAGCGCGAGCGGTTCAGCCTTCGCGGTTCAGCCTTCGCGGTTCAGCCTTCGCGGTTCAGCCCTCGCGCCAGCCGAGTTTGATGAGCATGTTCTTCGCCTCTTCCGCGACCTCGGACTCGGCGACGACGTCGTAGCGCGCGGCGACGATCTGGCTGCGGGAGGCGAAGTCGTGGCGGCCCCGGGTGAAGGCGTGGCCGGCGAATCCGAAGAGGGCACCGAAGATCGCGCCGTAGAACAGACCGCTGAGCATCAGCACGATCACATGATGGTTGCCCGCCGCGAACAGCGACAGCAGCAGGCCGATGAGCAGCCCGAACCAGGCGCCCGAGCCGGCACCGGCAAGGGCGGCCCGGCCGCGGGTGAGGCGGCCCAGCACCGTCTCCACCATGCGCAGGTCCGTGCCGATGATCGCGGTGTGCTCCACCGGGAACTTGCTGTCGGAGAGGAAGTCGACGGCACGCTGGGCTCCCTCGTAGGTCGGATATGAGCCGACCACCGGGCGGTCGAGTGGTGCGGTGTGCGGTTGCTGGGTCATCGAAGGACTCCCTTCGTCACCTTCCTCGTCAAGCAGCCTCCTTCCCCGCGGCAGCCGCCGCAAGGCGAGGCTCTCCGGCCCTCCGTGCCCGTGCGCCGGTCTACGTACCCGCGCCGCCGCACGCACGCCAGCGGGGTTCGAACCGGTCGAGGAGCAGGCGGAACGCCGTGTCGGCCCGCCGCCACTCCCCATCGGCCAGGGGAGCGAACAGCAGTCCGAAGGCGGAGCCGACCAGGAGGGTGGCCTCGTCCCGGGCCTCCTCCTCGGACATGCCCAGCCCCAGGAAGAGGGGCGTGAACAGACCGCTCCACTCGGCGAGCAGATTGCGGAAGAGGGGACCGTACCGGTCGGGGTCCATCAGGCTGACGGCCATCAGTTCGAAGTAGAGGGGCAGCATGGCACGGCGGTCCGGCTGGCCGAGCTGCCGCCACACCTCTTCCACGAAGCGCCGCAGAGCAGCCGCGTCATGGACGGGAGCGAGCCGGGCGAGGAGGGATTCGAAGCGGAACAGCGGGCGCTGCTCGTCCAGGGCGAGAGCCTCGGCGACCAGACGCTCCTTGGTGCCGAAGTAGTACAGCAGCATGCGGTCACTGGTCCCCAGCGCCCGGGCCATCGGACGCAGGGAGAGGCCGGCCAGCCCGTTGCGGACCACATACTCGCGGACGCGGTCCAGCAGTTCGAGCCGCTTGGCGGGGTCGGGTGGACGCGGCATGGGCACTCCGGAGGGTGTTCGTGGAGACGAGGGGCGAGACCGGTCAGGACCGGATCCTTCGCCCGTTTTGTCGCAGTTCATTCGGTTTTATTGTCTTTTTACCGTAGCACGTGCTACATGTATATGTGTTCATGTAGCGCCCGCTACAAGAACGGCCGAACGGCCGCACCATTGACAGCGCGAAATGAGCTGATCCGAATGTCCGCCCACGCCCTCAACGCGATACCCGACGACCGGTGGCCGTCCGTGTCCCACGACGGCAAGGCGACACCCTCCGCCGGTGGGCCGTCCGCGAGCGGCTCGCCCTCCTGGTGGCGGCGGTGCGCCATGATGTGGGCGCGCACCATGGAGCCGGTGCGCCCGCTCAGTGCTCCGGCCGCGCGTGCCACCGGACAGGAAGCCTCGTGGCCCCTGGTGAGCGAACCGGTCTCGGTCGGGCATGCCCGGCGGCTGGTGACCGCCCAGCTCGCCGCGTGGGAGCTGGACGGCGACCTTGCGGACACCGCCGAGCTCCTGGTCAGCGAACTCGTCACCAACGCGCTGCGCCACGCGCCCGGCCCCGTCCGCCTGAACCTCCGGGCCTCCGGCTCCCGGCTGCGCTGCGAGGTCGAGGACACCAACGACTCCCACCCCGTCCGCCGCGTCGTCTGCGCCGAGGACGCCGAGAGCGGACGCGGTGTGGAGCTCCTGGAACTGCTCAGCGCGGCCTGGGGCAGCTTCCATACGCCGACCGGCAAGACGAGCTGGTTCGAACTCGAACCTCCGCTCCCGGCGGACGGCGCGTGACCGGCTCCTCCCCGGTATGTCCACGCACCGGTCCGGGCGCCCGCGCGCCCGGACCGACCCTCGCCCTTACCCGTTGCGCTCCTACGCCGCCAGTGCGTGCCCGGGGTGCAGCACCACCTTGGTGCAGCCCTCGATCCGTTTGTCGAACATCTCGTACGCCTCAGGCGCCTGGTCCAGCGGCAGCTCATGGGAGACGACGAAGCTGGGCTCGGCGCGCCCGGCGATGATGAGGTCGCGAAGCTGGCGGTTGTACCGCTTGACGTTGCACTGCCCCGTGCCCATCTTCTGGCCCTTCTCGAACATCTTGCCGATGGAGACGAGCAGCCGGCCGCGTTTGGCGTGCTCATCGGGCGCACCCGGGTCGGAGGGCACATACAGGCCGGGGACACCCAGCCTGCCGGTCGGCCGCACGGTTTCCACGAGCGCGTTGAGGACCACACCGGGCTCCTCGTGCCGGGCGTCGTGTGCCTGAGCCTGGTATCCGACGGCGTCCACGCCCTTGTCCGTTCCCTCTCCCTTCGTCTGCCGCTTGATCTGCACGGCCGGATCGTCCTCGGTGAAGTCGACGGGAATCGCCCCGATCTGCCCGGCCTTGGCGAGCCGCTCGGGCACCCGGTCGACGCAGAACACCATCGAGGCGCCACGCAGCAGCGCGGAGTAGGCGGCCATCAGTCCCACCGGCCCCGCGCCGTAGACGGCGACGCTCTCACCGGGCGACACCTGGGCGAGTTCACATCCGTGGTATCCGGTCGGGAAGATGTCGGCGAGGAGGACGAAGTCGGCCTCGTGCTGCTCGCCCGGAGGCAGCTTCAGGCAGTTGAAATCGGCGAACGGCACCCTGAGCAGCTCAGCCTGGCCGCCCTTGTACGGCCCCATGGCCACATAGCCGTACGCTCCTCCCGCGAAGCCGGGATTGACCGTCAGGCAGAACCCCGTCTCCCCGGCAAGGCAGTTCTTGCAGAAGCCGCAGGCGACATTGAAGGGCATCACGACGCGGTCGCCCTCGGCCAGGGATGCGACGCCGGAGCCGGCCTCCTCGACGATTCCCAGGTTCTCGTGCCCGAAGACGATGCCCGGCTCGGCCGCCGTCCGGCCCTCGTACATATGAAGGTCCGAGCCGCAGATCGCGGTCGATGTGACGCGGACGAGGACGTCGTTCGGATGCTGGATACGGGGGTCGTCGACGTCCCTGACGGTCACGCTGAAGGGTTTCTCGTAAACGACGGCTTTCACCTGCGCCACCTCCGCGCGGAAGGCTCGATGACGGCGGCGACCGGCGGCACGCGACCCGGGGCGGCACGACGAAGGGGTCCCGACGGCCTGCTCGGCGCGCCCGGTCGCACGGTCTCCACCGCCGGATACCTCCAGGGAACGCCGGTACAGCAGGTGCCGCAACCCGCGCAGGGGAGCCGCCACGCACGAGTGATCGGCGGCCTCACACAAGAGCCCAACCGCCTGTAGAATAAGATGTAATAACCACCTTCCGATACGCCCTGGAACTCCGGTATCGAAGCGAGGTGGACCCGGATTCGCCCTTCGGAAACGCCGAGGGCCCTCACCGGTGGCCCAGGGCCGGGCAATCTCACCTAAGCCTCCAGAGTGAACCTCCACAAGGGTGAATTGTTGCTCACTCTAACGAAGCAGGAACGGTGGAATACCGGCCGGTGAGCGCCACTGACCCGGCGTCGCCAACCGGCCCGAGTGGCAACCTGACGGTGGTCGAATAAAACTGAAACGCGTGGTTTCGTGATCACATCAGAGCGAACGACCTCGTTGGTTCTGGATTCCTCGCGCCCGGTCGCGTCCGGGCGCGAGGGCCCTGGACAGGCCACTGGCCGAGGGTTGTCGAAATGTCTTCGAGGAGCTCGAATGGTGGAGAAGTCTGCCGAGGTCCTGGCGTCCGGGCCCCAAGAACCCGCGACCGTCAAGCCCAGCAGTACCGGCATGACGACGACAGACACCGAGCGAAAACTCGCCGAAGTACTGGCCGACCTGGTCTCCGCCGAACAGGTCGGGGCCGACAGCCACTTCTTCAACGACCTCGGCGCGAATTCGCTGGTCATGGCTCAGTTCTGCGCACGGCTGAGGAAGCGGCCGGATCTGCCGTCCCCCTCGATGAAGGACATCTACCGGAATCCGACGGTCCAGAGCCTGGCCACGGCCCTCGCGGACGCCGCACCCGCACCCGCACCCGCACCCGCACCCGCACCCGCACCCGTCGACAATGCGACAGCGCCGGCGCCCCCGACCGCCGAGATGGCGGGTGCCATGCGGGTGACGACACGGTCCCAGGCCCTGGTTCAGCAGGTCCAGGAGCCGGCGCCGACGCGGGAACACACGGCGAACACCGTGGACTACGTCATGTGCGGAACGATGCAGCTCATGGTCTTCCTGGGGTACTCGTTCCTTGTCGGAGTGGTCGCCGCCCAGGGCTACGACTGGGTGTCCGACGGCGACGGGTTCGTGGAGATCTATCTGCGCTCCGTGTCCTTCGGCGGCGCCGGATTCATCGCTGTGTGCGCGCTGCCCGTCGTTGCCAAATGGCTCCTCATCGGGCGCTGGAAGCCACGCGAGTTCCAGGTCTGGAGTCCGGCCTACCTGCGTTTCTGGATCGTCAAGGTGCTTCTGCACGCCAATCCGATGATTCTGTTCGTCGGAACTCCGCTGTATGTGCTCTACCTGCGGGCACTCGGCGCCCGGATCGGCAAGGGCGTCACGATCCTCTCCCACCATGTACCGGTCTGCACCGATCTGCTCACGATCGGCCCGGGCACGGTGATCCGAAAAGAATCGTTCTTCCTCTGCTACCGGGCGCACGCCGGCCGTATCCAGACCGGCCGGGTCACCATCGGCCGCGATGCGCTCATCGGCGAGATGACCGTGCTCGACATCGACACATCGGTGGGTGACAAGGGCCAGCTCGGGCACGCGTCCGCACTGTACCGGGGGCAGTCGATCCCCGACGCGGAGCACCACCACGGCTGCCCGGCGGAGCCCACACAGATCGACTACCTGCGGGTCGCCCCGGCCCGGTGCGGCACACTGCGTCGGGCGTGCTTCAGCGTCTCCTCCCTGGTCCAGCTGTTCCTGCTGTTCCTGCCGCTGACCGTCGGCGGTGTCTACATGGTGATCAACGCCATTCCGTCGCTGGACGACCGGCTCGACCCGGACGCGGGCACGATGACGCCGCCTGCGCTCCTGCTCGACGCGGTGGAGATGTCGCTCGTGGTGTTCTTCGGCGTCGGTGTCCTGGGCCTTGTCGCCCTGTACACGCTGCCACGCCTGCTGAGTCTGGCGGTCAGGCCCGACAGGGTCTATCCGCTCTATGGATTCCGCTACGCCGCGCACCGGGCGATCGTCATCATGACGAACATCAAGTTCTACGCCTGGCTCTTCGGCGACAGTTCCTTTGTCGTCCACTATCTGGGCGGCCTGGGATACGACCTGACACGGGTGGAGCAGACCGGGTCGAACTTCGGCACGGAAATGAAGCACGAGTCGCCGTTCCTGACCACGATCGGCAGGGGGACGATGGTCGCCGACGGGCTCTCCATGATGAACGCCGACTATTCGAGCACGTCCTTCAAGGTGTCCCGGGCCACGATCGGCCCGCACAATTTCGTCGGCAACAACATCGCCTATCCCGCCGGTGGCAGGACGGGTGACAACTGCCTTCTGGCGACCAAGGTGATGATTCCCCTCGACGGCGAGATCCGCAGCGGGGTCGGGCTGCTCGGATCACCCCCTTTCGAGATTCCGCGGACCGTGGAGCGCGACAAGCGGTTCGACCATCTCAGGACCGGTGACGAACTGCGCCTCCATCTGCGTGCCAAGAACCGCTACAACCTGCGCAGCATCGTCTTCTGGCTGATTCTGCGGTGGCTGCACGCCTTCGGCCTCGCGACGATCTCGCTCGCCTCGATCGACCTGTACGGCACCGTCGGACATCTGGTGATCGCCGGATACCTGGCGATCGCCCTGAGCTTCACCACGGTCTACTTCATCCTGACCGAACGGTGCATCGCACGGTTCCGTCCGCTGCAGCCCCGGCTGTGCTCGATCTACGACCCGTACTTCTGGTGGCACGAGCGACTGTGGAAGGTGCCGGTCAACTTCCTGAGCATGTTCAACGGCACCCCGTTCAAGAACGTGGTCTGGCGGCTGCTCGGTGTGCGCATCGGCCACAGGGTGTTCGACGACGGCCTCCGGGTGACGGAGCGGACCCTCACCGCCATCGGGGACGACTGCACGATCAACGCCGGGACCAAGATCCAGTGCCACTCGCAGGAGGACGGCACGTTCAAGTCCGACCACATCACACTCGGTGCGGGCTGCACCCTCGGCGTGGGAGCGGTTGTGCACTACGGCGTGACGATGGGCGACGGCGCCGTGCTGGCACCGGACTCCTTCCTGATGAAGGGCGAGGAAGTCCCCTCGCACGAGCACTGGGGAGGCAACCCCGCCGCGCCGATGCCCGAAGCCACCGCGCCCGCCCTCGTTCTGGGCCCGGCGGCCCCCGCTCCCCCGTCCTCCGCCGACGATGCCGCGCCGCGGGCGCACTGAGGAAGGTCATCGATGGAAGCGCACGCTGAGACGGACCGGGAGTTCTGGACCGCCGTACTCGAAGCCGGAGGACTGACCGCGGTTCCCCGGTGGGTCCGGGAGCCGGTGTCGGGCGTCGCCGAGTACGAGGCGACGGTGCCTCAGGACGTCGCCGGGACGGTCCGTGGGCTGGCGCGGGAGCTGGGGGTGCCGCTGAGCGCGGTGCTGCTGGCAGCTCACGCCAAGGTGCTCGCGGCGCTTTCGGGTGAGCGGGACGTGGTGACGGGCTACGCCACCGGGACGCGGCGCGGGCCGCTGCCCTGCCGTTTCACCGTCGCCCCCGGATCGTGGCGCGCACTGGTCAGGAGCGCTCACGGTGTCGAGGCGGACCTGCTCCGGCACCGGGAGTTCCCGGTGGACGACCTGCGGCGGGAGCTGGGAGTGGCCGGGCCGTCGTACGAGGTCGTGTTCGACCCGGCCGGGAGCGAGTCCGGGCTGGTCGACGACGCGGCGCTGTGTGTCGACTGGTGCGACCGTGACGGCCGGCTGACGGTGCGGCTGCGGTGCCGTACGCAGGTGCTGGACTCCGAGGCCACGGCACGGATCGGCGGCTACCATCTCGCCGCCCTCGCGGCGATCGCGGCGGACTCGGACGCCGAGCACACCCACGCGAGCCTGCTCTCCGCCGAAGAGGTGCGGTACCAGCTCGAAGGGCTCGCGGGACCGCACCGGGAGCTGCCCGAGGCGCGCGCACACGAGCTGTTCGAACAGCGGGTGCGCGAGCATCCGGGGGCCGTGGCGGCCGTGCACGGCGACCGCTCCTTGACGTACGAGGAACTCAACAAGCGGGCCAACCGGCTGGCACGCGCGCTCCTGGCTCGTGGGCTGGGCCGCGAGGACGTGGTGGCGGTCGTCACCGAACGCGATCTGGACTGGCTGGCCTCGGTGCTGGCGGTGTTCAAGGCCGGCGGCGTCTACCTCCCGATCGAGCCGCACTTCCCGGCCGGCCGTATCGCCGCGACGCTCACGCGCGCCGGGTGCCGGCTGGTGCTGACCGAGCCCGGCAGCACCCACACCCTCGACGAGGCCCTGGGGACGCTCGAGGGCGTCGAGAAGCTGCCGGTCGGGACGGCGTACGCGGAGGGGCACGCGGACACCGACGTCGGCGTGGAGATCACTCCGGACCGGCTCGCGTACATCTACTTCACCTCGGGCTCCACAGGCGAGCCCAAGGGCGCGATGTGCGAACACGCGGGCATGCTCAACCATCTCTTCGCCAAGATCGACGATCTGGGGGTCGGTGAGGGACAGGTGGTCGCGCAGACGGCCCCGCAGTGCTTCGACATCTCGCTGTGGCAGTTGCTGGCCGCGCTGCTGGTCGGCGGCCGGACCCTGCTGGTCGATCAGGAAGCCGTGATGGACGTGGACCGCTTCCTCGACACGGTGGTCCGGGGCCGGGCCACCGTGGTGCAGGTCGTGCCCTCCTATCTGGAGGTCGTGGTCTCGTATCTGGAACGCCACCCCCGCGACCTGCCCGATCTGAGGTGTGTGTCGGTGACCGGAGAGGCGCTGAAGCGGGAGCTGATCCAGCGCTGGTTCGCGATCCGGCCGGGGATCAGGCTGGTCAACGCGTACGGGCTGACCGAGACGTCCGACGACACCAATCACGAGGTCATGGACCGGCTGCCGGAGGGCGACCGGGTGCTGCTCGGCCGGGCCGTCAACAACGTACGCGTCTACGTCGTGGACGAGCGGCTCTCGCTGGTGCCGCTGGGCGCCCCGGGGGTGATCGCGTTCGCCGGGGTGTGCGTGGGGCGCGGCTATGTGAACGACCCCGAGCGGACCCGCGCGGCCTACCTGGAGGATCCGTACCGGCCGGGTGAGCGGCTCTACCTGGGGGGCGACTGGGGCCGCTGGCATCCGGGCGGGGGGCTGGAGTTCCTCGGCCGCCGGGACAACCAGGTCAAGATCCGCGGGTTCCGTATCGAGATCGGGGAGATCGAGAACACCCTGTTGCGGGTTCCCGGCGTGCGCGACGGTGCCGTGGTCGTCGCCGAGCGGGCGGGCCACACCAAGCATCTGGTCGCCTTCTGTTCCGGCAGGCCCCAGGAGGTGGAGGTGCTGCGGCAGGCCCTGGGCACCGCACTGCCCGCCTATATGGTCCCCTCGGCCTTCCACTGGCTGGAGGGCCTGCCGCTGACCGCGAACGGCAAGATCGACAGAAAGGCCCTGACGGCGCTGGCCGAGCAGGGCGCGCTCACGCCTGGGAACGGAGACGCCGGGCAGGAAGACCGGGCGCCGCGCAGCCCGGGCGAGCGAAGGCTCGCGGCCGTCTGGGCCGAGCTGCTCGGCGTTCCCGAGCACCACATCGGCCGGAGCGACCACTTCTTCGACTCCGGGGGCACCTCGCTCACGGCGGTCAAGCTCACCATCGCACTGAATCGGGCGGTGTCCCTCAAGGACATCACCCGGCACCCGGTGCTCGCCGATCTCGCGGCCCTCCTCGACGGCACGGCCGGGCAGCACACGGAGCTGCTGCAGCCGCTGTCCCGGACGGACGGCGGCGTGCCGGAGTACGCCCTGGTGTGCTTCCCCTACGCGGGCGGCAACGCGGTCAACTACCGGCCGATGGCCACCGCCCTCGCGGGCCGCGGTCCCGCGGTGTTCGCGGTCGACCTGCCCGGTCACGACCTCGCCGCCCAGGGCGAACCGTTCGCGCCGATGGCGGAGGTGGTGGAGCGGGTCGTCGACGAGATCACCGGGCGCGGACTGACGAGAGTCATGCTGTGGGGACACTCCTCGGGCGCCGCCCCCGCCATGGAGACCGCGAGACGGCTTCTGGAGCGCGGGGTGGAGGTCCCCAGGGTGTTCCTGGGCGCGCAGCTGCTGGGCTCCGCCGACGACCGGCGTGCCGCCGTCACCGCGCTGACGGTGCGGAGCAACGGGGAGATCGCCGCCGAGCTGACCGCGGACAGCGGCTACACCGAGCTGGGGGAGCTGAACGCGCCGCACGCCGAGCACATCGGCGCCGCCTACCGGCATGACTGCGTGTCCGCCCATCGCTGCTTCGCCGACCTGCTGGACGATCCGCCGCCGGTGAGACTGCCGGTGCCGGTCACCGTCGTCATCGCCGCCGATGACCCGCTCACCTCCGGATTCCGCGATCGGTACCGGGACTGGCTGCTCCTGGCCGACCACGTGGATCTGTGTGAACTCGCCGACGGCGGCCACTACTTCCCGCGCACCCGGCCCGCCGAAGCGGCGGGAGCGGTCCTAGGAGCGGCCGAACTGCTCGCATCGCCCTGAACCTCTGAACCTCTGAACCTCCTCGGGCCTCTGAACGGCAATCGAAAGGAAACCAGATGTCGTCCTCGCAATCGCTGGCCTCACTGCTCGAGGTGGAGCTGCGGCCGGACAAGCCCCCGATCCTGCGGGTCGATACGCCCGACCCGTCGGCCTGGGCCGCCGAGTACCGCGAGGCGCTGAGGGCGCAGGTCAACGAGCACGGCGTGCTGCTGGTCCGCGGTCTGGGACTGCGGGACACCGCTCAGGCCGGATCCCTCTTCACCGCGCTCGCCGGTGAACTCATGGCCGAGAAAGAGGCTTTCGCGCCCCGCGAGAGCCGGGGCCCGGGGCTGTACTCCTCCGCCACATGGCCGTCCAACCAGCCGATGTGCATGCACCACGAGCTGAGCTACCGGCTGGAGGTGCCCGGCCTGATGCTCTTCGCGTGCCTGACCGCGCCCGCCGAGGGCGGGGCGACCGCGGTGGCCGACTCGCAGCGTGTGCTGGCGGCACTGCCGGCGGCGGTCACGGAGCGGTTCGAGCGTGATGGATGGCTCCTGACCCGCAGCTACAACGACGAGATCGGGGCGTCCCTGCTGGAGTCGTTCGGCACGGAGAACCCCGTGGCGATCGAGCAGTACTGCCGCGCCAACGCCATCGAGTTCGACTGGCAGTCCGACGGCTCGCTGCGCACCCGCCAGCTCCGCAGTGCCGTGGTGGGGCATCCGCTCACCGGCCGGCGCTGCTGGTTCAACCAGATCGCCTTCCTCAACGAGTGGACGCTGGCCCCGGAGGTGCGCGAGTACCTGGTGGACATCTACGGCGCGGACGGGCTGCCCTTCAACACCCGTTTCGGAGACGGCACCCCGATCGGTGAGGACATCGTCGCCACGCTCAACGCCACCTACGAGGAGCACACCCGGCGCGAGCCCTGGCAGTCCGGCGATCTGCTGCTGGTCGACAACGTACGCACCGCACACAGCCGGGAGGCGTTCAGCGGAGAGCGGGAGGTGGTGGTCGGCATGGCCGAGCCCCGTTCCCTGACCGACGCGTGCCCGACCCTGGAGGCGAGCAGGCGATGACCACGACGTCCTCCCCCACGCCCCAGCCCAGCTCCGCGCACCGGGCTCCGGTACCCACCTTCGCGGTGATCTCCGGCGCCCAGGTGCAGCATGCGCTCCAGGGGCGCGAGAAACAGATCGTGGAACTGGTCGAGGCCACGTACCGGCTGCACGGCTCGGGCGACTCGGTCAACCCGCCGTCGTTCTTCCTGCGCTTCCCCGACCGTCCCGCGGACCGGATCATCGCGCTGCCTGCGTCCATCGGCGGGCCGGTCCAGGTGGACGGACTGAAGTGGATCTCCAGCTTCCCCGCCAACGTGGGAGCCGGTCTGCCCCGGGCCTCCGCCGTCCTCATCCTCAACGACCATGACACCGGGTACCCGTTCGCGTGCCTGGAGAGCTCCATCGTCAGCGCCACCAGGACCGCGGCATCCGCGGCGCTCGCGGCCGAATGGCTGAGCCGCGGCAGAACGCGCCCCACCCGTGTCGGATTCTTCGGTACGGGTCTGATCGCCCGCTACATCCATACGTTCCTGGCCGGCACCGGCTGGACGTTCGACCGTATCGGCGTACACGACGTGTCCGCGGACAGCGCCGCCGGATTCTGCAGCTACCTGGAGCAGTCCGGCAGCACGGGGCGGGTCACCGTGTACGACGGCCCCGAGGCGCTGATCCGCTCCAGCGACCTGGTGGTCTTCGCCACCGTCGCCGGAAAGCCCCATGTCACCGACCCCGACTGGTTCACCCACAACCCCTTGGTCCTCCATGTCTCCTTGCGCGACCTCTCACCGCAGATCCTGCTGCGCTCGGCCAACTTCGTGGACGACGTCGAGCACTGCCTCAAGGCCGACACCTCCCCGCATCTGGCCGAACAGCTCACCGGAAACCGCGACTTCCTGAACGGCACCCTCGATGACGTCATGTCCGGACGGGTGAGCCCGCCGGCCGACCGGCCAGTGGTGTTCTCTCCGTTCGGGCTGGGCGTCCTCGACCTCGCCGTCGGCAAATTCGTCTACGACGAGGTCGCCCTGGCCGGACACCTCCACCTCATCGACCACTTCTTCCACGAGCTGCGCCGGTACGGCTGACGCCCTTACCGTCGGCTCTGGCAACAGGAGGCCACCGTGCCCGTCATCTCCACCCCTCAAGCCTTCAACGAAAGTCAGCTCTACGTCGACCTCCAGTCGATTTTCGGGCGCTCCCTCTACCTGAAGTGCGAGGGCTTCAACTTCGCCGGCTCGGTCAAGCTGAAGGCCGCGATCGAGATGGTGGAGACCGCTGAGCGGGACGGGCTCCTCGGGCCGGATTCGATCCTGATCGAGTCCTCGTCCGGGAATCTTGGCGTGGCGCTCAGCATGATCGCAGCGAGCAAGGGCTACAAGTTCATCTGCGTGACGGACTCCCGGTGCAACCTGTCGACCAGGCTGCTCATGGAGGCGCTGGGCAGCGAGGTCCACATCATCGCGGACCTGGACGCCAACGGCGGCTTCCTCGGCGCCAGGATCGACTATGTCCGCGCGCTGTGCGCCTCCGACGACCGTTATGTGTGGCTGAGCCAGTACACCAATCCGGGCAACTGGCGGGCTCACTACCGCAAGACGGCTCCGGAGATCGCCCGTCAGTTTCCCCGGCTTGACGTGCTGTTCGTCGGGGCGGGGACCACCGGGACCCTGATGGGCTGCGCCCGGTACTTCCGAGAGTGGCACCGGCCGGTACAGATCGTGGCGGTGGACAGCGTGGGCTCGGTGAGCTTCGGGGGCGAACCCGGCCGGCGGATGATTCCGGGGCTGGGCATGAGCATGCGGCCGCCGTTGCTCGACGAGTCCTACGTCGACGAGGTGATCAGGGTCGAGGAGGCGGACACCATCCGTGCCTGCCACCGCCTGGCCAGACGCGGGTTCCTGTTCGGCGGCTCGACCGGAACGGTGGTCAGCGGCGCGATGGACTGGCTTGCCCGGCACGAGACACGCGGCCTCACCGCTGTGGCCATCGCGCCGGACCTCGGCGAGCGCTACCTGGACACGATCTACCAGACCAACTGGCTGCACGACCTGTACGGCGACGACGTACTCGGCACCGACGACATGACCCCCGCTCCCCGGGGAGCCGAGCGCACCCCGCGGGCGACGGGCCGGCGGCGCAAGACATAGCGGAGTCCGCACCGGTTGCGCTCCGCCTTCTCGGCGGCGGACTCGCGGTTCGGGCGGCCGTGGCTGCTCACTCGGCGCGGGCTACGAGCAGGGCCACGTCGTCATGGTCGTCCGGATGGCGCAGTCCGTACAGCAGCAGGTCGCAGGTCTCCTCCAAGGGGCGGCGGGGCTCGTCCAGCAGGCTGAGGAGGAGGTCGAGGCGGTCGTCGATGGGGTGGTGCCGGGTCTCCACGAGGCCGTCGGTGTAGAGGATCAGCAGATCCCCCGGGTCCAGGCGGGCGGTGGTGGTCTCGAACGGGACACCGCCCACGCCGAGCGGGGCGCCGGAAGGCAGATCGAGCAAAGTGGGCCCGTGACCGGGTCCGGCCAGCGCGGGCGGCATGTGGCCCGCGTTCGCTATACGGCAGGTGCGTTGATGCGGGTCGTACACCGCGTAGACGCAGGTGACGATGTAGTGCTCCAGATCGCAGGTGATCTTGTCCAGATGCTGGAGTACCGCGTCGGGTTCGAGGTCGAGGTCCGCGTAGGCGCAGGTCGCGGTGCGCAGCCGGCCCATGGTGGCGGCGGCGTCGATGCCGTTGCCCATGACATCGCCGACGACCAGTGCGGTCTTGTCGCCCGCGAGCGGGATGACGTCGTACCAGTCGCCGCCGACCTCGCTCGTGGTCTGCGCCGGCTGGTAACGGGTGGCGAGCTCCAGGCCGGTGTGCTGCAGCGGGTGGGAAGGCAGCAGGCTGCGCTGCAGCGTGAGGGCGGTGTTGCGCACGCTCTGGTACCAGCGCGCGTTGTCGATGGCCACGGCGGCGCGGCCGGCCAGCTCACTGGCCAGGACGACATCGTCCTCATCGAACGCCACGGGGTTGCGGGTGCGTTTGAGGTCGAGCGCTCCGAGCACCTCGCCATGGGCGATCAGCGGCACCGCCAGGTAGGAGTGGACCCCGGCGCGGGCCAGCAGCGTGGTCGCCTCGGGATCGCGGGCGATGCGCCGCAGGTCCTGGTCGGCGACGTGGCGCACCAGGACGGGTCGCCCGGAGTGGACGCACAGCGTGACCAGCCGGTCTCCTTCGTAGGAGGCGAGATCACCGGGCGGGTCGGCGGCGCGGAGGGCGACCGTGGGATGCGATGCCTTGAGGGCGAGGGCCCGGAAGAGTTCCGGGCCGGTGTCCGGCTTGCTGGTGCGGCGGCAGGCGAGGGCCGAGTCGAGGACGTCCACGGCGACCACGTCCGCGAGCACCGGGGTTGCGATCTCGGCCAGTTCGCGGGCGGTGGTGTCCACCTCCAGAGTCGTGCCGACGCGGGCGGAGGCGTCGGCGATCAGGGCCAGCCGGCGCCGGGCCCGGTCGGCCTCGATGGCCACGCGATGACGCTCGGTGACATCGACGACCGAGGTCGCAGCGCCGAGGACGCGGCCGCCGGGGTCTTCCAGGCGGTAGAAGGAGAGGGACCACGCGTGATCGTTGTCGGGGTCGGCGGGGGTGCGGCCGACGGCGTAGTGGTCGAGCAGCGGGGTGCCGGTGGCCAGCACCTGCTGAAGGGCGGACTCGATGGTGTCGATGTCGGGGAAGGTGAAGGTCTCCCGCAGATGGCGGCCGATGTGCTCCTGCGCGGGTATGCCGTCGATGCGCTCCAGCGCGGGGTTGACCAGAAGGCAGCGCAGTTCGGGGTCCATGAGGGCCAGGCCGATCGGTGACTGGTTGACCAGCCGTTCGCACAGGGCGAGATTGGTCTCCACCTGCTGGAGTGCGGAGTGGTCGGCCGCGATCCCGAGGGCGTAGGCGTTCCCGGTATCGCTGAGGAGCCGCATGTTGCGGAACTCCATGAGGCGGGTGTCGCCGTCCTTGTGCTTGATGGGGAAGGCCCCGGACCAGCTCCGTCCGGTCTCCAGCACCTCGGCGAACAGGCTCACCACCGCCTTCATGTGCTCCGGCTGGATGAACAGGCGTGCCGCGTACTCGCCGAGGGCTTCCTCAGGGGTGTACCCGAAGAGATCCTCGGCCTGGGGGCTCCAGAAGACGATGCGCCCGTTCGGGTCGAGGACCACCGCGGCGACGCTGAGCATGTCCAGCAGACCGCTGGTCCGCTCTTGCCCCGGGCCTGTGTCCTGGTCCTCTGCCTGGAACGATTCGGCTGTCATCCCAGATCTCCCTGGTTCGGGTACTTCCATGCTGCCCCCGGCAGTGTGTGCTGCCCAGCGCAGGGCGCAGGCGCCGAGCCCGGAGCGGGTTCGGGCGTCGGCCCGGGTGTGGAAGCGGACTACCGCCTCAAGTACCCCTCATGTGCCGTGCTGATCCAGTGCCTCGTGACGTGAGCGCTATATCGCGTGATCGTTATGTCGTAGGATCAGCAGAAAGATGCCGATATGCCTCTTCCGGAGTAAATGATCGGGTTGACCTGCGGACCACATCGGGCCGATCCCCGCGATCAAAGCCCCGCCAGGAGTTGGTGTGCACACGCCGAGTGACTGGATCTCCCAGGGCCCGCATGGGTTCCTGCCGTGGTCGGCGTGCCTTCCGCCGCGGAGCGAATCGTGAGATGGCCCTTTCGGGGTGAGGCCGGTGACGCCGGGAAACGGCGCGCGGCACACCAGGGTCATACGGGCCGGGACACACCCGCTCCGCCCGCGTGGATGCGGTGGCTGCCACTGCTCTACGTGGCCGTGGTCCTGGCAGTCGAACCGATCACACCGGTGGACTGGCCGGTCAGTTTCGTGCTCATCGCCATCCCCATCATCACCGCCTTCGCCCATGGCCCCGCCACGGTGGCCGTCGTCACGATCCTGACCATCACCTTCGAAGCGGTTCTGGCGGGCACTCCGTGCTGTGCGGGCCGTTCCGTGGGCTACCTGTGGGAGCGGCACTATGTGGCCTCCTACGTCTCGACCGCCCTGATAGGGATACTCGGCACACTCCTCGCCGCCCACCGGACGCGCCGGGAACGCACCCTCGCCACCGTGCGGTTCGTGGCCGAGACCGCGCAGCGCGTGCTGCTGCGCCCGGTGCCGCACCGCGTCGGCCAGATCTGCGTGGAGACCCTGTACCTGTCCGCCGCCGCGGAGGCGCGCATCGGCGGCGACCTCTACGAGGCGGTGCCCACGGCGCACGGGGTGCGGCTGCTCATCGGCGACGTCCGGGGCAAGGGGCTGGTCGCGGTGGAGACCGCCGCGACCATGCTGGGCGCCTTCCGCGAGGCCGCGCATGACGAGCCGGACCTGGCCGCGGTGGCGCACCGCGTGGAGATCAGCATGGCCCGCAGAGCGGCGGAGCTTCCTGGAAGTGAGGTGGAGGAACGCTTCGTGACCGCCGTGTTCGCGGAGATCCCCGAGAACCAACCAGTGGTACGCCTGGTCAACTGCGGTCATCCGCCGCCGCTGCTCATCAGCCATGACGAGGTCATGGAACTGGAACCGGAGGAGACGTCGCCGCCCATAAACCTGGGTGTGCTCGTCGGGGACAACTACCACGTCGAGGTGAAGCCGTTCGGGCCCGGCGATCAGCTGCTGCTGTACACGGACGGGGTGACGGAGACGCGCGACAACTGCGGAAACTTCTATCCGCTCATCGATCGGGTGCGGTCATGGGCCGTACTGGGGCCTCGGGGCCTGCTCAACCGGCTCCACAAGGATCTGCTGTCGTACAGCGACGCGCATCTTGATGATGATACGGCGGCGCTTTCGGCCTATCGGTTGCCGTGACGCTGGCCGCTGGGGGGCGGGGTGGTGTACCTCCGGGTACGTGGTCGTGTGCGGGTGCGCTGTGGGTTTTGCGCAGTTCCCCGCGCCCCTGTCGGGTGGCTCGGGGGTGGGAACGGTTTGTGGTGCGCGGGTCTTTCAGCGGGAGGGGAACCGTGGTTCAAGTCGTACCGGAAGCACGTCTTATAGGGGCGCGGGGAACTGCGCGACAAGCCACAGTCCGCCCGCAGACGACGAACCGCCCCGAAGGGGGCGCGGGGAACTGCGCGAAAAGCCTCAACGCGCCCGCAGGGTTCACCTCTTCGGGGGATTACGTGTCCGGTGTATCCAGGAGTTCCACCAGCCGTGCGAGCGCGTCGGCGCGAAAGAGCGCCCGGCCGTGCGCCACGCGGCGCGACCGGTCGGGACCCTCCGCCGTGAGTCGGCCGAGCGCGCCGAGCAGGCCCGGCGTGTCGGCGGCGAGGTCCGAGAGACCGAGCGCGGCCATACGGCGTACGCCCTCTGCGCCATGGCCCGGCAAGGGCCGGTATCCCACCACCGGGAGGCCCACGGCGAGAGCCTGGACCGCGGTCTGCCCGGCGGCGTTGTCGACCAGGGCGTCGGCCGCGTGCATCAGACCGGGCATGTCGTCGACCCAGCCCAGGGCGACCGTGCCCGGGATCCCGCGCAGGCCCCGGCGGAGGCGTTCGTTGCGCCCGCACAGCGCCACCGGCAGGAACCCGTGCGACGCCAGCAGCCGGACGGTCGAGGGAAGACGGGAGGCGGCACCCCAGGCTCCGGCGGAGAGCAGGACCGGCGGGCGGCCGGGGGCGAGATGTTCGAAGCGCCGTGTCCACCAGGCCGCCGCCGTGGGGGCCGGCGCGAAGAACTCCGGCGCCACGACCGGTCCGGTGGCTTCGGCGGCCGTGGCGATCTCCTGGCGGACCACTCCCGCGCACTCGTCCGTGAGGCAGAGGTACCGGTCGTTCCCGGGATGGAGCCACTGCCGGTGCACGGCGAAGTCGACCAGGAGCACGACGCTCGGCACCCGCAGCAGTCCCCGGGAGCGGAGGTCGCCGGTCAGCAGCGCTCCGAGGTGGAAGACGGACACCACGACATCCGTGCGGGTCCGGTCCACGAGGTCCGTCAGGCGGTCGCCCGCGAGGCGGGCCAGCGGGACACCGCTGGGGCGACGGCCCGGTCCCCGGCGCAGCAGCGCGCGGTACACCAGGGCGTACACCCAGGGGAAGCGCCGCACGGATGCCCCGTAGCCACGGCGCAGCCCGCTGCCGACACCGTGGGGCAGCAGACTGAGGACGTCCACGGTCCGGGCCTCGTGACCGCGTTCCCTGGCCCGGCGCGCCAGCTCTCCGGCGACGGTGTCGTGGCCGGAGCCCATGCTCGCGCTGACGATCAGGATCCGCCGGGATCCGGCCTGGGACCACCCGGCGCGGTCGGGCGCCTCAGCCATCGACGGCCGGGACGGGAGAACGGGCGGACGACGCGCAGCGACCGCGTGTGGGGTCCGCCGAGCGGCGACCCGTCACGACCGTTCGCGTCGCCTGCCGTCGCGACGCAGGGGAAAATGCACACATTGGTGGCAATTGTGCACCGTTCTGTCGTCCGCTACTTCCATCTGAACCCGGGAGCAGTCGCCTTTCGCCGTCACTCCGGTGTTCGCCGTCGCAGCCGAGGTCAGCAGCCATGTCCCATGCTCCCTCCCGTGCCCGATCCGCTACCAGCCCGTCCGGAAAGGCCGCGTCCGGGGTCGCGCCGTCCCCCGACCGGACGACGGGCGGCGACCAGGCAGTCCGCCGGGGTGCCGCGCTGGTGACCGGCGCGTCGTCCGGAATCGGCGCCGCCATCGCCCGCCGGCTGGCCGACGAGGGCGGCTGGCGACTTGTCGTGAACGGACACGACGCGGCCAGGCTCGCCCGTGTCGCGGTCGAGGCGTCGGCCACGCCCTTTCCCACGGACCACACCCTGCCCGGCTCCCACCGTCAGCTGGCCGAGTTCACGCTCGGCCACCTGGGCCGGGTGGACCTTCTGGTGGCCTGTGCCGGGATCGGCTGGGCGGGGGACTTCTGCCGCATGCCCACGGACACCATCGACGACGTCATCGGCGTGGACGTACTCGCCACGATGCATCTCGTACGGCATCTGCTCCCCCGGATGGTCGAAGCGGGCTCCGGACGTGTGGTGATCATCGGCTCGTTCGCCGGGACGGTCGGCGTACGCGGTGAGGCCGTGTACTCCGCGGCCAAGGCGGCGCTCGGCACCTTCGCCGACGCCCTGCGCTACGAACTGCGCGGCACGGGCGTGGGCATCAGCCATGTGGTCCCCGGTGTGGTGGACACCCCGTTCTTCGAACGCCGCGGCGTGCCCTACCGGCGGTCGAGGCCCCGGCCGGTGCCGCCCGAGCGCGTGGCTCAGGCGGTCCTGGACGCCGTGTCGCGGGGCCGGGACGAGATCTTCGTACCCGGCTGGCTGCGCCTGCCCGCGGGAGTGCGGGGCGCGGCGCCCTCCCTCTACCGGCGTCTTGCCGCCAGGTTCGGATGAGGGGCGGCGGTGAACCATCTGACCGTCGCGCTGGCCCTTCTCGCGGCCCTGTCCAACGCCGCGGCATCCGTCCTCCAGCGCCGGGCGGCGACGGACGAGCCCGGGGGCGGCGGCGGAATACGTCAGTCGGTGCGGTGGCTCGCGCGGGCGCTGCGCCGACGGCAGTGGCTGGCGGGTGCCGGTCTGCTCGCCCTGTCGGCCGTGCTCCAGGCGTCGGCCCTGGCCGTGGGCGGCCTGTCCGTCGTCCAGCCCCTGATGGCGAGCGAACTGCTGTTCACCCTGGTCGTCGGAAGCGTCGTCTTCCGCCGTCGCCCGAGCCGTCGCACCTGGCTGGCGTTCCTGGCTCTCGCGGCCGGCCTGGCGCTCTTCCTGGGCGCGGCCGAGCCCTCCCCCGGCCGGTCCACCGCCACAACGGGGCGCTGGCCGGCGACGGGGGCGACGGTGCTGTGCCTGGTCGTGCTGCTCGTGGCCGTGGCCCGCCCGCTGCAGGGCGCACCGCGCGCCGCGCTCCTCGGGCTCGCGTCCGCGGTTTCCTTCGCCGCCACCGCCGCGCTCCTGAAAGAGGTCACGGGCATCCTCGCCCACGGCTGGGGTGCGGTGTTCACCCACTGGCCGCTGTACGCCACCGCCGCTGTCGGAGCGCTCTCGTTCGTGCTGTTGCAGAGCGCGCTGCGGGCCGGGACGCTGACCGCGTCGCAGCCCGCCCTCACCCTCGGTGACGCGCTGACCAGTGTGGCGCTGGGGTGGGTGCTGTTCGGCGAGGAGATCGCTCTGGGCGTGCGCGTTCTGCCGGAGGTGATCGGCGTCGCGCTGATCGGGGCGGGCAGCATCGGGCTCGCGAGCGCCCCGACGGTGAGCGGTGCCTGGGACGCACCACCGGGAGGGCGCAACGGCACGGATCCCGGCACCCCGAGGCCACAGCCGCAGAGGTCGTGAACCCGTGGGTACCCCTATGACCCACGACAGCAGGCAGGGAGGCGGATGCCCGGATGATCCCTCGTCACAGCACTCCCGCCGTCCGGCGCGCGGCCCTTGTGGCGGCGCCGTTCGCCGCGGTCGCGGCCTGGCACATCGCCCCCGCCGTCACCTGGCTGCCCGGACTGCGGCGCCGCGTGTTCCCGGGACTCGCCGGAACGGGCCGCCCCGATCATGTCGCTCTCACGTTCGACGACGGTCCGGATCCGGGCTCCACTCCGTACTTCCTCGACGCCCTGGACGGCCTCGGCGTACGGGCGACATTCTTCGTGCTGGGCGAAAGCGTCGTACGGCACCCGGAACTGACGCGCGAGATCCTGGGGCGGGGACACGAACTGGCCGTCCATGGCTGGTCGCACGACCGCCCGTGGCTGCCCTCACCCCTGCGCGACACGGCCGACCTGGCGCGTGCGGTGCGCGCTCTGCGCGACACCACGGGCGCCCGGCCGCGCTGGTACCGGCCGCCGTACGGGATCCTCACCTCGAGCCGCTGGGTGGCCGCCCGGAGGGCTGGGCTGCGTCCCGTGCTGTGGACCGCCTGGGGCAGGGACTGGACCGCCGGTGCCACGCCCGCCTCCGTAAGTGCCGTGGCCGGGGCCGGGCTCCACGGCGGCGGAACCCTCCTGCTGCACGACTCGGACCGGACATCGGCCGCCGGCTGCTGGCGCGCCACGCTCGAGGCGCTGCCCGCCGTCGTGGAGGGCTGCCGACGGGCCGGACTGTCCGTGGGGCCGCTCGCCGAGCACGGCACGGGTGCTTGAACCCTCCCCCAGCTGAAGCAGGGGGATTCCTGGCTCAGGAATCCCTGCAGGTCAACGACCTGAAAGGTCTTACTCCCTCAACGCCACCCGGGACGGAACCTGCCCGGTTTGTACAGCAAAGTCAGTTGGTGATTGTGCTGGCTTGGTTCTCGCGCAACACGTTGTACGCGCTTGGTTCTCGCAACGTACAGCGCACAGGCTACCCGTCACGTACCCGGTCTTTCGCCCTAATACTGCAACCGCATGTGGGGGTCGTGGCCTCGGCGTTGGTAATGGCAGCGGCGGGCGCGGGCTTGGCTGCGGCGTCGGAAGTGTGACCAGTGCAGACGGTGCTCGTTGGCGTGGCAGCGGGGCGTCGTGACGATGTGGCCTCCTTGGCCCCTTTTGCGGCTTCTTGGGCGCGGATGGCGGTGAGGTAGGCGAGGGCGGCCATGGCCAGGGTGATGTGCCGGTACCAGGCTCGGTAGAGACGGACCTGGTAGTGGTCGAGGCCGCACTCGCCTTTCGCGGTCTGGAAGCATTCCTCCACCTGCCAGCGGGCACCAGCGGTCTTGACCAGGTCTTTCAGCCGGGAAGTGACGGGTCCGTAGCAGACGTAGTGGGAGATGTCGGTGGGATCGGTCAGGCTGCGGCGGGCCAGAACCCAGTGCCCGAAGCCGCCGTCCCAGACGGGCCCGATGGCGACGCGGGCCCAGTGGTAGATCCGTTGGCCGTGGGCGCCCGCTCCGGCCGAGATCCGCTTCCACGCCTGCTTGGGCAGCGCGGCGATCAGCTCATCCACGCGGCCGTCGTGTCCATCGACGGTGGTGACAGTCGTTGACCTCGGTGGCCAGCACATATGCCACCCGGCGTTCCTCCAGCCACACACGGAAGTGCTTGACCTGTCCGTATGCTTCGTCCGCGGTGACCCAGGCGAACGGCACCGCCGCGTCGATGGCGCGTTGCAGCATCCACTTCAGGTGCTCGATCTTCGTGGCGAACGGCACCGTGTCGTCGATGCCGGCCGCGCGGCAGCGGTCGCGTTCGTCCGTCCAGGACTTCGGGACGTAGAGCTCCCGGTCGATCAGCGCCCGTCCCCTGGCGGAGGCGTAGGCCAGGAACGTGCCGATCTGGCAGTTCTCGGTGCGGCCCGCAGTGCCGGAATATTGCCGCTGGACACCGGCTGACCTGGTGCCCTTCTTCAGGAAACCGGTGTCGTCGCCGATGAGGACGCCGTCCTTGGCGCCGATGCTCTCCACGACGAAGTCCCGGACATCGTCGCGGACCGCGTCCTCGTCCCAATCGGAAAGGTTCAGCAGGCGTTGCACACCGTCCGGACGGAGCTGGCCGACCTGCTCCGCCAGCGTCCATCCGTTTTTTCTCTCCAATGGCGCCAGCAGGCCCCTGAGGTAGTCCAGAGCCCGATCTCGAGGTTCCGACCTGCCAAAACGATGCCCGAACCGGGCATGCAACCCGGCTATCCCCTCGGACCACGACTCGATCTGCTCAACCGTCAGGGACTGATCACACTGTCAGACCAACGAGCGACAACGCTTACCGTCACGCCACAGGCGGTTGCAGTACTAAGGGCGAAACCCCGTTTCCTGCCCTGCTCCGCAGGAGCTTCGTTTCCTCCCCCGGCTGAAGCCGGGGGTATCCACGAAGGAAATCCCCGATGACCGCGTACGCTCCGCGCCGCGCCGCCCTCGGCCGTACGAGGGAGATCCGCCCGGCAACACCCGGAGCTTGCCGGTACGCCCGACCGGGGCTCGGATAGCTTTCCCGGGAGCCGACCGGAGAGCTCGGAGTGTGCCGATGGACCGCTATCCGCCGATCGCCGAACACGGACTGGTGGGCGACCTGCAGACCGCCGCTCTGATCTCTTCCAAGGGCGTACTGGACTGGTTCGCCGCTCCCCGCTTCGACTCCCCCAGCATCTTCGCCGCGCTGCTCGACCACGACCGCGGCGGGTACTTCCGGCTGGCGGCGGACGGGGACAACGTCACGTACCGCCAGCTGTACTACCCGGACACCGCCGTGCTGGTGACCCGTTTCATGTCACCGGACGGCGTCGGCGAGCTGATGGACTGGATGCCCCCGAACACATCCCGCCGGCCCAGCGACCGCCACACGCTGATCCGGGGGGTCCGCGCGGTGCGCGGCACGGTCAGCTTCTCGCTCGACTGCCGGCCGCGCTTCGACTACGGACGCGCCCCGCACGAACTCCATGCCGACGGGCACAGCGCGGTCTTCCACGGCCCGGACCTCTCACTGCATCTCCAGGGCACATTCCCGCTCGAACGCGCGGGCGACGACGTACACGCCACGCTGACGCTCGACGCCGGGCAGGTCGCCGGGATGGTCATGACGGTCTGCCCTCCGGGCGATCCCGCGCCCCCCGCCCCCACCGAGGAAGGGGTCACCGAGGAGCTGTGGTCCGCGGTCGGCTTCTGGCAGAGCTGGGTGAGCGCCGCGAACTACAACGGGCGGTGGCAGAACAGCGTGCGACGCTCGGCCATCGTGCTCAAGCTGCTCACCTACGCGCCCACGGGGGCACCGGTCGCCGCGGCGACCATGGGCCTGCCCGAACAGGTGGGCGGAGAGCGCAACTGGGACTACCGCTTCACCTGGGTCCGTGACGCCTCCCTTTCCGTGCGCGCCCTGCTCGACCTCGGCTTCGCCGAGGAGGCGTCCGCGTTCACCACATGGATCACCGCCCGGATGCGCGAGCGCGCCGGACTGCCGGGCGAGCGGCTCCAGGTCATGTACCGGGTCGACGGCGACCCCCGGTTGGACGAGGAGGTCCTGGACCATCTGGAGGGCTACCGCGGTTCGTATCCGGTACGGGCAGGGAACGCCGCGATGGACCAGCTCCAGCTCGACATCTACGGCGAGGCGCTCTACGCCATGTGCGAGGCCCGCGAACTCGGGCTCGTCCAGGCCGGGTACCACAGCTGGCAGGGGACGGCGAGTGTGCTCGACTGGCTCGTGCACAACTGGGACCGGCCGGACGAGGGCATCTGGGAGACCCGCGGCGGACGGAAGGACTTCACCTACAGCCGGGTGATGACATGGGTCGCCTTCGACCGCGGAATCAAGCTGGCCGAGCACTTCAGCAGGCCCGGCGACATCGAACTGTGGCGGCACACCCGCGACACCGTGCTGCAGCAGATCATGGACCGGGGCTGGAACGAGGCGGAGGGTGCCCTGGTCCAGCACTACGACAGCGATGTTCTCGACGCCTCCCTGCTGCTCATCCCCCGGGTCGGCCTGCTCGCCGCCAAGGACCCGTCCTGGCTGACGACCCTGGACGCGATGGACCGCAAGCTGGTGTCCGACAGCCTCGTCTACCGCTACGACCCGGCCGCCTCCCCCGACGGACTGCGCGGCTGCGAGGGCACCTTCAGCCTGTGCACCTTCCTCTACGTGGACGCCCTCGCCCGCGCGGGGCGTCTGCGCCAGGCCCGCTACGCCTTCGAGAAGATGCTCACCTACGCCAACCACGTCGGCCTGTTCGCCGAGGAGATCGGCCCGGCCGGCGAGCAGCTCGGCAACTTCCCGCAGGCCTTCACCCATCTGTCCCTGATCATGGCGGCCTGCACCCTGGACGAGGCCCTCGACGCACAGCGGAAGCCCTGAATGGCCGGCGCGCAGGGTCTACCGGCCCTCGGCGCGGCCGAGTTCGAGGCGCTGTACGGAAGGGTCCGCCGTCCGGCCCCGGAGGGTGCGGCCTCCCGTGGGGCACTGGACCTGATCACGCCGGACCGCGTGGTCCGGGCGGCCCAGGAGGTCAGCGCCGGGCTGCGGGTCAGTCTCGCCGCTCCGGTGGAGACCGGTGTCTCGCCGGACGATCCCGAACCCGCCTGCCATCGCATGACGGGGGCCGTGCCGGGCACCATCGACCGCGGCGCGCTGCAGTTCGCCATGGACCACTTCGGCATGAACGTCCACAGCGACGTGAACAGTCACCTGGACGCGCTGTGCCATGTCGTCTACCACGGCACCCTGTTCGGGGGCGTCGAGGCCGCCTGTGCTCAGCCCCGGGGTGGCGAGGTGCTCACCGTCGCGCTGGCGCGGGACGGGATCGTCGGCCGCGGGGTGCTGCTGGACATTCCCCGGCTGCGGGGGGTGCGGTGGCTGGAGCCGGGCGACCGGGTGACCGCCGAGGAACTGGCCGGGGCCGAGGCCGCGCAGGGCGTCCGCGTCGGGGCCGGGGACCTGTTGTTCGTCCGGGTCGGGCACCGCCGCCGCCGTATCGAGCTGGGACCCTGGGAGACCGCGGTGGCCCGGGCCGGGCTGCACCCCGATGCCGTGGAGTTCCTGGCCGAGCGGCAGGTCTCCGTGCTCGGCAGCGACGGCAACAACGACGCCGCGCCCAGCGCCGTCGAGGGCGTGGCATTCCCCGTCCATGTGCTCGCGATCCACGCGATGGGGGTACACCTGCTCGACTATCTCCAGTTCGAGGATCTGATGCCGGTCTGCGAGGAGCTGGGCCGCTGGTCGTTCCTGTGCGTGATCGCCCCGCTGCGGCTGCCGCACGCGACCGGCTCGCCGGTCAATCCGATCGCGGTCCTGTGACGCCCCGCACGGGGACACCGTTCACTCCGGCGCCGACGTGGACGGCGCGAACCGCCCGCCGGAGGACGACCTGCTCCATCACCGGTGGCCGACGGGACCTCCGGGGGGCGGTTCGCCGACATGCCGCACGGCGGGTCGGCGGATAGCTTGCGGGACAGGACCTGTCTGCAACGACTCCAGAATGGAATGCCCCGTGGCTGGCGATCAGCACTACGACGTCGTCGTCATCGGCAGCGGTGCGGGCGGCGGCACGCTGGCTCACCGGCTGGCGTCCACCGGGAAGCGGGTGCTGATCCTCGAACGCGGCGACTACCTGCCGCGTGAACGGGACAACTGGGACTCCACCGCGGTCTTCGTCAAGGGGCGCTACCGGGCCCCGGAGTACTGGTACGACAAGGACGGCAACGCCTTCCCGCCCGAGGTGAACTACTACGTCGGCGGCAACACCAAGTTCTTCGGCGCCGCGCTGTTCCGGCTGCGCCCCGAGGACTTCGGCGAGCTGCGCCACCACGACGGGATCTCACCCGCCTGGCCCATCGACCACCAGGACCTGGAGCCTTACTACACCCGGGCGGAGCAGCTCTACCTCGTCCACGGCCGCCATGGGGAGGACCCGACCGAGGGGCCGGCGAGCGCACAGTACCCGTTCCCGCCGGTCGGGCACGAGCCGCGCATCCAGCAGCTCAGCGACGACCTGGAGAAGCAGGGCCTGCACCCCTTCCATCTGCCGATCGGCGTGAACCTCACCCAGAACGGGCACGGCCGCCCCACCCACGACAGCGTCTGCATCCGCTGCGACCGGGTGGACGGTTTCCCCTGCCTGCTGGGCGCCAAGTCCGACGCCCAGGTGATCTGCGTGGACCCGGCGCTCGCACACGACAACGTCAGTCTGATCACCCGCGCGCAGGTGAGCAGACTGGAGACCGACCCCACCGGCCGCACCGTCACCGGCGTGGTGACCGAGCTGGGCGACGGCAGCAAGGTCACTTTCGCGGCGGACATCGTCGTCGTCGCCTGCGGAGCCGTCAACTCGGCCCTCCTGCTGCTGCGTTCGGCGAGCGACCGGCACCCGTCCGGGCTGGCCAACAGCTCCGGCGTGGTCGGCCGCCACTACATGCGGCACAACAACATGGCCCTGATGGCGGTGTCGCACGAGCCCAACCCCACCGTGTTCCAGAAGACCCTCGCGCTGCACGACTGGTATCTGGGCGCGGACGACTGGGAGTTCCCGCTCGGCGGCGTCCAGATGCTCGGCAAGTCCGACGCGGAGCAGATCCATGGCGAGGCGCCGCGCTGGGCCGGCGTCCTCGCCCCCGACATGCCGTTCGAGGTGCTCGCGCACCACGCGGTGGACTTCTGGCTGTGCGGTGAGGATCTGCCGCACCCGGACAACCGCGTGACGCTGGACGCCGACGGGAACGTACGTCTCACACTGGACGAGAAGAACAACATCGCCGGGCTGAAGCGGCTGCGCCACAAGCTCGAGAGCATGCTGGGAAAGCTGGGGATGCGGGAGCACTGTCTGCTGCCGCACAGCATCTATCTGCACAAGGGCATGCCCATCGGCGCCACCGCGCACCAGGCCGGCACCGTCCGCTTCGGCACCGACCCCGGCGCGTCCGCCCTGGACGTCGACTGCAAGGCGCACGACCTCGACAACCTCTACGTCGTCGACACCAGCTTCTTCCCGAGCATCGGGGCGGTGAACCCGTCCCTGACGGCCATCGCCAACGCGCTGCGGGTGGGCGACCACCTCGCCGAACGGCTGCGCTGACGACGGAATTCGCACGGACGGACCGCCCCAGGAGGCGTTCGACAGAAGGGTCCGAGATGACGACACGGCAGATGGACGCGCTGGTGATCTTCGGGGCGACCGGTGACCTGGCCAAGCTCGAGACGTTCCCCGCCCTGGTGGGGCTGGTGGCGCGCGGCGTCCTCGATGTCCCGGTGGTGGGCGTGGCGAAGTCCGGCTGGAGCCTGGAGCAGTTCCGCTCCTACGCCGAGGCCTCGCTCACCCTCAACCATATGGACCCCCGCTCGCCCGCGGCGGTGAAGCTGCTCGGGCTGCTCCGCTACGTCGACGGCGACCTGGACGACGACACGACCTACACGGCGATGTCCGAGGCCATGGGCAGCGGCAGGCGCGCCCTGTTCTATCTGGAGGTGCCGCCCGCGATCTTCGGGCGGATCGCGCACGGGATCGCCGGCGCGGGACGCGCGAAGGACGCCCGCATCATGGTCGAGAAGCCCTTCGGCCATGATCTGTCGAGCGCGCGCCGGCTCAACGCCACGCTGCAGGAGTACTTCCCCGAGGAGGCCATCTACCGCGTCGACCACTGGCTGGGGCTCGACCCCGTGGAGAACGTGCTGTTCGCGCGCTTCGCCAACTCGATGATCGAACCGCTGCTCAACCGTACGCACGTGGAGAGCGTCCAGATCACGATGGCCGAGGCGTTCGACGTGTCGGACCGCGGCCGGTTCTACGACCACACCGGCGCCGTACGGGACGTCGTCCAGAACCACATGCTGCAGGTGCTGGCCACCGTGATGGCCGACCCTCCGTCCGGGCAAGGACTCGCGTCCTGGCAGGACTCCAAGGCCCAGCTCGTCTCGTCTCTTCGACCGCTCACGCCGGACACCATCGTGCGCGGGCAGTACGACGGCTATCTCGACGTGGACGGCGTCGACCCCAAGTCGGCGGTCGAGACGTTCGCCGCGATCCGCCTCGCCGTCGACTCCTGGCGCTGGGCCGACGTCCCGGTCCTCATCCGCGCGGGGAAGTGCCTGCCGGTCACCGCCACCGAGGTCTGCGTCCGTTTCCACCGTCCTCCGCACGACGTGTTCGGGCTGCGTCCGGCGCCCGCCACCAACATGCTCCGGTTCCGCGTCTGGCCCGAGACCGAGCTGACCCTGACCCTCGCGGGCAAGAAGCCCGGCGAGGGCTGGGGTGCCCAGCAGGAGGAGCTGGCCTTCAGCCAGCTGCCGGGCTCGGACATGCGGCCCTACGACCGGCTCATCGGAGCCGCGCTGGACGGCGACCGCTGGCTGTTCGCCCGGCAGGACACGGTGGAGGCCGCCTGGCGTGTGGTCGACCCGATCCTCGGCGACCTCGTGCCCGCGCACCCCTATCCCAGGGGCACATGGGGCCCCAAGGAGGCCGAGGCCCTGCTGCCGGCCGGGGACACCTGGCACGACCCGGCGGGCTGAGGGCGCCGACGGCTTCTGGGAGTTTTCCGGGAGCTTGGGCTCCGTCTCCGCCCCGGCCCCGCCATGACCTGCGGCGGGCTCTTCCGGGTTCTCAGAAACCTCTAAGGACTTCTGCGGACCGTGGCATGCACGAGGGACAGGCTGTGCGGACACACACCGCACGGCCGGAGTCCCGGCCATGTGCCCCACGGGAAGCGGAGTCCTGACATGTCTGTCCCCACATCCAGGTCCAGGCCCTCGCATACGGCCGCTCCGCCGCGGAAGACGGTCGGTCCGCTGCGGAACATGGCGGAGGGAGCGGGAGCCGCACTGTGCGCGGTGGCCGTGATGACGGTCGTCTCCGGGCTCGGGCTGTATCTGCTGGGCGCCGGATCGTACGGCTCCCTGTGGTCGCTGACGTCGGCGGTGACATCCCTGTCCGTCGGCGGCTCGGCGCGGGCGGGTTCCGACGCGCCGAGCGCGCAGGACGGCTTCTCTCTCGGCGGCCTGTTCGGCGCCGGGGGCGGAGGCGGGCTGAACCTTTCGGTGAGCGGTGCCGCCGACCTTGTGCCGCTCGGCGTGACGCTGGCCGGCTCCGTGACGCTGTGGTTCGTGTTCTCCCGTGGGCTGTCACTCCGCCGCGTCACCGGGGGTGACCTCGCGGCGCGGGGTCTGTCGGCGGCGGTGACCGCGCTGATCGCCTTCGCGTTCCTGGCGCACGGCGCGCACGGCACCGTGCGCATCCCGGGGGCGGTGCTGAGCGGGGCCGGGCACGGCACGGGCACAGCGTCCGGAGGTGGCCTCGGCAGCGGGGCGGGGGGTCTGGGGGGCCTGTTCGGCGGCGCGAACGGCGGCGGCCAGGCCGTCCGGAAGCTGGAGGCGGCCTATCAGGTGAGCGCCGGGGCCGCTGTCGGCGGCGCGGTGCTGTGGGTGGCCGTCGTCGTCGCCCTGGGGTGTCTGATCAGCCGCCGGGTGCCATGGCCCGGGGGTTCGGCGACGGGACGGCTGCGGAACGCGTGGGCGCCGAGCGTGTCGGCGGCGGTGCGTGTGCTCCTGGTGACCACCGCCGTCGCACTGGCCGGGATGGCGGTCGTGGGCGTGATGGTGGGAGGCCGGGCATCCATGGCGGCGGGTGCCGCCCTGCTGCTGGCGCCTAACGCCGTGGCGGTGTTCCTGACGCTGGGGCTCGGTGTCCCCTGGACCGCGTCGAAACACCATGTGTCCGGCGAGGGCGGCGGTGGTCTGGCCGCGCTGATCAGCCGGCTGCGGGGGCAGCAGTCCGGCGTTGCGGCCGACCGCACCGAGCACCTCGGGGAGCTGTCCGTCGGCGGGGTGCCGCTGTGGCTGGTGGCCCTCGCGGTGGCCGTGCTCGTCCTGGTGGTCTGCGGATACGTCGCGGCGCGGGCCACGGATCCGGCCCGGACACGGCCGTTGCACCCCTACGGCGGACGGCACGGCCGGCATCTCGCCGCGGCCGAACGGCTCGGCGTCGTCACGGCCGTGGTCATGGGCGCCGCCGCGCTGTTCGCTCAGGCGTCCGGACACCTGGACGTGAGTGTGTTCGACACCACGGTGGGCGGCACGCGGGCGGAACTCGGCGGCGGCATATGGCTGTGCCCAGTCACCGGGCTGCTCGCCGGGGCCGTGGCGGGGCTGGCCGGGAGCTCCCTTTACTGCGCGGTGACAGGACGCTTCCTTATCCTCGGCGCAGGGACCCGGGCGGCGGCCGGCGCCGGAGGTCCCCTCGCTCCGGACTCCGGGCGGAAAGCGAAGTCCGGCTCCGTGGAGGAACCCGTTGGCAACCGTTGACCGATCCCGTCTTCCCGGCAGCGGGCCTCACCCCGATCCTGCCGGGACGGCGGGCGCGCACCTGCTCGTGGTCGACGACGACCCGACCGTACGGGAACTGCTGTGCGCGGCCCTCAGGCACGCGGGGTTCACCGTCGCGGCGGCGAGCACCGGCCAGGAGGCGCTGACCGGAGCCCGCAGCGCCTCCCCGGACCTGGTGCTGCTGGACGTCATGCTCCCGGACATGGACGGTTTCGAGGTGATCCGGCGCCTGCGCGAGCAGAGCGGGCCCGGATCCACGACCCGGCCGGGACACATCCCCGTCCTGTTCCTGACCGCCCGCGACGCCACCCAGGACAAGATCGAAGGGCTGGTCCTGGGCGGCGACGACTACGTCACCAAGCCGTTCGACCTGCGTGAGCTGGTCGCCAGGATCCACGCCGTGCTGCGCCGCACCAGCGGTGACCCGTCGGCACTGCTGCGCGTGGCCGACCTGGAACTCGACCCCGAGGGCGTCCAGGTGACGCGGGCGGGCGAGCCGGTGCGCCTGTCCCCCACCGAGTTCCGGCTGCTGCACTACCTGATGGCGAACGCGGGCCGCACGGTCACCAAGGCCCAGATCCTGGAGCGGGTGTGGAACTACGACTTCAGCGGTGACACCGGCATCGTCGACACCTACATCAGCTATCTGCGCCGAAAGATCGACAATGGCGGGCCCAAGCTGATCCACACCGTGCACGGGGTCGGATTCATCCTGCGCGGGCCCAAGGCATGACGGGCGACGCCGCGACGGCCGCGCCGCCGCCGGTCCGGCGGTGGCGGCGGCTGGTGGCGCCTTGGGTGCGGGCCTCGCTGCGGACCAGGGTGCTGCTGCCGGCGCTGGTGCTGATGATCTGCGGGTTCGCGGCGTTCAGCCTGGTCAGCGGGAACGCTCTGCGGGCCGACATGATGAACCGTGTCGACGCCCAGCTGCGCACCTCCGCCCGGGTCTTCACCCTGCTGCCTCCGCTCGCACCGCGCACAGGAGCCGCTCCGGCCCTCCCCGTGGGCCTGTCCGATCTCAATACGAACATCCTCGGCCATCCGGTGATCACCTACGCCGCCGCGGACGGGACCGTCGAGCGCAGCGTCGGCTCCCTCGCGGGCGGGAGCGGGAGCGAGCAGGCCGACGGGCCCGCGCTTCCCCGTCTGGACGAGGCGGCCGTTCTCGCCCGGGGCGGGCGGCCGTTCACGGTCGGCAGCACGCGGTCGGACACGCGCTGGCGGGTGATCGCCGTGCCGCGGACCACCGGGCCGGTACTGCGGAGCGTCCTGGGGACGGCGTCGGACGACGACGGCAGTGTGATCGTGGCCACCTCGCTCTCGGACGTGGACGGCACCGTCGACCGGATGTGGCACATCTACGAGACCACCGGACTGGGCCTGCTGGGCGTACTGGCGCTCGGTGGCTGGTTCGCGGTGCGGTCGGGCCTCAGGCCGCTCACCCGCATCGAGCAGACCGCCGCCGAGATCGCCCACGGCGATCTGTCGCGTCGGGTGCCGGAACTGTCCGGCCCGGGGACCGAGATCGGAAGCCTGGCCGCCTCCCTCAACGCCATGCTCGCCCAGCTGGAGACCGCCTTCGCCGCACGGGCTGAGTCCGAGGCGAGAATGAGCCGCTTCGTGGCCGACGCGAGCCATGAGCTGCGCACCCCGCTCGCGGGGATCAAGGGCCTCACCGACCTGCACCACATGGGCGGACTGCCCGAGCGGCAGGACATCGACCGCACGATGTCCCGTATCGCCCGCGAGTCGGAGCGCCTCACCCACCTGGTCGAGGACATGCTGCTGCTCGCCCGGCTCGACGAGCGCTCCCTCAAGGCGGCCGGGGACGACCCCCGGCAAACCGGCCCCGACCCGGCGTTCCTGCTCGGCCTGGAGCGGACCCCGACGGACCTGCGGACCCTCGCGGCCGACGCGCTCCACGACATACGCGCGCTGGACCCGACGCGCTCCGTCACGCTCACCGGCCCCAGCGGCGAGGGACCGCCCGCGTCGGCACCCGCGCTCGCCGATGAGACCCGGCTGCGCCAGGTGGTCACCAACCTCGTCGGCAACGCCGTCACCCACACCCCGGCCGGCACGCCCGTCCGCGTCGGCGTCGGCAGCCTGGGCGACGAGACCGTCCTCGAGATCGCCGACGAGGGCCCGGGCATCGCCCCGGAGATGAGGGACCGTATCTTCGAGCGCTTCTACCGCGCCGACAGCTCCCGCACCCGTGGCACGGGCGGCGCCGGGCTCGGCCTCGCCATCGTGCGGTCCCTCGTCACGGCCCACGAGGGCCGGGTCGAAGTCGAATCGGAGCGCGGCCTGGGCGCCACCTTCCGTATCCTGCTGCCCCGTCTCGCCGAACCCGCCGAACCCGCGGAGGACCGCACGCCGGAGCCCGAGGACCATACCGGCTGACGGAGCGGTCGGCGCCCGCCGGGACCGTTCACCCGCCCGGCCGTCCAGGGGGATCTCCACGGCGTCCCGGCGGATACTCGGCACAGTGGGGTGACACGGTACGCACCGCCGAGGAGGGTGTGGGCGCATGCAGGCACCCGGCCGCATCCGGCGCGTGCGGGCCATGGAGTGGCTGCGCACGCGCGATCCCGAACTCGCGGCGACCCGACGGGCCGTACGGACCGCGCTGGTGCTCCCGACCCTGTTCGCGCTGTGCGGCCAGGTGCTGGGCTCGGCCGTCATGGCGACCTACGCGGCGTTCGGTTCGTTCTCGATGCTGCTGCTCGTGGAGTTCACGGGCCCGATGGTCCAGCGGCTGCGCGCGCATCTGGGCCTGGCGGTGGCCTGGGCACTGCTGATCTGCCTGGGTACGCTCGTGGCCCGCGTGGTGTGGCTCGCGATTCTCGCCATGGTCGTCGTCGGCTTCGTGATCCTCTTCTGCGGTGTGGTCAGCTCGGTCCTCGCCGGGGCCACCAACGCTCTGCTGCTGGCCTTCGTCCTTCCCGTCAGCTCGCCCGCGCCCCTGTCCCAGCTGCCCGAACGGCTCGCCGGGGCGGGCCTCGCTGCCGTCGCCGCCCTGCTCGCGGTGTCCCTGCTGTGGCCCCGCGCGACGGCGGACCCGCTGTGCGCCCCCGCGTCCCGTGTCTGCCGTGCGGTGGCGGCGCAGCTGCGCACCGACGCCTCCCGGCTGGCCGGCGGGCCGGGCGCGTCGAGCGCTTCGCTTTGCCGCGTCGCTGCCGACGAGGCCGCCACCGCGTCCGACGGCCTGCGCCGCGCGTTCGACACCACCCTCTACCGGCCCACCGGGCTCTCGACCGGGTCCCGCGCCTTGGTCCGCCTGGTCGACGAACTGACCTGGCTGTGCACCATCGTGGCCGACAGCGCGGCCCCGCCCGGGGGCACCCCGCCCTGCGACCACGCGGCCCATGCCGTCCGCCGCGCCGCCGCCGCGGCTTTGGAACAGTCGGCCCTGCTGCTCGACTCCCCGTGCGCGGGCCCCGAGGCGCTGCGCACCTCGCTCGCCGAGCTGCGTTCCGCCATGGTGGACATGGAGTGCAGCGCCGGCACCCGGCTGCCCGTGCACCAGCTGAGTCCGCCCTCACCGTCGTCGGTCCACGCCTTCCTGGGCTCGCTGGACCTGTCCTTCCGCGCCCAGGAACTGGGTTTCGCGACGCTCCAGATCGCGGGCAACGTGGACCTGGCGGCGGCCGCCGAGCGGCGCGGCTGGCCCGACCGCCTGCTCGGGCGCGAACCCGGCGCCCTGGGCGGCCCGTTCGCAGCCGCGCGGGACCGGGGCGCCGCTCATCTGCGGCCCCACTCGGTGTGGCTGCACAACAGCCTCAGAGGCGCGCTCGGTCTCGGCGCGGCCGTGGCCGTCGCGGATCTGACCGTGCTTCCGCACTCGTTCTGGGTGCTCCTGGGTACCATGTCCGTTCTGCGTTCGAACGCGCTCAGCACCGGGCAGAGGGCGCTGCGCGCGGTGGGCGGGACGATCGCGGGCTCGCTCATCGGGGCCGGTCTGATGCAGCCCTTCGGACACCATGGGGCGTTCCTCTGGTTCCTGCTGCCGGTCGCCGCGCTGGCCGCGGGCATCGCGCCCGCCGTCATCTCGTTCGCCGCGGGCCAGGCGGCGTTCACCGTCACCCTGGTCATCCTCTTCAACGTCGGCCACGACCCCAACTGGCATATCGCGGTGGTGCGGGTCCAGGACATCGCGATCGGCTGCGCCGTGAGCGTCATGGTGGGACTGCTGTTCTGGCCGCGCGGAGCGGCGGCCGCCATCGATACGGCTCTGGCGGAGGCGTACCAGGACAGCGCCCGCTATCTGGCCGGAGCGGTGGAATACGCGGTGGGGCACCGCGACCCCGGTCCCGCGCCCGGGGACACCCCGCGGGACAAGGGCCGCCAGGCGGCCGCCTCCGCCCGAAGACTCGACGACACCTTCCGCACCTATCTGGCGGAACACGGCCACAAACGGCTGCCGCTGGCCGACATGACCACCCTGGTCACCGGAGTCGTCGGGCTGCGTCTGGCAGCGGACGCCATGCTGGGGATCTGGCGGGGCGGCGGCCTTCCGCCCCCGGAGGCGGACCGGGCCGATGCCCGGCTCGCGCTGCTGTGTGCCGCGGGCCGGGTGTCCGACTGGTACCGGGACCTGGCCTCGGCGCTGACCCGGCGCACTCCCGTGCCGCCCCCGCTGCCGCGCAACCCGGTGGCCGAGGCGGGTCTGGCCGAATCCCTCTGCCGTGACCTCGTCGACGACCGGGGGAAAGCCACCGCCCCTGCCACCCCCGTCCGTCTCATCTGGACCAGCGACCACATCGACGTGGCCCGCCGCCTCCAGCCCAGCCTGGCGGCGGCGGCGCGAGGTGGCAGCAGGAGCGGCCAGGCAGGGGCCGGGACCTCATCGGCCGCCTGACGGTGCCACGCGTTTCCTTCCGCGCCACCCGGGACCGCCCCGGGGCATGCTGGAGGCATGATCGTGCTCGCCGCGTTGTTCGCCGTCATGGGCGCCACCAGCAACGCGGTGGGCACCGCCTTCCAGCGCAAGGCAGCGTCCACCGTCTCGCGGGGCGGCGGTCTGCGGCTGCTGATCGCGCTGGCGCACCGCCCCGCCTGGGTGATCGGGATCGCCGGGGTCGCGGGCGCCGCGCTGTTCCAGGCGCTCGCCCTGGTGAACGGGCCGATGGCCCTGGTACAGCCCCTGTTCGTGCTCGAACTGCCCATCGCCCTGTTCATCGTCGCCTCCCTCATGCACCGTCGGCTGCCGCCGGCGGTCTGGCGGGCCACCACGGGGGTGGTCGCGGGGCTGGCCATCGTCCTGGCCTCGGCCGCGCCCTCGGGGGTGCGGAACCAGGCGTCCATGGAGCGCTGGATCCCGGTTCTGGTGCTGTGCCTCACGGCCATGGCCGCGGCGGTCGCCCTGGCCCGCCCGGGACGTCCTCCACTGTTCAGGGCCGCGGTGCTCGCCACGGCGTCGGCTATCGGCAACGCGCTCACCGCCGCACTGCTGAAGTCCGCCACGGGCACGTTCGCCGACAGCGGTCTGCGCGCCTTCCTGACGTCCTGGCAGACGTACGGCTTCGCGCTGACCGGCGTGGCGGCCGTCCTGCTGCTGGAGAACGCGCTGCAGGCGGGCTGGCTGGCCGCGTCACAGCCCGCGCTGACCATCGGTGACGCATCGGTGAGCCTGCTGCTCGGCATCACGCTGTTCGGAGAGCGGATCCGGACCGGTTGGTGGCTGCTGCCGGAGGTGATCGGGGTCGGGCTGATCGTGTGGGGGGTGGTGACACTGAGCCGGGTGGTGCCGCACATCGCCCAGGCGGCCCGCAGCACGGGGCGATGACGGGCCGGAGAACACCACCCGCGAGCCCGGCCCGCCGGTGAACCCTTCCGGCCACAGCACAACCAGGGCCTCTCGTTTGGATCAGACGGGGCTCGCGGGCCCTGGCACCGCTCCCTGATCCGGCCTGATCCGAACGAAAGACCCTAGGCGAGGCGGGCGGCCGACTCCAGCAGGAGGGCGTGGACGAGTGCCCGTGGCAGGTTGCCTCGCGGCTGGCGCCGGGCGGTGTCGAACACCTCGGCGTACAGGCCTGGCGCCCCGCAGGCGGCACGGTTTCGCTCGAACCAGCGGTACGCGTCGGCGCGGCGGCCCTGCTGGTGCTCGGCGAGCGCCATGGCGAAACCGCACAGCAAGGAGGCGCCCTCGGCGTCCTCGAGGGGCCGGTCGTCGTCGCGGAAGCGGCGCATGAAGTAGTCGTCCGCCAGCCGGACGCGGCAGCAGGCGAGGGTGGCCCGGGTACGGGGGTCGTCGGCGGGCAGCGCGCCACGCACCGCGGCAAGCAGCAAGGCCGCGTCCGCGCCGGGGTCGTCGGGCGTGCGCTGCCAGTGGCCGTACGGATGGACGCACGTCGCCGAGACATCGGCGAGGAGGGCGTCGGCCAGGCGTTCGCAGGTGTCGGCGAGCGGAAGGCCCGTCGCCACGGCGGCCACGGCACGCAGTCCGGCCACACAGGTCAGCCGGCTGTGGGTCCACAGCCGTGGGGCCTGCTCCCTGCCTCCCGCGTCCAGTCCCGTGTCGGGCTCGGACCGGCGCTCGGCGATGGCACCCACCGCCAGTTCGACGGCGGGCCAGCCCGCGGTGTCCAGCCGCTGCCATCGCTCCGCCGCGGCCAGCAGCAGGAGCGCCTCACCGAAGGAGTCGAGCTGGAACTGCTTGCGCACCCGGTCGGCGGCCGGGCCCGAGCCGCCCGGGTAGCCGGACAGTTCGAGGTCCCGCCGGTCCGGCACGGGCGTGCCGTGCACGGTGTAGGCGGGAGCCAGGTGCGGGCCGTCGGTCAGCAGCCGCTCCGTCACGAAGCGCACGGCCGCGTCCAGGAGTTCCGGGGTCTCGGCGGCGGCAGCGGCCTGACCCGCGTAGCCGAGATCGCGGATCCACACATACCGCTGGTCGCGAGGGGGCCTTGCCCGCACCGGTTCCGGCAGGCCGGTGGTGGCTGCCGCGACCATGCCGCCGCCATGGTGGGTCAGCCCGCGCAGGACGGCGTAGGCGTGCCGGGCGTCCTTCCCGGCGATCGTACGGTCCAGCCCGGGTACGGCCCTGCGCCACGCCTCCTCTGTCGCGGACCACACCTGCTCGGCCTTCGGGCCCGTCCGCGGCAGCGGCGAGGAGGAGCACTCCAGGACGAGGTCATGCCGTTCGCCGGGCTTGAGCACGAGGTCGGCGATCAGGCTCTGCCCGTGGAACCCTGCCGCCGGCACACCCTGCCAGCGCAGTCTGTGTTTGCCCGCGTTGAGGTACCAAACACCGTCGTCGGCGCGGTGCGCGGTGGTCGCGATGCCCCGGCCGTGGTCCGCGTACGGGTCGAGCACGACCCGTACATGCGTCGGTCCCTCCTCGGCCCGAAGCTGCCGCAGCAGAACGAGGCGGCCGGGCTCGGCGGGAAGGGCCAGGGCCTCGCGGCACTCGGTCACGCCTTCGGCGGTGTCCCAGTGGCTGCGCCAGATCAGCGTGCCGTCCTCGTAGTGGCCGCCGGGGACATGGCGCGAGTGCGGGGTGACCGCGTAGCCGCCCCGGCCCCCGATGAGGGCGGCGAAGACGGGGTTGTCGTGCCAGCCGGGTGAGCACAGCCAGACGATGTCGCCCTGCGGTCCGATAAGCGCGCCTCGCTCCCCGTCGGCGAGCAGCGCGTAGTCCTGTGGTGCGTGCGGCGGAAAGGACATGCTCACGGGTGTTACCTCCTGACTGGGTCAGGTCTGACTGGGGTCAGGTGTTCCCGCTCCGTTCGGCCGTCACCGTCCTCTGCAACGCTACGGGCGAATGGCGGGCGATCCATCGGGCGCGGAACACGAAATGTGCCGGGAGATTTGGTTCCGCCGGAGCCTGCGGTCACTCCGCGCACCCGGCCGCGCACCACGGTAGAGTGATCACATGGCAGTGGACGGCTTCGAATCCGCGAAGCTCCTGTCGGCCGTGGCGTCGCGGGTGGACATACACGTCCTGGAAGTCAGCCGAGATATTTGGGAACACCTGCTGGCCGAAATTCCGCAGCTCAGTGAGGGTCAAGCCGTCGTCGATATCCTCAGGGCGAATATCGAGGAAAACGTGGCCGCATTGCTGCATATTTTTGAGCACGATATTTCCCTGAGCAATATCGAGGCGCCCACCGCGGCGCTGGAATGCGCGAGAAGACTCGCTCAGCGCAAGATCCCCTTGAGCGCACTCGTCCGGGCTCAAAGGATGGGCCACCGCCGTTTCCTGCAGTGGTGTCTGGGCGAACTGCACCGCCAATGCGACGACGAGGCGCTCTCCGCCTCGACCACCTGGCGCATGCTGGAGGTGAGTTTCGGCTACGTCGACCAGGTGACCGAGCGCGTCATCGAGACGTACGAACATGAACGGGAACGCTGGCCACGGCGGCAGACGGGCGCACGCACCAGTCGTGTGAGGGAGATCCTCGACGGTGAGCGGGTGGACCCTGGGTGGGCGGAATCCGCCCTCGGCTACCGGATGGGCCAGCACCATGTGGGGATCGCGCTGTGGATGCCCGAACCCACGCGCGGCAGCGAGGCTCTGGTCCGGCTCGACCGGCTCAGCCGTCAGATCGCCGAGAAGCTCGGGTGCCGGGAGGAACCCCTCGTCGTCGCCCGGGACGAGACCTCGTCCTGGGCCTGGCTCCCGTTCGGGGCCCACCGGGAGATCTCCTGGGGCCTGCTGTCGAGCGCCGTCGAGGACGGCGATGCCACCGCTCGGGTCGCCGCGGGTGAGCCGGAAGCAGGCATGGCGGGCTTCCGCCGGACGCACCGTCAGGCACGGCGTGCGCAGGAACTGGTCCTGACGGCGAATCCCGGTGCCCGGGTCACCGCGTACCGCCAAGTCGCCCCGGTCGCGCTGATGTGCGCGGACCTCGACGACACGCGCGCGTGGGTGTGGAGCGTGCTCGGCGGTCTGGCCGTCGACGACGAGCACAGCGCGCGGCTGCGCGAGACCCTGCAGATCTTCCTGGCCACCGGCTGCAGTTACACCGCCACCGCGAGCCGCCAGATCCTGCACAAGAACACCGTGCAGTACCGCATCCGCAAGGCCGAGGAGGCGATCGGGCGGCCGGTCCAGGAACGGCGTACCGACCTGGAGGTCTCGCTGCTGGCCTGCCAGTACCTCGGTGCCTCCATCCTGCGCAAAGCCGCCTCCTGACGACCCGGCAATCCCAGCGGCCCGTAAACCCGGGGCCTGGACGGCTCACCCTGTCGGACCGGTGGAGGTGCACGTCCCAAGCGCCCCTTCCAAGCTGGAAGGCGGACGACCCGGATCCGGGCTGCGCGCCTCGCCTGGAGTCACGGCGGCGCCATGTGCCCCGTCGTGCGAGGGAGCTGAACGCTCATGAGGGTCGTCATCGGCCTCACCCGGTGCCAGGGATACGCCCAGTGCGCCTTCCTCGCCCCGGCCGTGTTCACCATGCACGGCGACGAGTCAGTGATGTACGACCCCCAGCCCCACGACTCCCTCAGGGACTGAGACGCTCGCGAGGAGGCCCCCGTGGGACACGCCGTGGGCGAGGTGCTGGGCCTGGCAGCCGCCGTGGCGGTCAGCCCGCTCCCCATCGTGGCCGTCATCCTGCTGCTGGCCACCCCCCGGGGGCGGCTCAACGGCGTCCTGTTCGCCGTCGGCTGGGTCCTGGGGCTGGCGCTGCTGGGCGCGATCATGCTGGCGGTCGGCGGCACCGGAGGAGCGTCCGCGCACAAGCATCCGGCCACATGGGTGGGCGCCCTGAAGCTCGCCCTGGGCCTCCTGCTCGTCTTCTTCGCGGTGCGGATGTGGCGCCACCGCCCCACAGACCCCTCCCAGGCCCAACTGCCGAAGTGGATGGCCGCCATCGACGGCTTCACCCCGCTCAAGGTGCTGGGCCTGGGGTTCCTGTTGTCGGCGGCCAACGCCAAGAACGCTCCGCTGACCATCGCGGCGGGAGCCTCCATCAGCTCGACGGCGATCCCGGTGCCGCAGCAGATCGGCGCGATGGCCGTGTTCGTCGTCGTCTCCTCGGTCGGGGTCCTGGCGCCGCTGTGTGTCTATCTGTTCATGGGAGGGCGTGCCAAGTCCGTCCTCGGCACCTGGCGGGACTGGGCCGCACGGCACAACACCGCGGTGATGGCCGTCCTCTTCTTCGTCCTCGGGCTCAAGCTGCTCGGCGACGGCATCGGCATCCTCACCCCCTGACCCGTACCCGGCGGCAACCGCAACGATGGAGGCAGCGCATGACCGACGCAGAATCCCGTCCGCCCGGCGGTGAGTCCCCGCCCGGGGCGCCGGCCTGGCAGACGGCGGTGACCTCGCTGCTGGACGCCCGGCCGGAGTACGTGCCGGAGCGGCCCGAGGTGATGACGGCCCTCGTGCAGTACCCGCCCGGTGATCCCGGTGCCCCTCCGCACCGGCATTCGGGCCCGGTGTTCGGCTACATGCTGGAAGGGGAGATGCTGTTCGAACTGGAAGGCGAGCCGGAGCGTGTGCTGCGCGCGGGAGACGCGTTCTGGGAGCCCGGGGGCGATGTGATCCACTACCAGGACGGCAACAACCGCCAGGACATCTGGAGCCGCTTCGTCGTGGTGATGCTGATGGTGCCGGGCCGCCCCATGCTCACACTCGTGGACGAGGACGAGCTGGCCGCCCGGCGGCACCTTCGCGTGCCCCGTTCCGGCTGAGGACAACTCGCCCTCGAGCGTCCGTCCGTCACCCGGATGCCGCACACCACCGAGCCTCCGCCCCACTGGCGACGGACCCTGGACGGGGTGCTCGGCGCCGCTCGGCGCCGGCCGCGGCCCGGTGTCGGGAACAGCGGCCCGACACCGTCGCCGCCCAGGAAGGAGACCTCCCTTGGCAGCCCTGTCCCGTGCCGCACCGCGCGATCCCCGCACCCTGGCGGGGGTGCGCCGATGACGTCGTACGCACACACCTTCTGCTCCGGCCGCAGCGATCCGGAGGTCCCGGGCTCCCTGGCGGTCGCGATCGTCTCGGAGCACGCCAGCCCGCTCGCCGCCTTCGACGGGAAGGACACCGCCGCGCGGAACGTCCACGTCGCCCGCCTCGCGGACGCGCTCGCCGACCGGGGGCACCGGGTCACCGTCTACACCCGCCGTGACTCCCCGGACCTTCCGGACCGGGTGTCACCGCGCGAAGGGGTCGAGATACGCCATGGGCCCGCCGGACTCCGGCGACCGATGCCCGAGGACGACGGTCTCCCGCTCAGCGGGGACTTCGGACACCATCTGGCCCGGGTCTGGCGGGTACGGCCCCCCGACCTGGTGCACTCGCACTTCTGGCTGCCCGGGCTCGCCTCACTGAGGGCCCTGGGCGAACTGCGGCTGCCTCTCCTGCACACGTACCACACGGCCGGAACGGACCGGCGGCCGAAGGACGACGCCGTGCCGCCACGGCGGCTCGTCCACGAGGCCCGGGCGGGGATCGACTGCAACCGGATCATCGCCACCTGCCGGGGCGAGGCGGTCGAACTCGCCAGGCTGGGCGTGCCCGCCCACAAGGTCAGCATCGTGCCGCGCGGGGTCGACACCGGCCTGTTCACCCCTCACGGACCCGTGGCCGAGCGCGGCGCTCACCGGCATCAACTGGTCCAACTGGGCCCTGTGGACGCCGGAAAGGGCGCGGCTGTCTCCCTCGCCGCGCTGGCCCTGCTGCCCGGCACCTTCCTCGTCGTCGTCGGCGGTCCCCCGCCGGACCGGCTCGGGGACGACCCGGGGATACGCCGGCTGCGGTGTCTGGCCCGGGAGGCCGGGGTCGCGGACCGCCTCCGGTTCACGGGCGCGGTGCCCGGACATGAGGCCGCGGCTCTGCTGCGCGCCGCGGACGTGGTGGTCTGCCCCGCGGACCACGAACCCTTCGGCACCGCGCCGCTCGAAGCCATGGCCTGCGGCAGGCCGGTCGTCGCCAGCGCAGCCGGCAGCCATCTGGACACCGTCGCCGACCCGGCCACCGGACGGCTGGTGCCCCCGGGCGACCCCGAGGCGCTGGCCCGTGCCCTCGCCGGCCTTCTCGCCGACCCCGGCAGGAGGGCGGCCTGCGGGGCGGCGGGCCGGCGTCGTGTCCTGCGCAGGTTCGGCTGGGGGCGGGTCGCGGCGGTCACGGAGGCGGCGTACTGCACGACCCTGGAGGCGCAAGCTCACCACGACGACGGGGTGATCTCCGGCCACCGGCCGTGGCAGCGCCGTCCGTAGCGGGTAGGGATCGCGGCACCTTCCTCGGGAGAGTCCCTGATACGGCGTCATTTCCGTGCCCGGGGTGCTCCTGTGACGCGATGCCGGTGCCCTGTCGCTTCGGCCGAGGAGAAAGGCGGTGTCCGATGGCGACGGTCGACGCGCTGCCGGGGGCACTGACCGCCGCGGGCGCGACCCAGGGGAATCTCGACGCGGCGCGCGCCCAGATGGGCTTCTCCCTCGGCTGGCACATCGTCCTGGCGTGTCTCGGTGTCGGGCTGCCCCTGCTGACTCTGACCGTGGAGTGGTGGGGCGGGCGAACCGGCGACCACTCGTGCCGTCTGCTCGCCCGCAGATGGGCGCGCGCCATGGGGGTGCTGTTCGCGATCGGAGCGGTGTCCGGCACCATCCTCAGCTTCGAACTGGGTCTGCTGTGGCCCGGTCTGATGGGGACCTACGGACAGGTGATCGGGCTGCCGTTCGCCATGGAGGGCATCGCCTTCTTCATCGAGGCGATCTTCCTGGGCATCTATCTCTACGCGTGGGACCGGCTGCCGTCACGCCTCCATCTCCTCACAGGCGTCCCCATCGTCGTCGCCGGGATCGCGTCGGCCTTCTTCGTCGTGTGCGCGAACGCCTGGATGAACCAGCCGCGGGGCTTCACCGTCCGCGACGGCAAGGTCGTGCACGTCGACCCGTGGGCGGCGATGTTCAACCCGGCGACACCGCCACAGACCACGCACATGATCCTTGCGGCGCTCATGGTGGCGTCCTTCCTGACCGCCAGTGTCTACGGGGTCGCCATGCTGCGCGGCCGCAGGGACCACTACCACCGTCTCGGCTTCACCGTCCCCCTGATCCTCGGCGCGGTCGTCACCCCCTTCCAGCTGGTCGTCGGGGACTGGGCGGCCCGGTTCGTGGCCCACTACCAGCCGGTCAAACTGGGCGCGATGGAAGGGGTGTTCCACACCGGAAGCCATGTCCCGCTGACCATCGGCGGCATCGCCGGACACAACGGCCTGCGGTACGGCGTGGAGATCCCCGACGGGCTGTCCCTGCTGGTCGGATTCAGCCCGGACACCGTGGTCCAGGGGCTCGACCAGGTGCCGTCCGACGAGTGGCCCCCGGTCACCGGGGTGCATCTGGCCTTCGATCTCATGGTGGGCTGCGGACTGTTCCTGCTCCTCGTCAGCGCGTGGCTGCTCGTGCTCGCCCTGCGCCGCAGGCGACGGCCGGGGCCGTGGCTGGAGGGGACGAGCCGCCCGCTGCGCCTGTTCTTCCTGCTGGGGGCGCTGTCAGGACCCGCGGCGGTCGTCGCTCTCGAATGCGGCTGGACCGTGACCGAGGAGGGGCGGCAGCCATGGGTCGTACGGGATCTGCTGCGGGTCAGCGACGCCGTGAACGTCGCCCCGGGGCTGATGACCGGGCTGTGGCTGGTGCTGGTCGTCTACGCGCTGATGACGGCGGGCGCCGTCTATGTGCTGCGCAGGCTGACACGCGACCGGCCCGTGCCGCTCGCGCCTCAGGAGCGTGACGTGGAGGAGTATCCCGTTGTCTGAGTCCTGCTCTCCGGCCGACGCGCTGTGGCGCTGCCCGGCCCTCCGCACCTCCTCGGCGGGGAGGCGCTGATGCTCGCCGACACCGCTCTGGCCGTCATGTGGATCGGGCTGACCTGCTACGCCCTGTTCGGCGGCGCCGACTTCGGGGCAGGTCTGTGGGATCTGCTCGCCGGGGGCAGCGGGCGTGGCCGGGAGCCGCGCCGGCTCATCGAGCACAGCATCGGACCGGTCTGGGAGGCCAACCACGTTTGGCTGATCTTCGTCGTCGTCCTGCTGTGGACCGGATTCTCGCCGGTGTTCGCGGCCGTGATGTCGACCCTCTACATCCCGCTGACCCTGGCCGCCCTCGGCATCATCGCCCGCGGAGCCGCGTTCGCCTTCCGCAAGGCCAGCTCCGAGGTGCCGCAGCAGCGCCTGTTCGGCGGGTTCTTCGCCCTCTCCTCGGTCGTCACCCCCTACTTCCTCGGCTCGGTCGCGGGTGCCGTCGCCTCGGGCCGGGTCCCCCCGGGCCTGGCCAAAGGGAACCTCGTCACCAGCTGGCTCAACCCGACCTCCGCCCTCGGCGGCGTACTGGCCGTGCTCGCCTGCGCCTATCTCGCGGCGGTGTACCTGAGCGGTGACGCCGACCGCTCCGGCCGACCGGACCTGGTCGCCTACTTCCGCGCGCGGGCGCTGGCCACGGGCGTGGTGACGGGAGTCGTGGCCGTCGTCGGCATCGCCGTCCTCCAGACGGACGCTCCGCAGCTCTTCCACGGCCTCACCCACCGGGCGCTTCCCCTGGTGATCGTCTCGGCCCTCCTGGGACTGGTCAGTCTGGCCCTGCTCGTCCGCACCGAGCTGACGTTCGTACGGGTCACGGCGGCTACGGCGGTGGCCGCGATCCTGTGGAGCTGGGGCGTGGCGCAGTACCCGGCGATGCTGCCGCCGTCGGTCACGGTCCGGGGCAGCGCCTCCCAGGCTTCCGTGCTGGGCAGCAGCCTCGTGGCCCTGGCCGTCGGTGCGGTGCTGCTCGTGCCGTCACTGCTGTACCTGTACTCCCTCTTCCAGCAGCGGCAACGACAACAGCCCGCTTCCGCCCGTTCCGGGGACGGGACGGCCGCCGACTGAGACGGCGGCACCGCCGTGGGACGAGGACCCGTACGGTATCGTCCGGTTTCTCCCTACGGCGTGCGAAGACGGCGGTCCCGGGCGGCCCTTGAGGGCCGGACCGGCCCTGAAGGGAACGGGGTGGTGCGGGGTGGTGCGGTGACCATGGACGTCGAAGGAGCAGGGGCCGCGGCGGCGCGGCTCGCCGGACGTCCGGCTACGGCGGAGCGCGCGGTGTCCGGGGCAGTCACCGAAGTCACCCTCGCCGGTGGGCTGACGGTGATGGTCAAGCGCGGCGACGGCCCCCGGGCGATACTTGCCGAGGCGGCGGGGCTGCGCTGGCTCGCGGACGCCGGTACGGTCCGTGTTCCGCTCGTGCACGGCCATGATGGGCGCTGGCTGGTGACCGACCGCATCGAGACGGGGCCGCCGAGTGCCCCGGCCGCGTCCCGGCTCGGGCACGCCCTGGCCGCCCTCCACTCCTGCGGCGCTCCCGCGTTTGGCGCGCCACCGCCGGGCGGCCCCGAGGACGCGTACATCGGGCTCGCCCCCATGCGCAATGTGCCCGGCGCCGAGTGGCCCGGCTGGTACGCCGAGCACCGGGTCCTGCCTTATCTGCGCGGTGCGGTGGACAACGGGACGCTGCGCCGCACCGAGGCCACCGTGGTCGAACGCGTCTGCGAGCGGCTGCCCGGACTGTCGGGCCCCGCCGAGCCGCCCGCCCGGCTTCACGGCGATCTGTGGAACGGCAACGTCCTGTGGGACACCGAGGGGCATGCCTGGCTCATCGATCCGGCCGCCCACGGAGGTCACCGTGAGACGGACCTGGCCATGCTCCGCCTCTTCGGCTGCCCGCATCTGGACCGGGTGCTGGAGAGTTACCAGGAGACGACACCGCTCGCCGCGGGCTGGGAAGTGCGCACCGGGCTCCACCAGCTCTTCCCTCTCCTGGTGCACACCCTGCTGTTCGGCCGGGGCTACGCGGAGCAGACGCTCGCGGCGGCCCGGGCCGCCCTGGCGGCATGACCGGGAAAGGCCGTGGGGGCCGCCCGGCGGGCGGCCCCCACGGATGGGGCAGGGAGGTGATGTCAGCTGGTCGTCAGCGCGGTGTCGTCGACGACGAAGCTGGTCTGCAGCGAGGAGTCCTCCACGCCGTTGAACTTCAGGGTGACCATGGTCCCCGCGAGCGAGGACAGGTCGAAGGACTTCTGGGAGTAACCGGAGGCGGCGTTGAGGTTCGAGTACGTCGCCAGCGTCTTCGATCCGGCGGTCACCGTGAGCTTGTCGTACTGGGTGCTCTTGGTGGTCTCCGAGGTGTCGATGTGCAGGTAGAAGGTGAGCGTCGCCTTGCAGCCGGACGGGATCGCCACGGACTGGGACAGCGTGTCGGTGTGCGTGGAGCCGTAGCCGTCGATCCAGGCCTTGTAGGAGCCGCCGTGCGCCGCTTCACCGCTGTCGTTGGTGATGACCCCGCTCGTGGCGGTCCAGGTGGTGTTGCCGGACTCGAAGCCCGGGTTGCCCAGCAGCTGCGACGAGGTGCAGCCGCCGCCGCCCGAGGGGCTGACCGTCCAGGTGAAGCTCGCGGTGCCGGTGGCACCCGTGCTGTCGGTCACGGTCACCGTGGTGCTGTAGGTTCCCGCGGTCGTCGGGGTGCCGGTGATGGCTCCCGTCGAGCTGTTGATCGACAGGCCGGGCGGCAGACCGGTGGCGCTGTAGGACAGGGCGCCGCTGTTGGTGCTGGACGCCGAGATCTGCAGGCTCACCGCGGTGCCCACGGTCGAGGACTGGCTGCCCGGGTTGGTGACCGTCACCCCCGAGCTCGGGGGCGTGATGTGGCTGCCGACGTTGATACCGGCGAAGGCGTTGCCGACCCCGGCGTACTCGGCGGAGTTGGCGCCGTACAGGGCCGACGCCGCGTTCAGCGCGGCCGTGCGCGCCGCGGCGTAGTTCGTGCTGGACGTCATGTACGTCGTCAGCGCCTTGTACCAGATCTGCAGCGCCTTGTCGCGGCCGATGCCGGTGACGGCGACGCCGTCCGAGGTCGGGCTGTTGTAGGTCACACCGTTGATGACCTTGGTGCCGCTGCCCTCGGAGAGCAGGTAGAACATGTGGTTCGCCGGCCCCGAGGAGTAGTGCACGTCGAGGTTGCCGACGCCGGAGTACCAGCTGTCGGCGGAGCCGCCGTCCTTGCTGGGCTTGTCCATGTAGCGCAGCGGGGTGCCGTCACCGTTGATGTTGATCTTCTCGCCGATGAGGTAGTCGCCCGGGTCGGAGCTGTTGTTGGCGTAGAACTCGACGCCGGTGCCCATGATGTCGGAGGTCGCCTCGTTGAGGCCGCCGGACTCCCCGGTGTAGTCGAGGCCCGCGGTGTTGGAGGTGACACCGTGGCTCATCTCGTGGCCCGCCACGTCCAGCGAGGTCAGCGGGTCGTTGTTGCCCGAGCCGTCGCCGTACGTCATGCAGAAGCAGCTGTCGTCCCAGAACGCGTTCACGTACGAGTTGCCGTAGTGCACGCGGGAGTACGCGGCCGTGCCGTCGTTCTTGATGCCCGAGCGGCCGAACGTGTTCTTGTAGAAGTCCCAGGTCTCCTGCGCGCCATAGGCGGCGTCGGCGCCGGCGGTGGCCGCGTTGGAGTTGGTGCCGTCACCCCAGGTGTCGCTCGACTGCGAGAACAGCGTGCCGGTGCCGGACGAGCCGTGGTTCAGGTTGTACGTCTTGTGACCGCCGCGCGAGGCGTCGTTCAGCGTGTACGTCGAACCCGACTGCGTGGTGGTCAGCGAGACCGTGCCGCTGTAGTGGGTGTTGCCGACGCCATTCTCGATGCCCTGGTAGCGGTAGAGCTCCTGGCCCGTGGTCGCGTCCGTGATGACGTGCAGCTTGCTGGGCGTGCCGTCGTCCTGGAATCCGCTGATCACGGTCTCCCAGGCGAGCTTCGGCGTGCCGTTGCCGGCCCAGATCACCTTGCGGACGCTCTGCGCCGCGGGGTTCTTGGCGTCGAGGGCCTTGGCCGTCTTGAGCGCCTTGCTCTGGGCGGCCGACTTGGTGAACGCCGCGGTGGTCGTGGGCACCGTGATGGTGCGCTTGTTGTTGAACGTCGTGCTCACGGTGCCGGTGGCCAGGGAGGCCGGCGGAGTGTGCACGACGAGGTCGCCGCCGAGGACGGGCAGTCCGTCGTAGGTGCGCTCGTAACGGGTGTGGAGCGTGCCGTCGTTGTCCTTGACGACGTCCTTGACGACGAGCTTCTCCTTCGAGCCGAGGCCGAGGGAGCGCGCGGTCTGCGTCGTCTTCTCGGCCGCGCTCTTGAGCAGCGCGCTGTGCTGGGCAGGGGAGAGGTGCGCCTCCAGAGCCCCGGTGCGCAGGGTGCCGGCGTGGGGAGCGGGGGTGGCGGTCGCCGGAGCCGCCTGCATGCCGACGGCGAGGAAGGCGGCGGTCGCCACGAGGGCGCCGGTCGCCGTCGCCTGACGGGGTATTCGTCTCACTCGTACTCCTACTGCTGCGGCCGCGAGTCCTACGGCCGGTGACAGACCGGACAGACGGGATGTGCTGTCCGGAACGAGCTGAGCGGTGCGGGGAACCGTAACCGTGGTGGGGCTGTACACAGCGCGCACCGCGGCTGGAGGCAGGGTGACAGCATTGACCCGTCCATGTCAGTCACTGGCACCGGATTCGAGGGTTATCCCTCGGCCGCCGCGCCAGTGCGCAGGCAGGCAGCCGCGAACACCGTGAGTGGAATATTCGTCACGCACGGTCGGAGACCGGGAGGTGGCGGGAAAGAATCACCTCTCCCGGGATGCGGGCGGCGTCATCTCGATGAAAGGTGAGGTGAAGGGTGGTGTCCCGCCCGCGTGACGATCCGCGGGTGCCACCACTGCGGATCGACTCGCATGGGAGACAAGATGCCGACGTCACAGCCCGATCCGTCACATCGCCCGTCCGCCGACCGCGCGACGCCGGACGACCTGCTGCATGTGGCTCCCAAGGAGTCCAAGCCCTCGGCCGTTGATCTGGTCCTCGCCTCGGGCAGGGACATCACCCCCAAGTCCCTCGCATGGGCGGAACGCAAGCTCGCGTCCGAGGGGCGGGCGGCGCTCGACAAGCTGCTGCCGTAGCGATCACCCGCGGAACCGGAATCGGCAAGATCACCGCGTCGGAGCCCCTGTCCGGCGCGGTGATCCCGTGAGAACGACGCGGGGCCTCCGGCAGACTTCCCGCGGACCTCAGACGGTCACCGGCAAGCTCTTCCCTCCGCCCGCCTCCCGGGACCCGGGGCGCCCGGTTCCGTCGACGAGCAGCGCGTCTCCGGCCGCCACCGCGTCGTGAACACCACGGGTTCCCATCATGACGCACAGCGTGTAACTGACGTCCTCGAGCTCTCGCGCCCTTTCGGGCGTGTGCCTCTCGGCGAGCGCGATCTGCAGGGACGCGTACCGGGTCAGCAGCCCTCTGACGACCTTCGGATCCGGAACGAGCACGGCCAGGCCCTCTCTCTCGATGTGCGAGTCGGGTGCCCCGCCACCGACATGCCATGCACAACTCTGCTTATCAGACCGCACGTTGGCGCGATCGCGACACTCGCCCCGCCCGTTCGGCTTCCGGACTTTTTCCTCGTTGCTGCGCATATCCGCACGCGAAATGGCAATACGGTAGAGGAAGGAATCATCCCTGACCTCGCCTCCAGGCCCGTGACATGCACGGACCATACTGGAGGCGCCCATCGACCCCGTACCGCAGAGTGATCCATGGCAAAGTCCTCCCCTGTCCGTGACGCGGCTCCCGACACCGTGTGGCTGGCACGCGGGCGATACCTCGGCCCGGACGCCGAGGACACCGTCCGGCGGCGGCTGCGTGAACTGAAGAGCGAAGCGGTCATCCAGGACCTGTTCGAGCCCGACGGCTCCCGTGGCTCCGGTGGCCCCGCAACATCAGATGACCCCGACGGCTCCGGAGCGCTCGGGGATTCCGGTCACTCCGGTGAGGCGAGCACCGAGGGCAGCCGCTCGTTCGAAGCGCGCTGGACGGTCGCCGACGACGTTGTCGTACGGGCCCGTCTGGACCTCGGGGCGACCCCCGGCCAGGACGGCGCGCAGGACTGGGTGCTGGTGGCCGAGGCGGACCGCGGCTGGGAGCTCGACTGGCCGTCGCCCGCCACCGTCTTCTGGCCCGAGGACGCGGACAGCCCCTGGGACCACGACGTCGTGGGGGGACTGCGGTTCCGGCGGATCAACCCGTTGCCGTCGGACGACCGGGCCCTCAAGCGTCTGCTCAAGGAGTGCGCCCGGCACACCTGGGGCATCCATGTGGTGATCCACGAGGCGATGACCACCGGTGAGCGCGGGCTGCGGCCGCTGGCGCCGCTGCTGCCGCCCAGCCTGCGGCACCGCATCGTGGAGCACCGTGCCACTCCCGAACAGTTCCAGGTGGTCAACTGGGCGCTGTACGACCTGGGGGTGCGGGTGCCCCGTGGCGGCGCCGTGGTGCTCCCCGCGGTGCCGGGCGGTCCGGGTGTCGACGACAACAGCCTCAGCGTGCGCTCGGTGTTTCTCGACGGTTCGGTGCCCACGGACCTCATCGATGTCGTACGACGCCGCGCCGAGGATCCCGGGCCGCTGCCTCAGGGGGGCGAGGAAGCGCTGGGCGCACTGCGCGAGCAGTGGCATCTGACGACGCTCGAGGAGGAACTCGTCGTCGCCCGCCGCCAGGTCGCCGCCTACGCCGAGGCCCTCGAGGCAATGACGAAGTCGCGCGATCTGTACCGGGAGGCGGCGGAGCTGGCTCACGAGGCGCTGGCGGGGTACCGGGAGTCCTTCGGCGCGCTGCCTTCGCCCGGACAGGAGCCGTCGCGGAAGAGGGAAGGTTTTTCCTTGCGGGGGTTGGCGAGGCGGTTGGGGGAGGGCGGGGAGAAGCGGTTCGGATGAACGCCGGGGGTGTCGTCGGCTGCGTGTGCGTCGTGGCTTTTTTGCGCAGTTCCCCGCGCCCCTGATCGGTTGCCGCCCGGTACGTCGTCGACTGCCGGTGCGTCGTGGCTTTTTTGCGCAGTTCCCCGCGCCCCTGATCGGTTGCCGCCCGGTACGTCGTCGACTGCCGGTGCGTCGTGGTTTGCTGCGCGGTTCCCCGCGACCCTGGTCGGTTGCGCCCGGTGTGGCGTGGGATTTCGCGCCATTCTTCGCGTCCCTGGCCACCTGCGGCCCCTTGCGTCGTTGCTTGGGTGTGGTGAGACGTGTTGCGGGTACTCGGGGGCGCAATCGCTGTCGGATGGTGTTGCGGTGGGGAGAGGTTGATCACTCTTGGGGCGTGGCCGTCCGTGCATCGGGAACCCGGCCCGGGGTAGGCGGAACCCCTCAAGCCGTATGTATACGTATGGGAGGCATTGTGTCGGCCGAGAAGACCCCTCTGTGCATCGATGTGACAACGCCACGAGAAGGTGTCGCGCTGGTCATCGTGAAGGGCTACCTGGACGTCGACACCGCAACGGAGTTGCATCACCACCTGGCCAACCAGATGCACCACGGGCGGCGGCATCTGCTGCTCGACCTGTCGTCCGTGCCCTTCATGGATTCTTCCGGCATCAACATCGTGCTCAGGGCCTACAAGGAAACCCGGCAGGCCGACGGCTCCGTGGGCCTCATCGATCCCGCACCGGCCGTGCGGCGGATCCTGGACCTGACGGGAGTGAGCCTGACCGTCCCGTCCTTCGGGAGCGTCGACGACGCCCTGGCCGCGATGGAGGCCTCGTCCGGGTCGCCCACAGCGCATACCCCCCTCCTCAAGGGTGCCGACACCCCCTGACAGGGGCACCGCACCGGCCTGCCCCGCCCGCACCACCCCCGCTTGGGCATTCGCGCACGCGGGGGCCAAACGGCGGCAATACTTGCCGTTTGACAACTGTAGCCGCCAGGCAACAAAGTGTGGGGGCATCGAACGCACGGAGGGAACTGCAATGTTGCGGTGGGCGGAACCGACTGCCCCGCTTCACGCCGTACGGGCGCCGGTTCCCTCGGCCTCGTGGAGCTCGGCCGATGCGGCGGCCACGAACGCCTCGAGTCCCTGGAGCAGCGCCGTCCTCTTGGCCGCCGGCATCTGGGCCAGGACGGACTCCAGTGCCTGCTCGCGCCGCGACCGCACCTCGGCCAGGAAGGTCCTGCCCCGGCGGCTCAGGTACAGCCGCAGCTCACGGCGGCTGATGGAGCTGGCCGCGCGCTCCACGTACCCGACGGCCTGGAGCCGGTCGCACAGCCGACTGGTCGAGGGCGGGGTCGAGCCGAGCGCGTCGGCGAGCGTCCGCAGGTTGATCCCCTCGTTGTGCTCCAGGATGAAGAGCACACGCATCTGGGAGGCGGAGACGGGGGTGGTCGGGGCGCGTCCCCACAGGATCTCCAGCAGTTCGGCCGCCTCTGAGGTCACACGCGCCACCTCCGCGGGTTCCGGACGCGGGCTGGAGGAAGTCACCATCTCACTCTCCCAGACTTCTCGGATGCTGTCGGCCCGCCGGGGACGCAGCACGCACACAACGATAGATACGGACACCGGCGCACGACCGCACGACCCCGCCACGACATGGGTCCGGAATCGTACTAGTAGAAGAATGGCGTATCCGACATCGTGAACAGTTTTGTCGCAGCAGAAAGGGCGCTCCGGAACGCGGCTCCGCACTGTCTGGTGGACGCGCTCCGGGAGGTGCTGCGCACCGAGCACGCGGCGGAGTCGGTCGATCTTCTGATGGCCGACTACGGACTCACCGTCCTTCAGCCCGTCTCGCCGCAGCCCCACGCCGCCGACCCCGTACCCGTGCACGGAAGCACGTCCGGACGGGCATTCGGCGCGCAGGACCCCGTCGTGGAGGAGCTCGGTGACCTGGTCCGGGTCCATCTGCCGGTGACCGTACGCGGGGACCGGCTCGGTGTCCTGACGGTCACACTGCCGTCCCGCCGGGCGGCCGGGACACTGCCCGAACTCGCCGACATCGCCGAGGTCCTGGGCCATGAACTGATCGTGGCCGAGCGGGACACCGACGTCTATGTGCGGGCCAGGCGCCGGGATCGGCTGACGCTCGCGGCGGAGATGCAGTGGCAGCTGCTCCCCGGCCGCTCGTGCGCACGGCCCGAGTACGCGCTCGGCGCGCAACTGGAGCCCGCCTACGCGATCTTCGGGGACAACTTCGACTGGTCCGCGGGCGCCGACCGGCTGATGGTGTACATCACCAACGGCATGGGCGAGGGCATCGAGGCGTCGCTGCTCACCAACCTCGGGATCAACGCCCTGCGCAACGCGCGACGCGCCGGGATCTCCATCGAGGACCAGGCGGCCCTGGCCGACCAGGCGGTCTACGCCCAGTACCGGGGCTCCTCCTACCTGTCCGTGCTGCTGCTCGACATGGAACTGTCGACCGGCCGGATAAAGGTCGTCGACGCCGGTTCCCCGCGGATGCTGCGCCTGCGCGGCAGGAGCGTCGAAGCGATCGACTTCGAGGCCCAGCTGCCGCTCGGCATGTTCGAGGAGACGGACTACGTCGTCCAGGAGTTCCAGGTCGAACCGGGAGACCGGCTCGTCTTCGTCAGCGACGGCGTGTACGGGGTGGCCGCGCCGGGAGGCGAGACCTACGGCGAGCGGGCGCTGGCGAAGGCCATCGCGTCCACGATACTGCTGCCCGCCGCCGAGGTGCCCCGCGCCGTGCTGAGGGAACTCACCGGTCACCGCGGCGTACCCGACCCGCAGGACGACGCACTGGTGGTGTGTCTGGACTGGTTCGGGCAGCAGGACGCCCCGTAGGGTTTTCGCGGGCACCGGCGCTCCGGCCGGACGGCCTCGTGCCCGCACGCATGAGCGAATGAACGGCGTTCGAGGAGGCCCCCGTTCGTGGGACGGTCTTCGGGACAGCCACGGGTGTCCTGTGCGATCTCGCATGATTACAGTTGTCACGCGACAATGAACCGCGCTCTTGGAGAAGGCTCCCTGGCAGCCGGTCGGGCGTACGTACGAAGGAGACAGTGACGTGACGGACCAGGAGTCGGCAGCGGACCAGGGGACTTCGGCGCGGATCGTCGGTGACTTCCTGCGACGCCGCCGCGAGCAGATCGCGCAGCGCTGGTCCGACGAGATGCTGTTCCGTACGGTGTTCACGGTCTCCCGTGACGAGGCCGTGGAAGCCGCCGGCGCCCTGGTGGAGGCGCTTGCCGTGGTCGCCGCCTCCGGGCGGACCGAGGACCTCCGGGCCCCGGGCTTCGCGGGGGTGCGGGAACAGCTCACGCGTATGGCGGCCTCGCGCGCGCGTGCGGGTGCGGGCCCCTCGCAAATCGCCGACGAGGTGGCGGCGCTGCGCCCGTCGGTCACCGATCTGCTGAGGGCCGACCTGGCCGTGACGGACGGCGAGGCGTCGGGGCCGCAAGTGGTCACGCTCACCGTCCTGCTGGGCACGCTGCGGCTGCTCGTGATGGAGACGGCCCTCAGCGCGGGCGAGGAGATCATCGACCGGCAGCGCCTGCAACTGCAGGAGGTGGCCACGCCCGTCATCAGCCTGTGGAGCGGCATCGTCGCCGTGCCGCTCATCGGCACCCTGGACAGCGCCCGTAGCCAGGTCGTGATGGAGAGCCTGCTGGAGGCGGTCGTCACACAGCAGGCCCGCTTCGCCATCCTCGACATCACGGGGGTGCCGACCGTCGACTCGCTGGTGGCTCAGCATCTGATGAAGACCGTCGCTGCGGCACGGCTCATGGGGGCCGAATGCATCGTCTCCGGCATCCGGCCCGCGATCGCCCAGACCATCGTGCATCTGGGGATCGACCTGGGCTCGGTCGTCACCCGTGCGAGCCTCGCCGACGCCCTCGCCTACGCCCTGCACCAGCAGGGTGCCGTGATCGTGGACCGGTCGTCGAGCGGAGGCGTCCCGCGATGATCGACGGCTACAGGGGGCCGGCGGGCGCCCACGTCCCCGTCCTCAAGGTCGGCGACGTGCTGCTCGTCACGCTCCACGGCGAACTGCACGACAAGGCGGCCGAGCAGTTGCAGCAGGACATCGGCGAGGCGATTGCCCGCAGTTCGGCGGCGGGCGTCGTCATCGACGTCTCCGGCGTCGAGATCGTCGACTCCTTCCTCGGCCGCGTCTTCGCGGAGATCGCCGCGAACGCGAGGCTGCTCGCGGCTCAGACCGTCGTGGCCGGCATGCGTCCCGCGGTCGCCATCACCCTGGTCGAACTGGGCCTCACCCTGCCGGGCCTGCGCACCGCGCTCGACACCGACGAGGCTCTGCGGATGCTCACGCGAGCGTCCGCATCCACTCCTCCCCTGTCCCCCGGTCCCGGACGCCAGGAGAACGCGTGACGGAGACATCGGGCCGCCTCGCCGCATGCCTGCCCATCCGCTCGGACATGGATCTGGCGTGGGTACGGCAGCATGTGCGGCGTGCGGCGGCCGAGGTCGGTTTCGGTCTGGTGGAACAGACCAAACTGATCACCGCGGCCAGCGAGCTCGCGCGCAACACGCTCGTCCACGGCGGGGGCGGACAGGTCGAGTCCACCGTCCTGGACAACGGCCGCGCCCGGGGTCTGAGACTGACCTTCACCGACGACGGCCCCGGCATCGCCGACGTCGAGCGGGCACTGACCGACGGCTACACCTCGGGCGGCGGGCTGGGACTGGGGCTGGGCGGGGCCCGGCGGCTGGTCCACGATTTCTCCATCGACACCGCTCCCGGTGTCGGCACCTCGATCACGGTGGTCTGCTGGACCGCCGGACCGCCACGCCCCCGTGAGGAGGCACGATGACCCACGTCCGGGACATTCCCGTCCACGACCCGACCCGGGTCCGGGACGTCCGTGTCGCGGCGAAGGACGCCTGCGGACGCGCCGGGTTCCCACCGGACCGCGCCGCCGCGGCCGAACTCGTCGCCACCGAACTCGCGACCAACCTGCTCAAACACGCGGGCGGTGGACAGATCCTCATCGAGACGGTGGACGCCGGCCCCGGGCACGGGGCGTCCGAGCCGAGGCCCGCGCTGCAGATCACCGCGATCGATCACGGCCCGGGCATCGAGGACCTCCCGACCGCGCTGGGCGACGGCTTCTCGACCACGGCAACACTGGGCGCGGGCCTCGGAACCTGCCGCCGTCTCGCGGACGTCTTCGACCTCCACAGCTCCCCCGGGCGCGGCACCGTCGCCCTCGCCCGCATCCATGCTTCGGTGGGGAACCGGTCCAGGACACAGGACGGCAGCGCCCCCGCGCGGGTCCGGGCCGGAGGGGTCAACATCCCGTTCGTGGCCTGTCATTCAGGCGATGCCTGGGCCTGTGTACGCTCCGGCGAGCGCGTCACCCTGCTCCTCGCCGACGGGCTGGGACACGGGCCGGCGGCGGCCGAGGCCTCCGACGCGGCCGTCCGGCACCTGCGGCTGAACGCCGCGCTCAGGCCCGAGGAACTCCTCGCGGGACTCCATGGCGCGCTGCGCGACACCCGGGGCGCCGCCGTCGCCGTCGCCCAACTCGACCTGGCCTCCGGGCAACTGGAGTTCTCCGGCATCGGCAACGTGGGGGCCAGGCTGCGCACCGGGGACGACTGGCAGCATCTGCTGTCGCATCCGGGGATAGTCGGCGCCCACCGGCCCGCGCACATCCCCCGGCACCGGCTGCCCTGGTCCCCGCACTGCCTGCTCGTCCTGCACAGCGACGGGCTGCCCAGCCGGTGGTCGCTGCGCTCCGACGTGCCCCCGGCCCTCGACCCCGGCGTGACGGCGGCCCTGATCGTGCGTGACGCCAGCAGTTCCGCCCGGCCCGTCCGCGACGACACCACGGTGGCCGTGCTGTCCCCCACACAGGCGGGTCGTGAACCATGACCCACACCTGGCGCATCAGCACGGTCGTGGACGCCGCCCGGGCCCGTGTCGACGCCGCCCGGCTCGTGGCCGAGCACGATGTGCCCGTCCTCGACCGTGCGCGCCTGGTGACCGCGCTCACGGCGCAGTTGCGCCAGTCCCTCGACAAGGGCGGCACCTGGCGGCTGACCCTGCACGCCACGCGGCCGTCCCGGCGGCATGAGCGTTCCCAGCTGCGGCTCACCCTCCGCCCGGCCCCGGACGACGGCCCACCCGAACAGCCCACGTGGCGTGCGTCCGTACTCGCGGCAGAACCCGACGACCGCGCCGCCCCGGCCTCACCGACCGGAGGCCCCGAAGCCCTCGCCGAAGCGCTCCTCGGCGCCGACGACGACACCGCCCGTGTGCTGGACGCCCTCACGGAGCAGGAGACGCTGGTCGACTTCCACCGTGAGGAACTGCACCAGACGAACCAGGGCGTACTGGCCCTGCACGCCGAACTGGACGCCGCGGGCGAGGCTCAGCGCGAGTTGTTCGCCGCCGAGCGCGCCGCCCGTACCGAGGCGGAGGAGGCCCGCAGCAGGCTCACGTTCCTCGCCGACTCCAGCGATGCGCTGACGGCGTCCCTCAACCACGGGGAGATCGTGCGTCTGCTCCCGCAGCTGCTGATGCCGGCGTACGCGCGCAGCGTCGACGTATGGCTGCTCAGCGACGAGGACGCGGAGCGGGGGCACGGTCCCCGTCCGGCCGCGGCGGTGCTCGCCGCGCGCAGCGGCCGGCCGCAGTACGCCGCCGCGCACCCGGGCGGACTGCCCGGGGTGGACGACCGGCCGCCCTCCGCCCTCCAGCCCACCCGGCCCCATCTGTGCCTGCCTCTGTCGGCCCGGCGTACCACCCTCGGCGTGCTGATCCTCACCCCGCCCGGCGAGCGGTGGGACCCGGACGACGCCGTGATGCTCATCGAGCTGGCCCGCAGGGCCGGGACCGCGATCGACAACGCGCAGCGCTTCGAACACAACCGCGACATCGCGGAAACGCTGCAACGGGCGCTTCTCACCGACCTCCCCAGCACCCCCGGGCTCCACCTCGCCGCCCGCTATCTGCCGGCGACCCACGGTCTCAACATCGGCGGAGACTGGTACGACGCCTTCCGCCAGCCCGACGGGAGCCTGATCGCCGTGATAGGCGATGTCACCGGCCATGGGCTGCACGCGGCGGTGATGATGAGCCAACTGCGCACGGCGCTGCGGGCGTACGCCGTCGACGGAGGCAGCCCGGGCCGGCTTCTCACCCGGCTGCACGTGTTCCTGCATCATCTGCAGCCGGACCTGTACGCCACGGCTGTCATCGCCCGCTTCCGTCCCGGCGAGCGCGTGCTGACCTGGGCGGCGGCGGGACATCCGCCACCGGTGCTGCGCACGCCCGACGGCCGGGTACGCACCCTTGACGACAAGCCGGGCGCCATGCTGGGCATTCCGCTGCGCCAGGACATCGAGGACCACACCGTCGAGCTGCCGCCCGGGGCCACCCTTGCCCTGTACACGGACGGCCTGGTGGAGCGCCGTGCGCAGGGCATCGATCCAGGTATCGAGCGCCTCACCGAGGCGATGTCCGCACTGGCCGCACGAGACCTGACCCACGGTCTGGAATCCGCCGCCGACCAGATCCTGGACCCCTTGCTCCGAGACTCGGAACGAGACGACGACGTATGCCTCCTGCTCTGCCACGTCGAGGAGGCTGCCCCCCGTTAGCAACGCGGAACACCGCCGAAACGCACGCCCGACAAGGGGCGCGGGGAACTGCGCAAAAAACCGCACCGCACCCGCAGGGACAGCGCAGCGTCACGACTCCCCGCCCGGTCCCCCCACCTCCCGCACCCCCCGAAGCCCCCGCTCCAGAGATTCCCGCTGCGCCGGCGCCATGGCCGCAAGCACCGCCGCAAGGCTCCCCGCCCTGCGCTCGGCAACCTCGGCCAGCACCTTGCGCCCCTGCGCGGTAACCCTCAGCTGCAGTTCCCGCCGGTTGAGAGGATGGGCCACCCGCTCCAGCAGGCCCGCCGCCTCCAGCCGGTCGCAGAGCCTGCTCGCCGCGGGCAGCGCGATACCCAGCGTCTCCGCCAGCGCGGTGAGGTTCAGCTCCGAACCATGCAGCACCGCCGTCAGCGCCTTCAACTGATGCCTCGACAGTCGCGGTGTGACGGACTCCGCTGCCGAGATCCACAGCGTGACCAGGCTCTCCACCGCGTCCCCGAGCTGGCGGGCCAGCGCCTTGGGAGTGCCGCCCGCCTCCTCTGCCTCCGTCACCTCACGGTCAACTCCCACCGCGCTTCCCACGCCTGCCGTGCCCTCCGCTTCGGACCGGCCGTGCCGGACCGTTCGGCGCGCTGCTACCCAGGCCGCCCCCGAGTACACGTGATCTCACAGGCGTAGGCGCCGTCTTTTCGGCAACCGTCTTAAAGGGAGCCGGGCGACAGCGTGACGAACGACGACATCCGGCCGGTGTGCCGGCCGGGGGAAGGACGGCATGGCAACGGAGCCGTGTTGGGACGACAAGCCCTGGCCGTTCGAGGCGGTCGAGTGCCTCTTCAGCGAGTTCGACGGCGAACTGCACGATGTGACGGACGCACGACTGACCGCCGAGACGTTTCTGCGCCGTCTCGCGCGGGCCGCTCCTCCCACGAGTCCGGACCACTGGAACGATGTCCTCCTGGTGGTCGACGAGCTCGCCGCCAATGCGGTGCAGTACGCCCCGGGCCCTTTCACGCTTCGGCTGCGGCCGACCTTCGACGGGGTTCATGTGACCGTCCACGACACCAGCCCTACGCCACCCTCGCCGCGCCCCTTCCGGCCGGGCCGGGCAGGAGGCATCGGATGGCACCTCGTGCACACCTTGTGTGACCAGGTGAGCGTCGTCGTCCAGCCGGACGGCAAGGATGTCCACGTCTTCCTCCCCTGGTAGGGGCACTTGCAGCGGCCTTGGTGACCCGCCTTCAGGCCGAAGGCGCCAGGGGCACCAGAACGCTCACCACCTTTCCGCCACCGGCGCACCGCTCGATGGAGATGTCGCGCGCCAGCTTGATGATCAACGGCCATCCGTACCCCCCGCCCCGGTGTATGTCGGGCAGGGCACCGGAGCCGAAGGCCACCGGCGGGATGTCCGCGCTGCGGTCGTGGACACCGATCCGGATCCCTTCCGGGGTGACGGTCGCCCGGAAGGACACCAGACCGCCCCCGTGCCGGAACGCATTGGAGACCAGCTCCGATGTGACGAGCAGCAGATCGGTGACCGCCTGCTCGGCCGGCGCAACGCCCGTACCGTCCTCACGCGCGCGTACAAGGGCCAGCACATGGGCGCGGGCCGACGCCGCGCTCGTGACCGAGGGAGCCTGCGGGGACGGCATTCCGTCAGCCGCCGGCGCGTGGACCGTACAGCTACAGCCGGGAGCGCCCGGGCCCCCCTCCTCTTGTGCCTCGCCCGTGTCGGCCGGATGCGCCCCGCGCGAGGGCATGCTCGCCGGTATCATCGCGCGCCCTGACCCGGCGGCCGGTCCAGCACGGCGCCGACGAAGAACCCCGCGAGCGGATCACGGGGCGCGGTGATCTCAAGTGGACCCCCGGATACCGGAGTGCTCTCCATGTCCTCCCCCGTGTGCTCCCCTGCCGTGCCGAGGACCCCGGTGGCCCGGCGGGCGAGGTCCGGTGCGGCATGGTCCTTTGCTGTCGTCCTCCCCCGCCTACCCGGTGGCGCGAGAGGCATGGGTGCCCGGGAGTGTCCATCGCCCGGACGGGCGAGGCACACTCCCGGCGGCACGAGGTCAGGGGCGCCCTTGGCAGTGTCACTCGGCGGCCCGCGGCGGCAGGCCCCGGTAGTAGTCGTCGACGCTGGAGAGGTAGTCCGGGTCGAGTGTCTCGCTGTCGGTGCGGAAGAGGGGTGCGGCCTTCACCTCGTCCTTGGAGCAGGCCAGCGTGATCTGTCGTTCCTGGGCGTCGATGCCGGTGACGACGCCCGCGGGGATGAGGACGCTCTTGCCGAAGACCCATACCCCGGTGTCCACGATCAGATGCCGCATGCCGGGTCCGTCGGCCTGCCGGTCGACCTGTCCGACGATGCCGTCCGTGGCCTCGACGGTGTAGCCGATCAGATCCTGCCCTTCGACGTGGCCGCTGCCCACTTCGTATGTCCACGGTCTCTCGATGGTCACGGGGCTCCCTTCCTCGGTGGGTGTGGAGCACCGGATACCCGGGACGCCCGGGCGCCAATCGGCGAGGCGCCTGACTTCGCCCGGTCCGGTGTCAGCCCGCCGGCGGATCGTCAGGAGGGCTGAGGGCGCCGAGAAGGATCAGCCCGGCCGGGCGCAGGCCAGGGGTGAGACATCGCGCAGCCATGAGAACCGCCGCGCTCCGCACCGCGATGCTCAGGGCTGCGGTCTCCTGGCGTGCACCGTCCCCCGCGCGGTGCACGCCCCCGCTCTCAGGCCGCGAGCGCGGACGCCAGTTCGGCGGCGGCCTCGGCGAGTTCGGAGTCGGGCTCCTCGAGGAGATGGTGCAGCGCACCCGTGTCGGCGTGGACGGCCCGGCGTGCGGCGCGCTCCCACCCCACGTAGTCATGGCTGTAGTTGAGCAGCTTGGGATACACGGAGGCGGTGCTCTCCCACTGCCGGGCCGCCGCGATGTTCCCCAGCAGCCTGAGGATCTGCACACGGCAGGTCACCTGGGGAAGCTGGGCCAGCTCCCACAGGAAGGGCACGGTGGCGGCGGTCGCCTGGTCGACCACGAAGCCGTACTGGCAGATCCGGGTCCTCAGATCACCGAGCGCCTCCGCGGCAGTGGCTTCGTCTCCCCAAGCGACGTTGTGCAGCAGGACAGGGATGGCCTTCGCGGATCCGCTGGAATCCTTGATGGTGTCCCACGGCACATGTCCCAGGTCCTTCAATGGTGTGACCATGTCCGCTCCCCGCAAGCAGTGTGGGGCAAGGCCCCGTTCGTCCCTTCCGTCGCGGCAACGCTCGCCGCACTGACACGAAGGGCGGTCCTTCCCGCCCGAGGCGCAGCCCTGCCCGGCATACGGCCTGGAGCACGGTGCGCGAGTACAGGTGATGGCATGGCATCTCCCTGATACGACGTCAATCCGTGGCGTCGGCTTGGCGTTGACGCCCTCGCTATTATCCACGCAGTCAACGCCGTTGTGCAATTGCACGGGAAATTGCACGATGGGAAGGTAGCCCCGTGAGCCATGGGGTCCGGGCGCGCTCATCCCGTGGCGCGCCAGGGCCGGTGGCGGATCAACCAGCAAGGAGACTGTGGTGACTTCAGTGCCGAACGGAGTAAGGGCCAGCGCGTTGGACGTCCGCTGGATCAAGAGCAGGCACAGCAACGCGGAGGGCAACTGCGTCGAGGTGGCGGCACTGGCCGACGGAGCGGTAGCGCTGCGCAACTCCCGGGATCCGGAGGGACCTGCGCTCGTGTACACCCACGCCGAGATGGCCGCTTTCCTGGCCGGCGCCAGGGACGGGGAGTTCGATCACTTCGTGTGATGGGACTCCGGCCGGTACGGAGCATGCGGTGAGACCCGGCGGAGTGCGATAATGCGGACCTGTCGTCCGTCGGCCAACCGGGAGTGAGGATGTCCACCGAGTCACACCGTGCCTCCCGTCTCGAACCGTATCTCAACAGGACCGAGCCCGCCCCGACTCTGCTGAAGATGCTGGTCGGCGTTCAGTTGAGCGGTATCCGCGAGGCCACGGGCCTCGCCCAGGAGCAGGCGGCGCGTGCCCTCGGCTTCAGCCCCGCGAAGCTGTCGCGGATAGAGTCCGGCAAGGGCCGCAAGCCGCCGACGGAGACCGATGTCCGTGCGCTGCTCGAGCTCTACGGTACCGATGAGCACGAAGCCTCGGTCCTGCTGAGGCTGTTGCAGCGCGCGGGTGAGCCCGGCTGGTGGCAGCGCTATGACAAGCGGCTGATGCCCGAGTGGTTCGACCGTCTGGTCGGGCTTCAGGAGGCGGCCGCCGCCATCCGTACCTTCGAGATCCAGTACGTTCCCGGGCTGTTGCAGACCCCTGCCTATGCCCGGGCCGTGGTGAAGCGCGGTCTGCCCACGGCGTCGGCGGCCGAGGTGGAGCGCCGGGTGGAGCTGCGGCTGCGACGTCGCGAACTGCTGCGGCGTCAGGACGCTCCTCAACTGTGGGCCGTCGTCGATGAGTCCGTCCTGATGCGCGTGCTGGGCAGCCGTGAGGTGATGCGCGAACAGCTCGAGCATCTCCTGGAGATGGCTCAGCGGCCTCATGTCGTCCTGCAGATCGTGCCGCTGGACGTGACGAACGCGTCCGCTCCCGCGTTCCCGGTGACCTATCTGCGGTTCGGCGGTCTCGATCTGCCGGACATCGTCTACCTGGAACACATCAAGAGCGCCAACTTCCTCGAGGACCGCGACGAGACGGAGGAGTACCGGGTGGTGCTCGACCGGCTCGCCGACGAAGCCCTCAACCCGCGTGCCTCAGTGGCTCTGCTCCAGGGGATGCTGGACGAGCGCTACTGAGTCCATGCCTGACGAACGGGGCGGGGTCGTGACGGGTCACCTGATGCGGCCGACTCCGCCGAACTCGATCCATTCCTGCGTGAGCTGACGAGGCGCCACCTCGCTGTCGGGCCGCCAGGTGGAGACCTCCACCACTCCCGGGTCGAGTACGTCCATGCCCTCGAACCATGAGGCGACGTCCTTCTCCTGACGGACCCGTCCCCAGTGCCCCTGTGTGGCCTGGTCCATGAAGCCGGTGACGAAATCGCGGACTTCCGGGTCCTCGCTGACGAGCTGGCACATCACCATGAAGCTGCCCGGAACCAGTCGCTCGGCCACGCGGGCGGACAGGACGGGCGGTCCATCGGTCTCGCTGTCCGGGATGCAGTGCATCACGGAGTTGAACAGCACGGCCACCGGCTGCGAGAAGTCGATCAGGCGCCGGGCCTCGGGGTGGGAGAAGATCTCCTCCGTGTCCCGCATGTCGGCCTGGATGACCGCGGTACGCTCGTCCTGCTCCAACAGGGCGCGGCCGTGGACCAGCACCATCGGGTCGTTGTCCACGTACACCACATGGGTGGTGGGGTCGACGCGCTGCGCGACCTGGTGGACGTTGTTCTGCGTGGGCAGCCCGGATCCGTGGTCGAGGAACTGCCGGATGCCGTGGTCCTCCACGAGCGTGCGCACGACCCGCTGCAGGAACCGCCGGTTGTTCTGCGCGAGCGCCCGCGTGCTGGGTACGACCTTGTCCAGCTCCTCGACAGCCGCCCGGTCGGCCGCATAGTTGTCCTTGCCGCCGAGGTAGTAGTCGTACATCCGGGCGGCCGTGGGTACCGTGGCGTCGATCGATGTGGACAACTGCCTGCCAGACTGCATCGTGCCCCCAGGTCCGGGCCGTGCCGTCGGACCGGCTCGGCGAGCAACTCATCCTAGGGAAACCGCGTTTGCAGATGCCAGTCCCCGAACGGAGGATACGGCTCCGAGGGAAGGGCTTGGCCGATACACGGAGGTTGCGCATGACATCGCACATCGGAGTGGGCACCGTGGTGCCGGACTTCGTGCTGCCGGACGAGACCGGCACCGAGCGGAGACTGTCCGGATTCCTCGCCGGCGGGCCGGTCGTCCTCTTCTTCTACCCCGCCGCCCTCACCGCGGGCTGCACGGCCGAGGCGTGCCACTTCCGTGACCTGACAGCCGAGTTCGCGGCCGTCGGCGCTCAGCCGGTCGGCGTCAGCGGCGATGCCGTGGCCCGTCAGCGGGAGTTCACCGACCGGCACTCCTTGGGCTTCCCCCTCCTGTCGGACGCGGAAGGGACGGTGCGGGAGCAGTTCGGCGTCAGGCGCGGGTTCTCGCTCGCCCCGACCAAGCGGGTCACGTTCGTCATCGACCAGGATCGCAGGGTGCTGGAAATCGTCCGCAGCGAACTGCGGATGAGCGCGCACGCGGACCGGGCACTGACCACGCTGCGCGCACACCAGGGCTGAGCCGTCGCCGGGTCGGCCGGCCTGACGTCCGGTCACGCGCCGCGCGCCGTCACCGGCCCCGGTGCGAAGGGGCCGGTGAGGGCGCGCGGGAGGCGGAAGGGGTCAGGACTTGGGGCACTCCTTCCAGGCGAGGTGGTAGATGGTGCTGATGTCACCGTCCGTCGAGTCCATCGTCATGAAGCTGGTGCTGCCGGGCGCAGACGTACCGGCGCTGACCCGGAGCTCGGTGTTGATGTTGAAGTTCCGCTGCACGCCACAGGGTGCCCAGACCAGTTGCGACCAGTCCGTGGTGTCCGTCGCCTGCCAGTCGTCGGCGTAGGGGCCGCGGAACGGGTGGGTGATCGCCGCGGTGTCAGGGGAGCCCTGGAAGTAGTACGACGCCTTCTCCGTGCTGGTGGCGCCCTTCTGCAGGGAGGCGAAGCCGCGGTAGTCCGCGCTGGCGATGGCGTAGGTGAAGCCCTGCGGCACATGGACGATCAGGTTGACCTGGCAGTTCCTGCGGAACGCCGTGGGGTCGGAACCGCCGCCGACCTGGGCCTGGTAGCTGCTGTAGGTCACCGTGAAGGCGGTGTTGTCCGGTGAGACGGCGAGCGCGGTGGTGCCCTGGGGGCAGCCGGATCCGTTCACGGTGGCGACCTTGATGACGATCTTGTCCGGGGGCGGGTCGGTGATCCCGGAGGACGGGTCGCCCGCGGGCAGTACGGTGGCGAGGAGTGCCGCTGTCGCGGCACTCAGGAGCAGTCCACCGGCCATGGTTCTCCTATCCGTTGCATCGGTGTCCCGGCGGTGTTCACCGCCGATGGCTGGGGGGTGCGGCCCGGCACGCCTGCGGTGCCGGGCCGTCGCGGACCAGTGCGTTGGATCAGGTGCAGAACGTCATGCGCATGCCAGACAGCGGCACGCACAGCCCCTGCCTGTGAAGGCGCTGTGTTGACACTGTGAAGGACGGGGGCGATCGCATCGTACGTACTGAAGGCGCGGGACCGGAACGTCCATCTCCGGCCAATCGCCGAGCCCTTGGACGCACCTGCTCAAAGACATCGTGCGCACGTCAGGGGTACCGCCCACGCCAAGAGGCCCGCCGCCCCACACCCTTCGGGGCGGCGGGCCGTGGCCGGCCCGGTCAGTGGGCGGGCCAGCCGTCCAGGTGGCGGTGAAGGGTGACGGTCGGCCGCTCAGCACCCTTGGGGGCCTTCGCGACCGCGTCGGCGAGCACCTTGTTCACCTCGGCGGCCAGGGCGTCGGCCCGGGTCTTGAGGTCGGTGGCCGGAAGGGTCGAGCGGGTCAGCGCGTCCAGCCGCCGGTGGATGTCGGCGAGCTTCTGCTGGCTCCCCTTGTCCAGCGTGAAGGGGCGCGGTGTCGAGACGACGAACTGGTAGGCGCCGGCAAGGGTCTGGCATCCGTCGCAGTGCTCGTTGACGGCGTCGCCGCGGTTGATGGCGTTCAAGTGCGTGTGCTCACCGGCCATCGTGACGATCTGGAAGGAGAGCGCCACCGAGCGGCAGTGGTCGTCGACCGAGCAGCCCACCCCGACGGCGTTCGCCTGGTTGCGCGCGGTCGCGGCGTTGACCGTGCCGAACTGGCGCACGGTGAACGAGTCCCTGGCCTGCGTGTGATGGACGAAGTCGGCACGGCTGAACGTCTGGTCGACGGCGATCGCAGAGTGCTGCGGCAGGCCCGTCGCCGCCTGCGCGGGAACGGCGCCGGCGATCCCGGCCGCACCGGCGGCGAACAGCCCTACACGGACGGCACGTTGAGTGAAGGCGGATTGCGCTCGGGGTTTGCGATGCTGATTCACATGGGTCTCCTGGTGGAGTGAGTTCGATGGACGGAGCTCCGCCGCGCGGGGCGCCCCGGTGCCCTCGCGGTGGCGGAACGTAAGCGACCGGCCCCGGGCCCAGGACCGGGGCCGGTCCACTCAACCCCTGGGCCCTGGCCCGGGGTGATCAGGAAGTGCTCGGCGCGGGCGAGCTGGCCGGGGGCTCGCTGGGACTCGCGGGCACGGACGGGCTCGTGTCCGGCGGCGACGCGGGAGGTGTCTGGGGACCCGAACCCGGTGACTGCGAGGCGGGCGGCGGGCCGCTGTTCGTGGCACTGCTGGACGGCTTTCCGGCGATGCCCGCGGACGACGCCGGCGCGCTGGGGCCCGCACTCGCGGAGCCCGAGGGGCTCGCCGAGGCCGAGGGTCCCGTCGAGGCGTGCGGCGACACGGTGCCGGACGGGGTGGCCGTGACCGAGGCCGACGGTACGGCGTCGGACGGGCCCGGGGTCGTGGCCTGCCGGGGCGGTGGCGGCGACGGCGTCACACCGGGCTGCAGGATCGGGGCGATGGGCGGCCTCTTGGGGAGCGGCTCCGGCGTCAGGCCGGACACCCAGGCGTAGCTGAGCCCTCCGAGGCCGAGCAGCAGCAGAGCGCTGAACACCACGCGCAGCCCCGGCCGTCCGGCCGTCGACTTCGCTGCCCCCCGCCACAGGCGTCCGCCGAGTTTCACCGACAGGTACACCACGCCCGCCATCGGGCACAGCAGCATCACACAGCCGACCACGCCCATCAGACCGGCCGCGATCTCTCCGTGCGCGAACGCCTCGCCGGTGCCCAGCACCTGCTCGGTGAGCGAACGGATCATCGTGGTGGTGAGCCGGGGCAGGTTCCACAGCGCGTAGCCGAGCTCGCCCACCAGCAGCGGCACCATCGTCAGCACCCAGGTGGCGACGATGGTCCTGGCCGACTTCTTCAGCCCGGCGACCTCGGCACGGGCCTTGCGGCCCTTGGCGCCCGGGACGAGGCTCAGCAGAATCGGCTTGATCTTGCCGTAGAGGTCGGGGACGCCGGCGAGGTCGCCCAGGATGTAGTAGCCGTCCAGGCGTACGGCGGGCATCAGCTGCTCGAGGATCTCGAAGTGCCCCAGGTAGACGGCGGCCAGGAAGAACGCCTGACCGCTGACGAAGTAGGCGGCGGCCAGGGCGAGCATGAAGACGACGTTGAAGTAGACGCCGCCGAGGTCGGTGCGCAGCCGGCCGCCTCTGCCGATGCGGTAGACGTCGGTGACGTCCGTGTACATCGAGGGCCAGATCAGGAACAGACCGCAGCCGATACAGCCGGGCCGGGCCCCGCCGTAGCGGCAGGCGGAGGCGTGGCCGAACTCGTGGAAGACGAGGGACGCCACGGTCAGCACGAACACCACGAGGAGCAGGACCGGCTGGTCGAGCACTTCGAGCACGGGTGTGATCGCGCCGAAGAACACGAACAGCCAGACGTCCAGCACGGCCATGGTGACGAGCACGGCCGCCACGACCACGGGACGGTGCAGCCAGGAGAGCGAGCGGGCGATCTTCGCCACCCGGCGCTCGTTGAACAGGACGCGATGCCCCTTGAGCGCCAGGAGCAGGTCCGACCGGGGCGCGTTGACCTGGTCGTCCTCCTGCCCCTCGGGGACGGTCACGCCCAGCGGGTCCAGTTTGTTCTCGACCAGATAGCGGATGTTCTCCGTGCTGACCTCGCGCCCGAACCGCCCGCTGACCCGGTGCGCGATGGTCTCGAGGTCGCGGTCGCCGTCGATCGACGACGCGACCAGATACAGCAGCCGCGACAGCTGCACGACCTGCCCGTCCCCCCGACGGGCGATGTACTTGGGCTCGGTGAACCCCGACCCCTGATATTCGCCGTGCAGCTTGAGCCCGGCGCTCAGCCGCGGGACGACCGGCTTCTCCAGACCGATGACATCGAGGCCACCGGTGGCGACCTGGTCGTATGTCACCGGCATCCCCCCGGGACCCGGTACCGGGCCTGTGTCGTACAGCGCCGCGGTGTTGTCCCCGAGCAGCGTCATGGGCGCCTTCCTCCCCCCAAGGTGCGGACCGCGCAGGACGTCCTGCGCGGTCCGCCGAACTATCCCTCTTCGTAAGGGGGTTACTGATGGATGTTGATCGACTGCGAAGCCTGCGACTGGGCGACCGAGAACGCGGAGTGGTCGTTGACCGCGGCCGACTCGTTGTGCGCGGAGACGTTGGCGACGTGCTTGGTGACGTTCACGGACTTGCTGAAGCTGAACTTCAGGCGACCGAGAGCCTCACGGCCCGGCAGCAGCTCGGCGGACTCGGCTTCCAGCTCGTGCGCGTTCATGCTCATTGCGTGTCCTTTCCTCAAGACCTTCGTTGAAAGACGTGAATGGTGCCGGGCGGACGCGGATGACCGCCCGGCGGACGGCGGGTGAAACGCCGTCAGATGTCGGTGCCCAGTGGTGGTACCGCCGCGGCGGGCGGAGGTGTGGTGGTGCGTCGCCGCGGCGGTACTGGGTGCCGTACGGCGCCGGGGCGTCGGACCGTACGGCACCGGATCACTGGTGGATGTTGATGGCCTGGGCGGCGCCGGAGTCGGCCGCCGAGAACAGCGAGTGGTCGTTGAGCGCGGCCGACTCGTTGTGCGCGGAGACGTTGGCGACGTGCTTGGTGACGTTCACGGACTTGCTGAAGCTGAACTTCAGGCGACCGAGGGCCTCACGGCCCGGCAGCAGGTCCGCGGACTCGGCGTCCAGCTCACGAGGATCCATCATGATCGATTCCCCCTCAGGGTTCGAAGGTTGTTCCTGTCGGACGCGGTCAGGTCCCCCCGGATCGCGTCCAACTCCGTCGGACGGGCTGTCCAACGAGATTGGACACTACGGGCCGGGATGCGGGTTACGCAAGCGGTTCAGGGGAACACCTTCCGTAACTCACCCAAGTCGCCTCTAGAATGATCCGACGCGGAAGAGTTCCGCACGTCGGCGAGCAGGAAGTGACCACCGGTGGCCAACGCACTGCAGCAGATCATCCGCGACCGGTTGGACAGCGAGCACTGGTCGTACGGCGACGTCGCCCGCCGCGGAGGCATCCCGCGCTCGACGGTCCACCACCTGGCAACGACCGACCACATGGCCCGCATGCCTCAGCCGGCCACGCTCGAAGGGCTGTCCCAGGGACTGGGGCTCCCGCTGAGCACCATCCGCCAGGCCGCCGCCGAGGCCTGCGGCATCCACCTCTACGCACCGGCCGACGCACCCGCACCGGCCGCCGCGCCCTCCGGCGACCCGGAAGTGGACGTACTCATCGCAAGTGTCCAGCGCCTTTCGGCCGATGACCGCCGGCATGTCGCGGCACTGGTCGAATCCCTGCTGGGCCGCGCCCCCGGTACCTCCTGACGGCGGGCCGGGACACAGGGCGCACACCCACGCTTCACGCGCTACTTGGACCAAAAGACGCCGCTTTCACCCAAAGGGGCAAGATCCGCCGCTAGTCTCTCCTCCTGCCCGGGCCCAGTAAGTCGCACGCCCAGGCCCTCTAGGGGGAACCTTGCTCTTCGTACACGGCGGCCCCACCACCGCCATCGTCAAAGGACCGTCGGGCGAATACGTGGTCCTGCTCTCCGGCGAACTGCCCGCCGACCTCACCGATGCCGCCATCGGTGAACTGCTCGACCTCGCTGCCGCCGTGCTCACCGAGGAGGAACTGGCGCTCTTCGACCAGTGCCTGGCCCTGCTCCGCAGGGGAGAAGGCCCCACACCACAGCGCATCGAGATCAACGGTGCCGCGCTCACCGTCTACCGCGAATGAGACACCGGCGGCACGTCGATGAGGCACACGAGGACCGCCGCGGCGCCGCGCGGGGAAGGGACGACCGTTCAGCCCTGTCCCCGCTCGGCCTGCTCACGCAGGAACGTGGCGATCTGGAGATCCAGGCTTTCGAGCGCGCCCTCGGCGCGGACGCCCGAGCCGGGCGCACCGTCCGGCGCGGTCATGTCACCGGACCACATGTACCGGTCGGCCCAGTCGTCGTCCGCCTTCAACTGCACCTGGATGTCGACGACATTCAGGGAGGATTCCAAAGCGGCCGCATACAGGACGGCGGTCGCACGGCGCAGTGGATAGAGGTCGAATCCCTCGATGAATTGCGAGTTGCGCCAGTCGAGGAATGCACTCTCACCATCCGGCCCGATTCGAATGTCGAGTTGGCCGTCTTCGAGGTGAATTCCGATTGGTTCCGTCATACGGTTCTCGACGGTCACCCGGAAGCGGAAATAGGTGAGACCGTCGGCGGCCTCGTCCCGCCCACGGGGAGGGTCGGCCTTTTCCAGGCCGTGGACTCGGACACGCAGACCGGCATGCTCGTCTGCGCATTCCTGCCAGTCGCCGATCACATTGGGCTCGCGCACAGTCCACCTCTCCACTTCCGCGCCATGTTTCCTATCTGCGCACGCAACAAAGTGTCAAATGCCGGGGACCCCCTGTGGCCAGCGGATTTGCCGTACTTGATCACCGATCAAGCCCTGCCCAGCACGGATCGGCCGACGGCCGCCGAACAGACGTCGGCACACGTGTCGCACATCACGTCCGCCGACGGCCCCGTGCCGGGGATCGGGCCACCTCTCACAGAGGCGGCTGGCAGACTTCACGCCATGGCTCAGATCACTCCCGCCCGCGCCCTGCTTCTGCTCGTGGGCGGCCTGATCTGTCTGACGACGGCGAGCGGCGCGTTGATCGGTGCGCTCTTCGGCGGCGCGGCGGTCGCCCTTGCCGCCGCCGTGTGCTCGGGCACGGCGGGCGCGCTCGCCGCCCTCTTCTTCCGCCGACGCGCACTGCGGCACTTCGCCACGGCCCAGCGGGAAGCCGGGACGCGAGGCTACGCCGAAGGGATCGCGCACGGGGTACTCCTCCACGTCGCCGCCTACGAAGCCGCGGTCTTCCCGCGCAGCGGACCCGCGGGGGTCAGTCCCGAGGAGCGTGCCGCGCGGCGCACCCTCGCCTATCGGATGGCCGCATTGGACGAAGTGCCCCGTCTGGTCCGCGAGGCCGCGGCGGACACGCTCGCCATGCTCGACGCGGCCGACCGCACCGGCACGGAGGAGGCCCTGGCCCAACTCGCAGCGGCCGTCCGCCAGGAGTACGCCCGCCCCTGAAGGTAATCACAACTCCCTTGCTTTCCTTCGCAAGCGCCTCGGGGCGGCATGTCCCAGGGTTCGGCATGCCGAACAATTCAGCGGACCGAACAGACCTGTTCGACGGATTGAACAGTTTCTCATCGCGCCCACGTAGCAAAGGGCATGGCAGCATGCAGGGGCGCGAGGTGCGCGGACGGCCGGGGCGGGACGTACACCGGGGAGCATGGACGATGACGTACGGGCAGCGGTCGCTCCTGGCGCCGGACGGTCCGCCCGCGGCCGGTGTCCCCGGCGTCTCGGCGCCGGACGGTCCAGGACGCCGCGCACGGCTGCGGCGCCTGAGACGGCCCCTGCTGGTGGTGGCGGTGATAGCGCTGCTGACGCAGATGGCGTTCGCTATGGTCACCACCGCCGTCCAGCAGAGCCCCACGATCGACGAGCCTGTGTACGTGGGCACGGCGGTCGTGTACGTACGGGAGCACAGCCTGCGGTTCAACCCCGAGCACCCGCCGCTCGGCAAGCTGATCATCGCGACCGGCACGGTGTTCGCCCATCCCCGCCTGAAGCCCGGCTTCCACGGCGACCAGGGCCAGTTGGGCCGACGGCTGCTGTACGAGTCGGGGAACGATCCATGGCGTGTGATGTTCTGGGCACGGCTGCCGGTCATGGTGGTGACCCTGCTGTTCGGGCTGGTCGTCTTCGGATTCGCGCGTGATCTCGTCGGCCGCGCGGGCGGGCTCACGGCGCTCGCCCTGTACACGTTCTCTCCCGACCTGATCACGAACGGCTCCCTGGCCACCCTCGACGTGCCCGCGGCGGGATTCGTGGTGACGGCGGCGTGGACGGTGTGGCGCGCCCGGCGGCGCCCGCTGGTGTATCTGCCGCTCGCCGCGGTGGCGACGGGGGCGGCCGTGGCCACGAAGATGAGCACCTTGCCGGCGGTGCCCGTGCTGCTGGCGCTGGCCGGGTGGTCGTACTGGCGGTCGAAGGGAAGCGAGGGGCCGGCGCTGCGGCGGGCCGCGCACGCGCTCGCCGCGGCCGTCGGCGTCGCGGTGGTCCTGGTCGCCGTCGTGTGGGCCGTCTATCTCGCGGTCGATCCACGGCTGCGCTGGACCGCGCCCGCGGAACTACCGAAGGTCCACGGGCTGCGCGCCCTGCTGATCGACGGGATGCCGTTCCCGGAGCCGTACCGCGACGGGATGCGGGTCCAGTTCGGTTTCGAGAGCATGACCTGGCGCGGCTATCTGTTCGGCCGGCTCTACAGCGGCTCGCTGTGGTACTACCTTCCGGCCGCGCTGCTGGTGAAGACACCTCTGGGCATGCTGGCCCTGTGGCTCGGCGGCGCCCTGGCTCTCACGGCCATGACCCGGCTGCGCGCGGCCGTCCCGTATGTGCTGCTGCCTCCGGCCGTGCTGCTGGCCGCGGCGACGCAAGGCTCACGCGACCTCGGGGTGCGCTACGCGATCTTCGTTCCGGTGTTCCTGGCCGTCGCCGCCGCCTGCGTGATCGCGCTGCGGAGACGGTGGGCGTACGCCCTGACCGCGGGGCTGGTCGCGTTCGTCGCGGTCAGCTCGGCGCGGGCGTACCCCTTCTACCTGCCGTACTCCAACGAAGCCTTCGGCGGACCCTCGAAGACGCATCTGTGGCTGCACGACTCCAACGTCGACTGGGGGCAGGACCTGGGACGGCTGGCCGACCGGCTGCGCGAGCGCTACCCGGACGACCACGACGTCTGGCTCGTCTACAAGGGCAGCGGCGTGCCCTCGTGGTACGGCATCCACGGGCGCGACCCGCTCAAGGTGCCCCCGGGCGAGGTGCATGGACTGCTCGCCGTGTCCGACACGTCGATCGCCAAGGCCCAGGGCGGACTCGAGGAGCTGATCCGCGGGAGCAGGGCGATCGACGACGTCGGTCACTCCATCACGATCTTCCGCAGGCCCTGACCCAGGGCCTGGGGCTCAGGGCCTGGGACTCAGGACTTGGCCGGCTTGCCCGCCGTGCCGATCCAGGTGTGGAAGAGCCCCTCGAGCTTCTTGCCGGACAGCCGGTCCGAGAGACGGATGAACTGGGCCGTGGTGCCGTGGCCGTATCGGTGCTCGGCGGCCCAGGTGCGCAGGATGTTCAGGAACGTGGCGTCGCCCACGGCCTGGCGGAGCTTGTGCAGGGCCATGGCGCCACGGGCGTACACCGGGGTGTCGAAGAGATGGGCCCCGCTGCCCGGGTTGGCGGGCGGGTAGGCCCAGAGGTCGTCGCCGGCGGGGCGCCCGTAGAGGGCGTCGAAGGTCTGCTGTGCCGTCTTGCCGCCGTGCTGCTCGCTGTAGAGCCACTCGGCGTAGGTGGCGAAGCCCTCGTTGAGCCAGATGTCCTGCCAGCGGGTCAGGGTGACGGAGTCTCCGAACCACTGGTGGGCGCTCTCGTGAACGAGCGTGCTCAGATCCGGCGCGCGGTCGTAGACGGGCCGGGTCTGGGTCTCCAGCGCGTAGCCGACGTTCGTCGCCTTGTCGACGATGGCTCCGGCCGACCGGAAGGGGTATGGGCCGAACTCCTTGCTCTCCCAGTCCAGCACGGACGGCAGCTTCCGCAGCACGGGAGTCGCGGCGGCAGCCTCACGCGGGTCGACGGCGTTGTACACCTGGATGCCGTCCCGGGTGGTGTACTGCTCCACCTGGAATCGGCCGACGGTCGCCGTGGCCAGATAGGCCGCCATCGGCTCGGTCTGGCGCCAGTGGAACGTGGTGTGCCCGCCGGTGGTCCGCTGGGCGACCAGGACACCGCCCGAGACCGCGGTGCGGCCCTTCGGGACGGTGATGGTGATGTCGTACGACGCCTTGTCCACGGGGTGGCTGTTGGCGGGGAACCAGGTCATGGCGCCCTGCGGCTCGTTCGCCACGAACGCACCGTCGTCCGTGGGGATCCAGCCGTCGAGCGAGCCGTCCGGGTCGGTGACCGGCTTGGGCTCGCCCTGGTAGTCGACAGCGACACGGAACTCCTGGCCCTCGCGGAGCGCGTGACGGGGGGTGATCACGAGTTCCTGGCCCTGACGGCGGAAGGATGCCTTGGCGTGGTCGACGGTCACGCCCGTGACCTTCAGCCCGTTCAGGTCGAGGTCGAAGCGCGTCAGGCACTGGGTGGCGCGGGCGCTGAGAACGGCCTTCCCGTCGAGGTGGCCGGTGCCGGTGTCATAGCCGAGCGTCAGGTCGTAGTGCCGGACGTCGTAACCGCCGTTGCCCTGGAGCGGGAAGTACGGGTCACCCGCGCCCGACGCGCCGACGGTTCCGGCCGACGCCGGGCTCGCGGCCGCGAACAGGACGGCGAGAGCCACGGGCACCGCACCGGCGACGGCCCCCCGGGGGAGCACGGTGGTACGTCCGGCGGTCTGCCGACGAGCTGGCGTCACGGTGACTCCTATGCGGGAAGGCGATCACTGGCGTGCCAGCTTAAGGCGGCAACCCGGCGCCGGAGCACCTTTGTTCGGTCAAGAACGGCGGTTGGTGCGCGTCGTCTTACGTCGGTCCTTGCGGCGGTCCCGTGCGGCGGCGTCGCGCGGCGGCTGGGGCGCCGTTCAGGGGAAATCGCCCGGCAAAGACGCGTGGGGGCGGCCTGTGCCGTCCACAACTGACCCGTGAGACTGCCGCTGATCGCCCCCATGCTCGCCACCCCCGGAAACCTGCCGCCCGCCGGGCAGGACGCGCGGTGGGCGTACGAGACGAAACAGGACGGCCAGCGCGTGGTCGTCTATCTGCCCGGAGACGGCGGCCTGGAACTGCGCGCCCGCTCGGGCGAGGTCGTCACCGGCGCCTACCCGGAGCTCCTCGCACTGGGCGGGGCCCTGGGCCGTACGCCCGCCGTGCTGGACGGCGAGGTGGTGGCACCCGACGAGCGGGGACGGGGTGACTTCCAGCGGCTGCAGTCCCGTATGGGCCTCGCCCACTCCCCCGCGCTCGCGGCACGCAGAGCGGAGCACACACCCGTGCATCTGGTGCTGTTCGACGTGATGTTCCTGCGGAGCGACCTCACCGCACTGCCCTACTCCCGCCGCAGGTCACAGCTGGAGGCGCTCGCCCTGGCCGGTCCTTACTGGTCCACGCCGGGCGCGGTCGTCGGCCATGGCGCGCAGGCCCTCGAGGTGACCCGGGAGAACGGTCTGGAGGGGCTCGTGTGCAAGAGGCTGGACTCGGTGTACGAGCCGGGGGTGCGCTCCCGGTACTGGATCAAGATCCGTAACGTGCGGGCCGTGGATGTGATCGTGGGCGGCTGGCTGCCCGGTCAGGGGCGGCTGTCGGGCCTGCCCGGAGCGCTGCTGGTGGGGCAGCGTGATGCGGGGCGGCTGTGCTATGTCGGCCGGGTCGGGACGGGGTGGACCGAGGCCGGGCGTGCCGCCCTCGCCGAACTGCTGCGCGCGGTGGAGACGCGCGTCTGCCCCTTCGACCGCGACCCGAGGGTGCCGGGTGCCCGCTGGGTCCTGCCGAGGCTCGTGGGCGAGGTCCGCTACAGCACCCGCACCCGGGCCGGTCTGCTCAGACAGCCCTCGTGGCTGCGGCTGCGACCGGACCTCGCGCCGGAGGATTCGGCGGCCGACCTGCCTTGAGGGGCGCGGGCAGCCCGGACACGGGCCACGGTCGCGCGCGGTTCACACGTGGCCCGGGCCACCGCTGCCGAACGCGCCGCTGGAACCCGGGTGCCAGCGCTTGCGCTGCTGGTCGTCGCCCCGTCTGCTCGCCGCGTGGTGGAGCTGGTAGGGCATGAGCCGTTCGCTCTCCTGGGACGCGACCGGCATCTCCTCCGGCTCCCGCACTTCCCGTTCCTCGTGGACCGCTCCACCCTCGGGCAGATGGGGCTGTTCCTCGGGGCGGGGCGGTGCCGGTTCCTTGTCCCGGACGGTCATGCCGAGCTGCACGGCCCAGATGAGCAGACCGGAGACGATCATGCCGCCGATGAAGGCGAAGAACACGTTGAGTTGTTCCTGTGATACAGCCAGTACTGCATAGCTCGCCGTATTCATGCCTTGACCATACCCCTGTTGTACGGGAATGACCCCTGGGGGAATTCATCCGAAAAACGCGATGCGGGTGTTTCCCGGAAACGTTTCGGGAAACACATTCCCGGCAAAATGCCTCCGGATTTCCCTCAGATCCGGTACTCGCGCAGGGCAGGGGTCGCCAGGGCCAGTCCGAGGGTGGCGGCGATGACCAGGAGCCCGCCGCCCGTGACGGCGGCGCGGACACCGAAGGCCGAGCCCAGGGTGCCGTGCAGGACGTCCGCGAGACGCGGGCCGCCCGCGACGACCACCGTGAAGACGCCTTGCATCCGGCCGCGCATCTCGTCGGTCGCGGCGGACAGCAGGATCGCGCCGCGGAAGACCATCGAGACCATGTCCGCGACTCCGGCCGCGGCCAGGAACGCAACGGCCACCCAGAGGTTCGTGGTCAAGCCGAGACCGGCGACCGCCGCGCCCCAGGCGATGACCGATGCGATGACCATCAGTCCGTGGCGGCGGGCTCGTGAGAACGTCCCGGACATCAGGCCGCCGAGCACGGCACCGATCGGGATCGCCGCGAACAGCAGGCCGAGCGCCAGGCCCTGACCGTAGGAGGCGAAGGTGTGGGCGGCGAGCTGCGGGAACAGTGCGCGGGGCATGCCGAACACCATGGCGATGATGTCGGCGACGAAGGAGAGCAGCAGGACCTTGTGGAGCGACATGTAGCGGAAGCCGTCGGCCACGGCACGCCAGCCCGCCCGCTTCCGCGCCGCCGACGTCGTCGTCTCGGGCGGCAGCGCGGGCAGCCGTACGACCGCCCATACCGTGACACACAGCGCCACGGCGTCGACCAGATACAGCTCGGACAGACCGATGACGGGTATGAGCACCCCCGCGAGCAGAGGGCCCGCGATCGAGCCGGTCTGCATCACGGTGGAGCCGAGCGCGTTCGCCGCCGGGAGTTCCTCCGCCGGGACGAGACGGGCGATGGAGGCGCTTCGGGCCGGTGCGTTCAGGCCGAAGAATGCCTGCTGGAGGGCGAGCAGCACCATCAGGACGGGGACCGAGTCGAGGCCGGTGAAGGCCTGGACCCAGAACAGCACGGATGTGACGGCCAGTCCTGCGTTGGTGATCAGCAGCAGCTTGCGGCGGTCCATGCTGTCGGCGATGGCGCCGCCCCAGAGGGCGAACAGGGTGAGCGGCAGCAGTCCGGCGAGGCTCGCGTAGCCCACCCACGCGGAGGAGCCGGTGATGTCGTATATCTGCTTGGGCACGGCCACCGCCGTGAGCTGGCTGCCCACCGAGGTGACGATCGTCGACGACCACAGGCGGCGGTAGGCGGGGCGCCTCAGCGGGCGGGTGTCCATGGCCCAGCGGCGCCAGCCGCTGCCTTTCGCGGCCGTCCGGTCCGGCGCTTCGCCGTCCGGTGTCGATCGGTTTTCGGTCGTGCTGTCACTCGCGTCCACGGACATCCTTGATTGCCTCGTACACCTTTCGATTCAGGGTTCACTATCACTGACGTGTCCGTGATCCCGGCACCCGGGGCAGTCCAGCACTCCACGGCCACCTCACGCCACTGATTTCGTGGTCCGCCGATGTGAGCGGAAACAAGCGGGGTCCGCATTCCCCGACCGTCGCCGATGTGACCGGTATGACGGCGTCGCGGGACGGTGTGACAGTCCCGGGACGGTGTGAAAGGTGTCCGGCCGGCCGGACCGGTGCCGGTTCACGGTCCCGGCGTCAGGCCACGGTCGACGCGGCCGACACCACGAGGACAAGGGGAATACCGTCGCACGGGACCAGCCGCCATCCGTCGTGGCGCCCGGCGCGGGCCCCATCGAGCACCCCGCCGAAGTCGGGGCCCTTGGTCAGCGAGCCGACCAGATGGGCCGGATCGGCCGAGGCGGCCACCCTGCCCCTGGCGTTGACGAGGTACGCGGGTCCGGACAGCTGCCGCAGCAGCGGCATCACGGCCGACTCGAAGTGCCGCAGATACACGTCCGCGGCGGCGACCCCGGCGAACCGGCCCTCGACATGTACCGGCGCGGACAGGGTCAGGCTGTACTCGTCGGAGCAGAGGTAGTCGACGTACGGCCCGGCGACCGCGCGGCGGCCCGTGTCGCGGGGCAGGGTGAACCAGTCCCAGTGCGTGTAGTCGGAGTAGGCGGACTGCTGGGGGTCCAGGTCGATCAGCAGCGGCCGCACGGAACCGTCGGAGCCGCTCTGCCACCACTCCAGCCAGCCGGGTACGTCGCACAGCAGCCCCGGAGCGGCGATGAAGCCGACTCCGGAGACCAGCTCCTGCCGTGCCAGATGGAGATGGAGTCCGGGCCGCAGTGCCGCGAGGTCGGCGCTCGCCGGGCGGCGGCCCCCGGCGGCGATCCGGGTCAGCAGTGCCGTGGTGTCGTCCCGGGTATGGGCCACGGTCTCGAAGACGCTCTCCAGGGTCGACCGCACCTGGGCCGCCACGCCCTGCTCCGCGGCGGGGTCGAGTGTCGCCGTCGCCGCGGGGCGTCGGCCGCCGCCCCGCGCGGTCGCGATCGGGTCCCGGGGAGTGGGGTGCGGTGCGGTACCGGGCCAGGTTCCTGGCTGCTGCGGGGAGTCGGACATGACCGCGACCGTATACGCCCGGTTCGCTTCAGCGCACCCTGGGGGCGCCCCCATCTCCCTTGCCGCAGGCCCCAGTTGATCAACTCAGCAACTCTGCGTATGGTGTTGGACACTCAGCCGCCGGCGCCGTCACAACTTCATCTCCGCTCCCCCTCACATACTCATCATGAGGAGAGTCCTTTGCGCCGGTACAGTTCGCTCAAGGCGGCGGCAGCCGCCTGTTCCCTCCTGCTCGTGAGTGCCTGCGGGATGCTCAGCGACTCGAGCCCGTCGTCCTCGTCGTCCTTACATCCGCCGCACCTCGAGGCCCAGTCGGAGCTCGGCGCCACGGAAGGACAGGTCGACCTGATCTCCTGGGCGGGCTACGTGGAGGACGGATCCACGGACCCGAAGGCCGACTGGGTCAGCCCCTTCGAGAAGCAAACTGGATGTCAGGTCCACAACAAGGTGGCGGCCAGTTCGGACGAGATGGTCCGGCTGATGAAGACCGGCGGCTACGACGCGGTCTCCGCCTCCGGCGACGCCTCCTTGAGACTCATAGCATCGGGAGAGGCGGCACCGGTGAACACCGACCTGGTGCCCAACTACAAGGACGTGTTCTTCGGGCTGAAGAACCAGGGCTGGAACTCCGTCGACGGCACCGCCTACGGCATCCCGCACGGCCGTGGCGCGAATCTACTGATGTACAACACGCAGAAGGTGTCCCCCGCGCCCGCGTCGTGGTCCGCGGTCTTCGACAAGGCGTCGCCGTACAAGGGTCATGTCACCGCGTACGACTCACCGATCTACATCGCGGACGCGGCCCTGTATCTGCGGGACGCCAGGCCGGAACTGCACATCAAGAACCCGTACGCCCTCGACCAGAAGCAGTTCGACGCCGCCGTGGACCTGCTGAAGAAGCAGCACGCCGACATCGGGGAGTACTGGAGCGACTATCTCAAGGAGGTCTCGGCCTTCAAGAGCGGCGACTCCGTGATCGGCACCACCTGGCAGGTCATCGCGAATCTCGCCAAGGGCGAGGGAGCCAAGGTGAAAGCGGTGATGCCGGTGGAGGGCGCCACCGGCTGGTCCGACACCTGGATGCTCTCGTCCAAGGCCAGGCACCCCAACTGCGCCTACGAATGGATGAACTGGATCATCTCGCCGAAGGTCAACGCACAGGTCGCCGAGTACTACGGTGAGGCCCCGTCCAACATCAAGGCGTGCCAGGAGACCAGCGACCGGGCATTCTGCGACACCTATCGCGCCACCGATGAGAACTACTGGAGGGACATCGCGATCTGGACGACTCCGGTCGAGCAGTGCCTGGACGGCCGCACGAACGTCACATGCGTGCCGTACGCCAAGTGGGTGCAGGCATGGACGGAGATCAAGGGCTGATCCGGCTCACCCGTGACCGCCGGAAGGCTCACGAAGGCGGTTCACCGGCGGTGGCGTGCTGGTGGCGTGCGAGGGCGTGGGCGATGTCGCGGGTCGCCGGATACAACCGCAGATAGAGGTCGTAGAGGCCGTCGTACGCGGCCCGTCGGCCGGGATCGGGCACGAGGCGCTCGCGCACGGGGTTCCAGGTGTCGATGTCCGCGTCGCCGATCGCCTTCGCGGCCAGGTACGCGGCGCCGTAGCTCGCGCCGAGCGTGACGGTCCTGATCTCCTGCTCCAGACCGGTGACGTCGGAGACGATGCGGGTCCACAGTCCGCCCCGGGTGCCTCCGCCGGCGGCGACGACCCGGCGGATGTCGGCGCCGGCCGCCCGCATGGCCTCGGCGTTGTGCCGTACGCCGTACGCGGTGGCCTCCAGGGCGGCGCGGTACAGGTCGCCGCGGGTGTGCTCCACGGTCAGTCCGGCGATCACTCCACGCGCGTCCGGGTCGGCGACGGGGGTCCGCTCCCCGGCGAAGTAGGGCAGCATCAGCAGGCCCCCCGCGCCGGGCCCGGACGCCTCGGCCTCGGCGAGGAGCGCATCGTGGCCGGAGCCACCGAACACGCCCCGCAGCCAGTCGGTGATCACCCCGGAGGTGGCCATGCCGCCGGCGAGACTGCGCGTCTTGGGCAAAGCCCCTACGGTGCTCCACAGTTGGGGAACCAGCAGCCGCTCGGCGAGGGTGTGGATCAGGAACATGGTGCTGCCGTACATCAGCATCAGATCACCGGTCCGCTGGGCGCCCACGCTCAGCGCCTCCGACCAGGCGTCGACGGTGCCGGTGATCACCGGCGTACCGGCGCGCAGCCCGGTGGCGGCTGCCGCGCCGTCCGTGACATGGCCGGCGATGTCGCCTGGCCAGCGCAGCGGCGGCAGTTCGATGTCCGGTGCGATGCGGCGCGCCCACGGCCGGTACCACTCCTGGGCGAGCGAGTCGTACAGCGGCACCGACTGGCTCGCCGAGTGGTGGTCGAGGACGTACGCGCCGGTGAGTCTGCACACCAGGTAGGAACTGGGCATATAGAGCCGCCGGGCGCGGGCGGTGACCTCGGGGCGGTGCTCGGCCAGCCACAGGATCTTGGGGCCCACCGCCTGGGTGGACAGCAGCGATCCGCAACGGCCGAGGACCGCGTCCCGCCCGAGTTCGTCGTCGAGCCTGGCGATCTGGTCGGTGGCGCGGGTGTCGACGCCGTAGAGGATCGCCGGATGCAGCGGTGTGTCCGACTCGTCCGTCAGGGCGACGCACGGGCCCATGCCGCTGACGCCGACCGCGTCGACGACCCTGGGGGCGGTCCCTGAGACGGTCCCGGAGGCGGTCAGTTCACGGGTGATCGAGACGAATTCGCCCCACCAGGTGCTCGCGTCCATCTCGACATGGCCGGGCCAGGGCCGGCTGACCGCGTGCGGGCGCACCGCGGTGGCGAGGACCGTTCCGTCCGCGTCCACCAGCACGCCTTTGCTGCTGGACGTACCGATGTCGACCCCGAGCACCGTCATGCGTCGCCGTCCTCCACCTAAGCGCTCCGCGCGAATTCCGGTTCATCACCCGCGGGTCCGTCGTGGCCTGGTCGCGGCCTCGCGGTGGAGCCGCATACCGACAGCGCCCCCGCGCCCCTACGGGGTGCTGAACCGCATCCGGCGTCGCCGGACCCGCTTGGTGACTCCCGGGACATCGTCCCCCTCCCCGGGCGCTGTCACCGGCCGGACGCGAGAAGTCGTCCGGCCGGTTGCGGATGCCGGCCCCTCTCCGGGAGCCGTCGGGTGGTGTGCCGCCGCTCGTTCCGAACGTCCGTGATCTTGTCGGAAGGAGAGCTTCCGGGACAAGATGCGCGCATGAAGGGCGATCTCTTTACCAATGACCATATGGTGCAGCCGGCCGCCGGACCCGGAATGTCCGTGCAGAACGCGAAGTCCATCCGGTACGTCGTGGACGGCGAGATGCTCGCCCGCCAGGGGGCGATGGTCGCCTACCGGGGCGACCTGCGCTTCGAGCGCAAGGGCCAGGGCGTGGGCGGAATGCTCAAGCGGGCGGTCACCGGTGAGGGTCTGCCGCTGATGGCGGTGCGCGGACAGGGTGAGGCGTGGTTCGCCCACGAGGCGCAGAACTGCTTCGTCGTCGGTGTCGAGCCGGGCGACGAGTTCACCGTGAACGGGCGCAACGTGCTGTGCTTCGACGCGACCCTTTCGTACAGGATCCAGACCGTGAAGGGCGCCGGGATCACCGGTGGCGGCCTGTTCAACAGCGTGTTCACCGGGCAGGGCGCGCTGGGTCTGATCTGTGAGGGCAACCCGCTCGTGATACCCGTCTCGCCGCAGCAGCCGGTCTTCGTGGACACGGACGCGGTGGTGGGCTGGACGGCTCGGCTGGGGACCTCGCTGCACCGGTCGCAGTCCATCGGCTCGATGCTGCGCGGCGGTTCGGGCGAGGCCGTGCAGCTCAGGCTGGACGGGGACGGGTATGTGGTCGTGCGGCCCAGCGAGTTGAGCCCGCAGAAGGAACACTGACGTGCCGGGGCCCCGCCGGTCGTGCGGCAGGGCCCCTTCCCAGTCCTGATCCCGCTGTCAGCGGCCGGAGGCAGGGGTGTTGGCCGCGGTCACATCGACGGCGGCCCACGCCTTGTCGACCGCCCGGTACTCGGTGCTCTTCGCGCCGTACATGTCGGCGGCCGCCTGAAGCGTCGCGGTGCGCGCGTCATGGAAGTCGGTGGTCGAGACCATGTACCGGGTCAGCGCCCGGTAGAAGACCGCCAGGGCCTTGGCGCGCCCGATGCCGGCGACCTGGGAGTGGTCGTAGGTAGGCGAGTCGTACGCGACGCCGCCCACCGTCTTCTTTCCGCTGCCCTCGGCCAGCAGGTAGAAGGCGTGCGAGGAGATCCCGGAGCCGGCGTGCACCTCGGTGTCGTACGCCGCGGGCGACCAGTAGTCGACCGTGCCCTCCAGCTTGTCGAGGGAAGGGTGGTCGAGGCGGCGCAGGAACGTCTGGCTCAGGCCCAGCTTCTCCCCGATCATGTAGTTGGGCGGGTTCTTCGGGTTGTTGGCCGCGAACTCGACACCCGAGCCGAAGACATCCGCGAGCGACTCGTTGAGGGCGCCCGGCTCGCCGTACTGGTTCTGGTCCTCGTCCACGCGGGTGGGTTCCAGGCCGGCCGTGGCGTCGACAACACCGTGGGTCAGCTCGTGGCCGGTGACATCGAGCACGACGAGCGGCTTCTTGAACACCTTGTTGTCACCGTCGCCGTACAGCATGCAGCCGCAATCGGAGTCCCAGAAGGCGTTGCCGACCTTGCTCCCGAAGTGGACCATCGCGTGGGCGCCCGTGCTGTTGTTCTTGATGCCCTTGCGGCCGAAGGTCTTCTTGTAGAAGTCCAGCGTCTGGGTGATGCCGTACTGGGCGTCGACGGCGACGGTGGCACGGTTCGAGGTGGCACCGTTGCCCCACTTGTCCGTGGAGCTGGTGAACTTCGAGCCGCCCGAGAACGCCTCGAGTTCCTCGCCCTTGGCGTCGCGGGTCTCGGTGCCCCAGCGGGTGGGGTCGCTCAGGAGGTAGCTGGTGCGGCCTGTCTGCGTGGTGATGAGCGGCACCTTGCCCACGAAGAGGGAGGCGCCGGTGCCGTTCGCGGCCACCGGGTAGTGCCCGGCCGGGGAGGCGGTCGCCGACGTGAGGCCGGAGAGGCCCGCCGCGCCGTCGGTCCCCGGAGTCGCCGACTCGCCCCGCTCGCGCAGGGCGTTCGCCAGAGAGGGCGAGACGAACTCGTCGCTGTCCGAGCTGTTGCTGCGGATCCGGCCGGTCAGCGCGTCCACGACGACCGTGCGTGAGCCGCCGGCCTCCTCGGCACGGCTGCGGGTGACGCGCACCTGGTACGCGAGTGCGGCGTGCCCGTCACGGGCGTCGACGACGAGTTGGGCGGATGCCGCCTCGCCCTGGGCGGCGGATGCGGCCTTTTGCCGGGCCTGCGCCGCCGTCAGCTTCGCGTCGGCGGTGACCGGAGTGACGGTGTGGCGCGCGGCGCGGGTCACGCCCAGGTAGCGGGCGTTGCGGTCCAGGTGGATGACCAGGTCGCCGCCGAGCACGAGCTTGCCCTGGTGGCTGCGGAGGAAGCGGACGTGCTGCTTGCCCTCGGGGTCGGTCATGACGTCCTTCACCTGCAAGGTGTCCCCCCGAGAGACACCTGTGGCGGAGGCGTGGGCGAACGCGGCGGCGCGGGCCGCGTCGACCGGTGAGGAGGCCGCCGCACTGGCGTGGGCGGGTGCGTCCGCGAGCGCCGGCGCGGCGGGGAGCGTGGCCGCCGTCGTCACCGTGACGGCGACGGCCAGGCTGCGTATGTGGGGTATACGCACGGAGTTCCTTCGGACAAGAGGCGGCCGGACGCGCCGACCGCCTGCGGGCACGGCGTTGTCGAGTGCCGTGGGGGCTGGTCGGGCCCCGGTGCGCAACCCTCACCCACTAGCCATGTCCATGTAAAGAAGAAAGATCCCTTTCCAGGGCTTTCAAGGTGATCTCTTTACATATGTTCACGTGCAGGTGATGGCGCGACGACCAACCGTGCGTCGAGTGGAGAGATGTGAGGGGCTGTGCGGCGGTTGCCCGAACAGCCGCCTCAGAGAAGGCATGTGACCAAGGTCTCAACATCTCGGGCCCGGTCACGGCGGCGGCGTGGGTCGGCGGCGGGAGGCAAGGGACCCTCAGGCCTGGCGCCCCGTCACACCGAGCGCCGTGACAGGGCGACGAGCAGGGCCCGCAGTTCGGCGTCGGGCCGCGGAGCCGAGGGAATGGAGTCCAAGAGGGTGTCCGCGGCGGCGAGATGGCGACGCGCATCCGCCAGAGCAGCCTCCCGGCCCCCGGCCTCCGCGACGAGGTCCGCCGCCCGCTGTGCACCCGACTCGTCACCGGACGCCAGCAGTCCGGAGAGTTCCGTGCCGTAGGGCGTGCCGAGGGCGGCCAGGACCGGAAAGGTCTTCTTGCCCTGCCGCAGATCCCCGAGCACGGGCTTGCCGGTGGTCCTGGGGTCACCCCAGATGCCGAGCAGGTCGTCGGCGATCTGGAACGCCACTCCCAGATGGCGGCCGGTCCGGTCGAGCACGGACGCCGTCTCCTCGTCCGCGCCGCCGAAGTGGGCGCCCAGGGCGAGGGCGCAGCCGAGCAGGGCGCCCGTCTTGCGCTCGGCCATCCGCTCGTACTCCTCCACGGTGACCCCTTCGGGTCCGGTCCAGGGGCGGTGCGCGAAGAGCAGGTCGTCGGCCTGTCCGTGGACCAGGTCCCCGAGGGCGGCGCTCAACCGGCGTACGGCCGCCGGGGCGGTGCCCACCGTCTGCACCGCGAGGGCGAACAGGGCGTCGCCCGCGAGGACGGCCGCTCCGGTGCCGTACTCCTTCCACAGGGCGGGGCGGCCCCGGCGCATGGAGTCGCCGTCCATGATGTCGTCGTGCACCAGGGAGAAGGTGTGCACCAGTTCGACGGCTACGGCGCCCGGTACGCCCTCGGAGGCGGGGGCCCCGGCCAGTTCGGCGCCGAGGACGGCCAGCGCCTGCCGTACCCCCTTGCCCTGGCGGGGGCCGGACGGCCCGTCCTCGCGGCCGAGCGCGTAGTCCGCCATACCGGCGACCCAGGGGTGGAGGGTGGCGACCGCGTCCGCGAGGGCGGGGGCCACCAGGGTGCGCGCCCGGTGCACGACCCGTCCGGCGTCCGGCCCCGACGCGCGGCCGAGGACGTCCGCCGTGGACCGCGCGGTCACCGCCGGGCCCCTTCCGCGGCCGAGAACCCGAGTTCCTCATAGGCCCGATGGACCATCTCCCGGCCGTGCCTGAGCCCGATCCCGTCCAGGCCGCGCGCGAGTTCATCGAGGTCGCGGCGGGTCTCGTCGCGGTCGCGGCCCAGCCGCGCGAACGACTTGACCAGGCCCAGCCGGGCGAGGGCCCGGCCGCGCGGCTCGCTCATCTCCTCGAACTCCGCGAGCGCCCGCGCGTAGACGTCGCGTGCCTCCTCGTAACGGCCCGTGCGGTACAGGACGTTGCCGCGCATCTTGTGGTTGTAGGCCAGCGCTCCGGCGAGGTTCATCTCCACGCAGTCGGCCTCGGCCCGGGCGAGCAGCTCCAGGGCGCGGTCGGCATCCCCGTCGCGCGCCGAGAGGATGTCGGCCAGCCCGCGCAGCGCCCAGGCATGGCCGCGGCGGTCGTCGGCGCGGGAGGCGATCTCGGCCGCCTCCTCGAACATGGCGTAGGCGGTGTCGTACGAGCCGGTGTTGCGGTGTATCTGGGCGATGCCCTCAAGCGCCCACACGGTGTGGCGTGCCTCGCCCCTGCGGCGGGCCTCGGCCAGGAGTTGTTCGTGCAGGGCGGTCACCGCCTCGTAGTCGCCCTGGATGCGGCCCGTCTCGGCCATGCCCGCGAGCGAGTATCCGCGCACGACCACGTCCCCGGCCCGCTCGCCGAGGTCGGCCGCGAGCCGCAGCAGCCGCCAGGCCAGCGGAAGGGCGCCCCGCTGCCGGGCCAGGGTGCCGCCGCTCCACAGGGCCCAGGCCATGGCCCCGGTGTCACCGGCGTCCCGCGCGGTGCGGTAGCTCGCCTTCCAGGCCCGGTCCGCGTCGGCGACCTGGCCGAGCCGGCGGTGGGCCTCGGCCACGGCCAGGCCGGAGCGCGCGGCTTCACCCCGGGCGCCCGCGCGTTCAGCGGCGCGCAACTGCTCCGTGCCCGCGGCCAGCACGTCCGTGAGAGAGGAGTTGACCGAGAGAGAGGTCAGAGCACCTTGGTATTCCGGGGCGCATGCCTTGCCGTACATGAATGCCTTTCCGTCTGCCGTCGGCCGGCGCGGCCGGCACGACGACGGGGTGAGCTGGACAGCGGCGGAGGCACGGGATCCGGCATCTATACACACGTTCTCTACACGATGCGTATACCACCCGGGACGCCCGCGCGGGAGTTCACTCCTGAACGGTCGCGAAGGGTTGCGAAGAGGCGTACCGCCCGCCGTTGTCGATCAAGACGTCGCTCATGCGCGCAAGGTTGATTCGCAGCAAAGGAGTTGACGCAATACCGTCCATGATCCGGCGCACACCTCGAGGAGATCAGAACAGATTTTCGAATACAGGGGTACGCTGACCGCATGGCCATGCACCTCCAGGGCTCCCTGTTCGACCAGACGGACGACGTCCGGCTCGGCCCCCTCGACGGGGTGCGGCGTACTGTGCTCGGTGCCGGGGCCTGGATCGATCTGCTGCCCGGCTGGCTGAGCGGAGCGGATGCCCTGTTCGAGAGGCTCTGCGCCGACGTGCCGTGGCACGCCGAGAGGCGCCGGATGTACGACCAGACGGTGGACGTGCCCCGGCTGCTGTCGCACTACCGCGCCGGTGATCCGCTGCCGCACCCGGTCCTGGAGGAGGCGCGCCTCACCCTGTCCGCGCACTACGCCGCCGAGCTGGGAGAACCCTTCGTCACGGCCGGGCTGTGCTACTACCGTGACGGCCGCGACAGCGTGGCCTGGCACGGGGACCGGATCGGCCGCGGCGCCCGCGAGGACACCATGGTCGCCATCCTCTCCGTGGGCGCGCCGCGCGATCTGGCGCTCAGACCGCGCGGCGGCGGAGAGGCGATCAGGCGTCCGCTCGGACATGGCGACCTGATCGTGATGGGCGGCTCTTGCCAGCGGACCTGGGAGCACGCGATCCCGAAGAGCGCCCGGGCGAGCGGACCCCGGATCAGCATCCAGTTCCGGCCACGAGGGGTGGCCTGAGCCGGGTCGCGACGAAGGCCGGGGGCAGGCTCAGGTCTGGAGGGCCGGCGGCAGGCTCGGGCCAGGAGGGCCGGGGGCAGGCTCGGGTCTGGGGGTCAGCTGCGCCTGGACGGCCGGTGCCCAGCGGTCCACGATGTCGCCGAGCTCGGCGGCGCACAGATGGGATCCGCGCGCGATGCCGAACATCACGCCGAGACCCAGCAGCGCGCCCACGGCGAGTTCCGCGCGCAGGCCCGCGTCGGGCCCGTCCAGGCGCCCGGCGAGGCGTTCGGTGACCTGTGTACGGAAGTTGGCGCGCAGGATGTCGCCCTGCTCGCCGTGCAGGGGCGCGAACACGATGCGCAGGACCGGGTCGGCGCCCTGCTCGGTCTGGCTGACCAGGACATGGCGGACCATATGCCGGCCGAGTTCCGCGAGCGGCGCGTCCAGCAGCGTGACCGCGTCCGTCTCGAAGGACATGACCTGCGAGAAGAGCGTGTCCTTGTTCCCGAAGTACTTCAGGATCAGCGGCGGGCTGACCCCTGCCCGGTCGGCGACCGCCTTGAGTGTGATGTCCGCGTGGGCCTGCCGGGCGAGGAGATGGCGGGCGGCTCGCAGGATCGCGGCCTTGGTCGCCCCGGCGTCACGGCGCGACGCGGGGGCGTCCGTGGCGTCACGGTGCGCCCGCATCGCGTCCGTACGGCTCGTGGGAGCCGTGGCGCGCGGGCTGGTCACGGTGCTCATGCTCCTTCCATCGCATCGTCGAGGGTGGCCGTCGTCCGCCCCCGGGCCCGCCGGGTGCGCCCGGAGGGCCGGTCCCCGGGAATGGCGAGGGCGGCGGCACAGGCCACCAGGGCGACCGTACCCGCCATCGCGAATGCCAGCAGATAACCGTGGAGGGTGGGGACGGGGGCCCCGGCGACGGGACGGGTGTGGTGGACCAGGACCGCGGCGACGGCGGCGCTGCAGGTGGCCTGGCCGACGGTGCGCATGAGGACGTTCACGCCGTTGGCCGACGCGGTCTGGCCGGAGGGGACGGCACGCAGGATCAGCGTGGGCAGCGCCGAGTACGCGAGCGTCGTACCGGTGGCCACGATCGTCGCACCCGCGATGATCATCCACAGCCGGCTGCTGTCGGCGATGCGTACGGCGTAGCCGAGAGCGAGGACGGCCGCCCCGAGGGCGAGGGTGATGCGCGGACCGCGCGCCGTCGAGATGCGCGCCGAGACCGGCGAGAACAGCAGCATCGTCACCCCGCCGGGCAGCAGGCACAGGCCGCTGCCCACGATCGACAGGCCCAGTCCGTAGCCGGTGGCCTTCGGGGCCTGGACGAGCTGTGCGGTCACCAGGGAGTTGGCGTAGAAGCCGAAGCCGACCAGGAGGGCGGTGAGGTGGGGCAGGGCGACCCGGGGCAGGGTCGCGAGCCGCAGATCGACCAGGGGCCGCTCGGCGCGCAGCTGCTGGAGGCACCACAGCGCCAGGATCAGCACGCTGGCCGCGAAGAGTCCCAGGATCCTGGGACTTCCCCAGCCCCACTGACCGCCCTGGGAAACTCCCAGCAGCAGACTGGCCAGCCCGGCGGCGAGCCCGAGCGCGCCGAGGACGTCGAAGCGGCCGGGGGCACGGACCGACGACTCGGGAACGGCCCACCAGGCCAGGACGAGACCGGCGGCCCCCAGTGCGGTGGTCACCCAGAACATGGCGTGCCAGTTCACGTACTGGATGACGAGCGCGGCGAGCGGGAGCCCCAGGGCCGCGCCGATGCCCACGGTGGAACTCATGAACGCGACGGCGGATCCGGTGCGTTCGGACGGCAGCTCGTCGCGCAGGATGCTGATCGAGAGCGGGACGACCGCCGCCGCGGCCCCCTGCAGCGCGCGGGCCGCGATGAGCACGCCGATGTCGGACGACAGTGCGCACAGTACCGAGCCCACCGTCATCAGCCCGAGGGCGATGACCAGCACACGCCGCTTGCCGTACATGTCCCCGGCCCGTCCCAGCACCGGTGTGAGCACCGCCCCGGCCAGCAGCGTGGCCGTGACCATCCACGAGACGGTGCCGGCGGAGGAGCCGGTGAGCCGGGGGAGGTCGGGCAGCAGGGGGACGACGACCGTCTGCATGACCGCCATGAGAATGCCGCCGAAGGCCAGCACCGGCACCGTCAGCCGGGCGCGCGCCCCGGTCCGGGGCACCGGCTCGGCGGGGGCGTCCGGCCCGTCGGACGGGGCGGGTATCGGGGGCATGGGCTGCTCCGGCGGTGGCGGGAATCGGGGTGAATGGAAATTCACCCTAGCCGGTGAATTGCCATTCACCCAACCGGGCGCACACGGCCGGTACCCCCGCACATCGGCGGTGCCGGCGGGCCCCCGTCCCGGATCCATGGGCTCCGGTTCGCGTCATATGCGCGAGGTGAGCGGCGTCACCCCCGACCGGCGGGCCGCGAAGGATCCCTTCCCGAGGTCCGCCCGTGGAACGGAATTTCCACATCCGGCACCCATGGAGGGTCATCCGCAACAAGATCATCTTTGTTCAGCTTTGCAGGACATGCCAGCAATTGTCCGGATCTCGGCCAACCGGTTCCGTTCGATTTCCCGGGCCGGCGCGGTGACGGATAGGCAGGACAGGACTCCAACCCCCCTCCATCCGGAAGGACTTCGTATGCCCGAACTCTCCCGCCGTCACGCTCTCGCGGCCGGGGCCGCCGTCGCCGCCACCGCCGGCTTCCAGGCAGTCGCCGAGCCGGCACAGGCACTCGCCGCCCCGGCACAGGCCGCCGGCCGGCCCTCCTCCCCCGCTTCCGGGCACGCTCACGGTGAGCCCGTGCCCTTCGACGAGGTGTACCTCGGCCGCCGGATACAGGGCCGGGCCACCATGGGCGGTCATCACCACCACGGCTACGGGTACGGCGTGTTCATCGACGGGGCCGAGCTGCATGTGATGCGCAACGCGGACGGCACCTGGATCAGTGTGGTCAGCCACTACGACCCCGTTCCGAGCCCCCGCGACGCCGCCCGCGCCGCCGTCGTGGAACTGCGGGGCGCGGCGCTCGTCCCGTTCAACTGACCGCCCGCACAGAGAAGTTCCGGAGCATCCCGCACATGACCGTACGCAAGAACCAGGCTGACCTCACCGCCGACGAGAAGCGGCGGCTGGTCGCCTCGCTCATCGAGCTCAAGCGCAGTGGCCGCTACGACGCCTTCGTCACGACGCACAACACCTTCATCATGGGCGACACCGACACGGGCGAGCGGACGGGACACCGGTCCCCGTCGTTCCTGCCCTGGCACCGAAGATTCCTGATCGAGTTCGAGCGGGCACTCCAGTCGGTCGACTCCTCCGTCGCACTGCCCTACTGGGACTGGACCCGTGACCGCTCACCGCGCTCCTCGCTGTGGGCGCCGGACTTCCTCGGCGGTACGGGGCGCACCCTGGACGGACGGGTGATGGACGGCCCGTTCGCCGCGGCAGGCGGCAACTGGACCGTCTCCGTGCGCGTGGACGCCCGTACGTTTCTGCGGCGCTCACTCGGCAGCGGCGTACGCGAACTGCCCACCAGGGCGGAGGTCGACTCCGTGCTCGCCATGTCCACGTACGACATGGCGCCCTGGAACAGCTCCTCGGACGGCTTCCGCAATCATCTGGAGGGGTGGCGCGGCGTCAATCTGCACAATCGCGTCCATGTGTGGGTGGGCGGCCAGATGGCGACCGGGGTCTCCCCCAACGACCCCGTCTTCTGGCTGCACCACGCCTTCATCGACAAACTGTGGGCCGAGTGGCAGCAGCGCCACCCGGACTCCGGCTATGTGCCGCCGGCCGGAACACCGGATGTCGTCGACCTCGACGAGACCATGAAGCCGTGGAACGACGTGCGCCCGGCCGACCTGCTGGACCACAAGGCGTTCTACACCTTCGACACGGACTGAGCCGACGGGCGCGGGACGCCGTTCAATGTGAGGGGGGCGCCCAGGGGCCGACTCCGCCGACGCGTTCGACGGAGTAGCGCGTGATGTACCCGGGGCCCTTGGGCCTCGGACAGCCGGCGTCGGGGGCGACATAGACCCTGGCCAGCCGGTCGAGCAGATCCCATGCGTCCTCGCTCGGCCGCACGGTGGCGCGCGCCCTGAGCACGGCGTATTCGTTCAGGAACGCGCCCGGGACCCGCGGGGCGTCGAAGGACAGCACGACCCGCGGGTCCCGCTCCATCCCTTGTTCTTTGCAGGGAATCCTGCCCTTCAGGCCGGGCGGGAATGCGGTCCTTGGCCGGGAGGCGCGAAGCGCCGGAGATCGCTGCGCCTGGGGGTGATGGTCATCCCGGGCGTTTCTGGTTCTCGATGTAGTCCTTGACGATGCTCAGCGGTGCGCCGCCGCAGGACCCCGCAAAGTAGGACGGGGATCCGGGCGATCGATCCGGAGCGTCAGGGCCGCTGGTCGTTCAGTTCGCAGCAGGCCACCTTACGCCGTCTCGACAAGGCGTTCGCCGCGTTCTTCCGCCGGGTCAAGTCCGGTGACACGCCTGGTTACCCGCGTTTTCGCGGGGTGAACTGGTTCGACCCGGTGGACTTTCCCAAGGACGGGGACGGCTGCCGGTGGGACTCCACCCCGCACGACCCCGTCACCCGCGTCCGCTTCCAGGGCGTTGGCCACGTCAAGGTCAACCAGCACCGCCCGGTGGTGGGAAAGGTCAAGACCATCAGCGTGAGGGCAAGCGCTGGTACGTCGTGCTGACCACCGAGCAGGTTGCACCGGAGCCGCTGCCGGCGACCGGCTCCGTTGCCGGTATCGACCTGGGCATCGCGAACTTCCTCGCCGACTCGAACGGCGAGTTCGTGCCCAACCCGCGCCATGGCCAACGTGCATCCCAGAAGCTCCAGGCAGCGCAGCAGGCTCTGTCCCGGTTCCCGCGATGCAAGGCGAAGGACCGGACCGCCAACCATCAGCGCGCGGTGGACAAGGTTGCCCAACTCCACGGCAGGGTACGTCGCCAGCGGCTCGACCACGCACACAAGACCGCGCTCGGCCTGGTCCGCGCACACGACTTCATCGCGCACGAAGACCTCAAGATCCGCAACATGAGCAAGGCCCCACGACCCAAGCCCGACACCGACCAGCCGGGCTGCTTCCTGCCCAACGGGGCCACTGCCAAAGCCGGGCTCAACAAGTCGATCAACCATGCCGGATGGGGGGTGTTCCTGACGATCCTGCACGCCAAGGCTGAAAGCGCCGGACGGGAAGTGATCGCCGTGGACCCCCGCAACACCTCCCGCACCTGCCCCGAATGCGGGCACACCCCCAAGGAGAACCGGCCCACACAGGAAAAGTTCCACTGCGTTGCCTGCGGCCACCACGCGCACGCCGACACCGTGGCAGCCACCAACGTTCTACGGGCCGGGCTGGTCCGTCGCGACGCCAACCCGGCATAGCGAGAAGCCCCCGGCTCCAGCCGGGGGAGGAGTCACGTTCCGCACCTTCACATGCCGCGACATATGGCCGCTGACGATCTGGTCGCCGTCCAGCCCGATCCAGATGACGGTCACCTGCGGGCTTCCGTCGGGGTTGATGGTGCTCAGATGGGCCATGGGGCCCGACTCGATCAGTTCCCGCAATTCCGGCGGCAGAGAGGTGTGCTTGCTCGTCACACCCCTTCAACGGCGCCACCGGGCGGCCGGAAGCGCGAACGGGCGGCTGGGCGCGGGCGAATCCCCCGGAGGACGCAATCCCGGTGACGCCGCCCGCGCGGTGCTCCCTCGGACACCGCGCATCACGCCGGGCTGAGCGCCAGCTCGGTCCAGACCGTCTTGCCGTCGGGTGAGTAGCGGGTCCCCCACGCCTGGGACAGCTGCGCCACGATGAACAGCCCGCGCCCCCCTTCGTCGGTGGTGCGGGCGTGCCGCAGATGGGGCGCCGTGTCGCGCCCGTCGCTCATCTCGCAGGTGAGTCCCCTGTCCAGGATGAGGCGCAGTTCCAGCGGCGGGCCTCCGTAGCGGAGGGCGTTGGTGGCCAGTTCGCTGACGATGAGCTCGGCGTTCAGCGCGGTCTCCTCCGCCACGCTCCACTCGGCGAGCGTGTCACGGGTGTACTCGCGTGCCATGGCGACGGCTGCGGGCGTGTCGTCGAGCTGCCGGGTGGCCACGCGATCGGGCGGGAAGCCCCGAGTGCGGGCCAGCAGGAGGACGACATCACCGTTCTGGATGCCGGGCGGGAGGCTGTAGAGGACGTCGTCGCACAGGTCGTGCACCGAATGGTGGCCGTCCTCCTTCTGGAGGGGGCTCTCGGTAGCGGCGAGACAGGCGGCGAGGGCCGGGGTGCCAGGGAAGGCGATCATGCTGCCGAGCGGGAGCGGGATGGAGTCGGCGGCGAACGGGGCGCGGTCCGTGTTGCCCAGCGCGGGACCGGCCGGGGTTTCCAGGCGGTCGACGGTTCCGTCGGGACGGACGATCACGGGTGCCGGGTATCCGGCGCGAGCGGCGGTGCAGGTCCGGGTCAGCGGGTCGTAGACGGCGTACACGCAGTGTGCGCCGGCCGGTTCACGGTACAGGGGGTTGGTAGGCGGCAGGTCGGCGCGCTCGGCGGCCAGCAGTGTCGCTGTGTCGTTCAGACGTGCGAGGAGTTCCTCCGGGTCCAGGTCGAGCGCGGCCAGGGAGTGGACCACGGTGCGCAGCTGTCCGACGGTCGCCGTGGCGGCGAGGCCCTCTCCCCAGACCGTTCCCGCGACCAGGGCGGTGCGGGCGCCGGAGAGGGCGATCGTGTCGAACCAGCCGCTGCCTCCGCCGCCGGTCCGGGCGATCCCGTCGGCCTCGAGCGCGGTGTGGCACGCGGGGTGCAGCGGGAGCATGTGCCGCAGGACGGTCGCCGCGACCGTGTGGTCCCGGGTGTAGCGGCGGGCGTTGTCGATGCACAGCGCGGTGTGCCCGGCGACGTCGCGGGCGAGTTCGATGTCCGCCTCGTCGTAGGCGCCGGCCGTCCGGGAGCGGTACAGGCTCACCAGCCCCAGCACCGTGCCGCGCAGGTCCAGCGGAACGACGAGGAGGGAGTGCGCCCCGGACTCGCGGATGGCACGGGCGCGAGGGGGGTCGGCTGCCAGCCACGGCAGGCCGGAGTGCAGTCTCACAGCACGGGACCGCAGGTCGGTGAGGGCCTGGCTGTACGGCGTCGGTCCGGGCAGAGCGCGCACGTCTCCCACGGGGTGCGCCTGGGACCGGCCCTCTCCGGCGCTGCTGCGGAAGGCGGCACGGCGCAGCCGGGCGTCGCGTGGCAGGGGGGCGAGCGGAGGGTCGTCGCCGCGGATCACGGCGTCCACCACCTCCACGACCGCGACGTCCGCGAAGGCGGGTACTACCGCGTCGACCAGCTCCTGGCAGGTCGACGCCACGTCCAGGGTGCGTCCCACACGCTGACGCACGGCGTCGAGGGCGGCCAGCCGGACACGGGCCTTCTCCCGGTCGGTCACGTCCACCACCGTCAGCGCCAGGCCGAGGACCGTACCGACCGGTGCCTCCAGGCGGAACACGGAAACCTCGTACTGACGTTCGCGACCGTGGTAGACGGGGGGACTCGCCCGCACGATCCGGTCCCGCAACGGTACGCCGTCGTCCAGCACCCCGCGCAGCAGCGCCTCGATCTTCTCCGGCTCCGCCACATGGTGCGAGCGGGGAAAGGGCCGGCCCACCAGGTCCGCCTCCCGCAGACCCTGCATGGGCGGCGTGGCGGTGTTGACGCGCAGCACCCGCAACTCGGTGTCGAGGACGATCAGGCCGATCGGGGAACGGGTGAACAAGGCATCGAGGATCGCCATGCCGGTGTCGAAGGCGGCGGGGACCCCCGTGCCGTCCGCCATGGAAGTCACCTCCCGCACCGCTCACCGCCCCTCTTCCGGTGTACTCCGCCCGGCTGCATACGGCGACTCCACCGCTCTCAGGCCGGGCAAGTGCTCCAGGGGAGCAAGGGGGCGCGGTGATTGTGCGGCACGAGGCGCGGTGGCACGAGGCACGCCCTACAAGGGCGCGGGGCCCCTGGCGCCACGCGGCTGCGCGAAGCGGGCGCGAGAACCACGACGGACCCGCGGACGGTCACGCGCCTCAGGCGCAGTGCTCAGGCCTCGGAGCGGCACTCCGGGTGCCCCCACCCCTGCGCGTTCTTCGCGATGGAGTCACCCGCCGCATAGGAGCGCCCGCACACACACCGTCCGGGGAACTTCGCCTTGAGCGTGCGCGCGGACGCGGACGCCCGCTTACGCGCGGGCTCCGCCCGCCGGGCCGCACCCGGCCCCGCGGGTCCGGGGGACGACGGCGGCGGCTCCGGGGACCCGTACGCGCTGCCCGCCGGCTCCTGCCCTCCGGCCGCCTGGCTGGCGGCGCGGTCCGCGAAGTCGTTCAGGGGGTCGCCGCCGACCTGGTGCGCGGGAACGTAGCGGAACTGGACCTCCCGCCCGTCGAGCAGCTCGTCGATGCGCACCACCAGGTCCTGGTTGGCGACGGGCTTGCCGGCCGCGGTCCGCCAGCCGTTGCGCTTCCAGTTGGGCAGCCAGGTCGTGACCGCCTTCATCGCGTACTGGGAGTCCATCCGGATCTCCAGCGCGACGCCCGGCTCGACCGCGGTCAGCAGGCGCTCCAGCGCGGTGAGTTCCGCGACGTTGTTGGTCGCCGTGCCCAGGGGGCCGGCCTCCCAGCGGCTCGGGACCTCGTCGTCGTCGGCGACGACCCAGGCCCATCCGGCGGGTCCGGGGTTTCCCTTCGAAGCCCCGTCACAGGCGGCCACAACACGTTCAGGCATGCCCCGATCATGCCACGCCGCTGGTGCCCCTCCGGGTCCGGGTGCGGCCCTCAGGATTCATGACACATCGGTTGTTTCCGGCATCCGGCCCTCGGTGGTGGTGACGTCGATGACCGAGAAGTTCGCGCCCTGCGGATCGCTCAGTGCGGCGATCCGGCCGAACGGGCTCCCCATCGGGCCGAACCGCAGAATGCCGCCCCGGCCGGTCGCCCGCTCGACTGCCGCGTCGCAGTCGTCGACGGTGAAGTACACGTTCACGTACGGCGGAACTTCCGGCGAGAAATCGTCCGTCATCTTCATCCGGCCGAGCACGGGTCCCTCGTCGAGTTCGAAGATACGGAAGTCGATCGCGTCGTCCTCGATCTGCTTCGCCCGGTAGGGGAAGACGGCGGGGAAGAACGCGTCGGACTTCTCCGGTGCCCGGGTGAACACCTCGGCCCAGCAGTATGCGCCGGGCACGCCTCTCGCCTCGAAACCCTCGTGGACACCGCCCTGCCACAGACCGAAGAACACGCCGGAGGGGTCACGGACCAGCACCATGGTGCCGAAGTCCCCCACCTGCATCGGCTCCATCAGCACCTCGCCCCCGTGCTCTCTGATCCTGCCCGCGGTCGCGGCGGCGTCGGGCGTGGCGAGGTACAGACACCAGGCGGACTGGCCCTCCTGTCCCGGCATGGGCGGCACGACGGCGGCGACCGCCTTGCCGTCGGCGTACGCCTGTGTGTAGTTGCCGTACTCGGAGGACGACTCGCCGAAGGTCCAGCCGAGGACGTCCCCGTAGAAGCTCTTGGCTCCTTCGAGATCGCTGAACATCGCGTCGGCCCAGCAGGGCGTTCCCTCGGGTTGTACCGCCATGGCGTTCGACCTTCCCCGTGCGGCCTCCTGGATTCCGTTCCTCACGCTAGCCAGGCCCGGGCCGCGCCGCGCGCCGAACCTCCGTCCTGCCCGACACTGGAAAGGGGCAGCCGAGGACGGGACAAGGCACGGGCGATGCGCGCATGGGTGGTGGACCGACCGGGTCCCGTCGAAGAGGAGCCGCTGCGCTGGACGGAGCGTCCCGTCCCGGTGCCGGGGCCCGGCGAACTGCTGGTCCGTGTGCGGGCGTGCGGGGTGTGCCGTACGGATCTGCACGTGGCCGAGGGTGACCTGCCGGTGCGCCGGCCGGGGGTGACGCCAGGGCACGAGGTCGTGGGCGAAGTGGCCGGGGCCGGGGCGGACGTGAGCGGGTGGGCCGACGGCGACCGGGTGGGCGTCGCGTGGCTCCGGCGCACGGACGGCAGCTGCCGCTACTGCTCGCGCGGGGCGGAGAACCTGTGCCCGGCCTCCGAGTACACGGGCTGGGACGCCGATGGCGGGTACGCGGAGTACACCACCGTGCCGGCCGCCTTCGCCTACCGGCTGCCGGCGGATGTGGACGACGTGGCGCTCGCGCCGCTGCTGTGCGCGGGCATCATCGGCTACCGCGCGCTGCTGCGTACCTCACTGCCCCGCGGCGGGCGTCTTGGCCTGTACGGGTTCGGCGGCAGCGCTCATCTGTGCGCGCAGGTCGCGCTGGCGCAGGGGGCCACCGTGCACGTCCTGACCCGGGACGAGGCCTCCCGGAGGCTGGCCCTGGACCTCGGGTGCGCGTCCGCGGGGGGTGCCCGTGACGCGCCACCGGAGCCGCTCGACGGGGCGATCCTGTTCGCGCCGGCCGGGGATCTCGTGCCCGTGGCCCTGCGGGCACTGGACCGCGGCGGGGTGCTCGCGGTCGCGGGGATCCATCTCAGCGACGTACCGGTGCTGCGCTACGAGAGCGAGCTGTTCTACGAGAAGGAGCTGCGCAGCGTCACCTCGAACACACGCCGGGACGGCCGGGAGTTCCTCGAGCTCGCCGCCCGCTACGGCGTACGGGCGACGACGCACCGGTATCCGCTGTCCGAGGCCCGGCGGGCCCTGGGCGATCTGAAGGCGGGGCGCTTCGACGGGGCGGCCGTGCTGGTGAACGATCTCCGCGGCTAGGCCGCGCCGACGTCAGCGTCAGGAAAGCTCCGGAAGGCGCAGCAGGCGCGCGATGGTACGCAGTACCCCGTTGTCCGTGTTGGCGGGCGCCGTGTGGCGGGCCCGCCGCAGCACGTCCGGGTGGGCGTTGGCCATGGCGAAGGACCACTCCGCCGTGTCGAGCATCTCGAGGTCGTTGAGGTAGTCGCCGAACACCATCGTCTGGGCGGGGGTGATGCCCAGCTCCTGCTGGAGCCTGCGGACGGCGGCGCCCTTGTTGGCCGTGGCGTTCATGACGTCCACCCAGTGCTCGCCGGAGACGACCACCTGGTGGGTCGATATGAGCGGCTCGAGCGCGGGGGCGGTGGACCGCTCCACGGGACCGAAGTCGTAGAGGGCCACCTTCAGGAAATCGTCCTCGACCGCGGTCAGGTCCTCGATGGGCCGCAGCAGGGCGTAGTACCGCCGCGCCTCGGCCAGGAAGGCCTCGTCCGAACGCTCGACGTAGGCGGACTTCTTGCCGCACAGGACGGCCCCGACGTCCGATCCCCGGGCCGTGAGCCGTCGCGTGGTCTCGACGACCTGGGCGGCCACCGCCGCGTCCAGGGTGTCGGAGCTGAGCTCCACGCCGTCGCGTACGACGTAGGTGCCGTTCTCGGCGACGAAGACCATCCCGTCGCCCGCCTCGGCGAACTGCCGTGCCAGCGTGGCGTACTGGCGTCCGCTGGCCGGGCTGAACAGCACCCCGCGCTCGCGCAGCCGGTCGAGGAGCGGCCACAGGCCCTCGGGGATCCCTCCGGTGCCGTCCAGGAGTGTGCCGTCCATGTCGGTGACGACGAGCCGGATGTCCTCGGGCTCCGCGGGGCGCTCGGGGGCGGTGAGGAGGGACGGAGGCGTGGAGGTCATGTCGTTGCTTTCTACGGGGGCGGCGTCCTGGTCACACACGGAAGCCGCCCCCACGAGCGTGGAAGCGGCCACGAACCCGAAACCCAGGCAGCCGATGTGCCAGAAGGACCCTACCCGCACGAGTGAGTCCGATGCTCCCGCAAAGCCCGGAGGCAGCTCGGTCGTATACGACAGCGAGGACCGTGCGCCTGGGCGCCGGTCCTCGTCTGCCGTTGTTACCGGGGTCCGGCCGGACGGCCCCACTCCGTCCGGCCGGACCCGTTGCGAGATCACTTGGCGTTCCGCGTCAGGGCTCACGCTCCCCAGCCACAAGCCCTGGTTCCATGTGCACGGTCGCCATGCGATCCGCGTCTATCAGAACGCGAAGACAGCCGTCCCGTAGGAGTTCTTCACGCACTCGTTGGTGAACGTACGCTCGTAGTCGACGCGCTTGCCCTGCCAGACGCCCTGCACGGTGACCACCACAGGGTCATATAGCTTCGTACAAAAGACGCCTGCCCTGGGCGACAGCTGACTCAGGTCGCCGCCCACGGCGCGCAGATCGGCACAGGCGTCGGTGGCGTCCGGGTGGCTGCCGGAGGCGCTCGGGGCGCAGCTCAGCGTGACAGCGCGTTGCGGCGTGGCGACTGCGGCGCTCTGGCCGTGGCCCGTGGTCATGACCAGAGCCGAGGGGGCGTAGAGGGAGGCGGGGGCGTTCGGGGCGGCAAGCGCGGATCCGCTGAGGGGGGCGCAGACGGCGGTGGCCGTCAGGGTGAGAGTGGCTGCCCAGCGCGCGGTGTTCGGCATTGTGTGCATCCTTCCGCTCGTATTCGGAGTGCCGGTCCGGTCCCACGGCGGCGTTGAAGCCGTGAGCCGGTCCGGTCTGGTGCCGGTTCGGCGTGCCGGAGTCTGCCGACTCTGCACACGAAACTCACATCGACCCCCTGTATTTCGGTAACTTTGAGTATTGAAACAGTGGCGTGAAGTTACGGAATTTGAACGCCCCTGCCCTGTAATCGCACGGGTACCGACCGTCAGCGACACCCAGATGGCCGGATTCGCATGCCTCGGCAATCGGCCTGAAACATTCCGCTTTGCGGGCCTGGAACGGGCTTTCCTCGGCTCGCGAAGAAAGTGCAGGGCCGCCGCGAGGCGGTCAGCCCGGGGGCGGCCCGGTGACGGTGACCCGTGCGGCGCGCAGCAGCCGGCCGCCCACCCGGTATCCGGGGCTCAGGATCTCGGTGCATGTCAGGCGGACGGCGGCCGGGGAGACCAGGTGGGTCACGGCCTCGTGCCGCGTGGGGTCGAACGGATCCCCCGGCTGTCCGAACGCTCGCAGCCCCAGGGAGCCCAGCTGAGCCTCGAGGACCTCGGCGACGGCCCGCAGCCCCGGGTCCATGGCCTTCTGCCGTCGGGCCGCTTCGAGGGCGTCCAGCACGGGCAGCAGCGACCGCAGCACGTTCTCCGTGGCGACCTCGCGTACCGCGAGACGGTCGCGGCGGACCTGCTTGCGGTAGTTGTCGTACTCGGCCTTCACCCGCTGCAGATCGGCGGTGCGCTCGTCCAGCAGACGCCGCAGGTCCGCGGTCGGCGGCCGGCTCGGGTTCATGTTGTCGTGCTCCCCGCCCCGGGGGACGGGTATTCCTGCCGCGGTCAGCGGTCCGGCTCGCAGCGGGACCCAAGGCCGGTGGCGCCGTCTCACGCCCCGATCGTCCGGGCGATGTCCAGGGTCAGGCGCTGCCAGGGGTCGCGCGGGTCGCGGGACGTCAGGGCGTGGACGCGGCGCAGGCGATAGCGCAGGGACTGCGGGTGCAGATGGAGTGTGCGCGCGGCTTCGGTCGCCGAGCCCGCGTCGATGTACGCGGTCAGGGCCTGGAGCAGATGGCTCTGCCCGGGCTCGGTCAGCGGGCCGAGGACGAGGCGCGCGATGTGGTCCGGGGTGGCGGCCGGATGTCCGGCGAGCAGGGCGAGGACATGCGCGTCGGCGTCGCCCAGGACACGGCCGGGCCGGTGGGCGTGGCCGGGCGCCGTGTCGAGTGCGTCGGCGGCCAGCCGGTGGGCGATGGCGACGCGGTCCAGGCCCTCCCGCGTGATCGCGCACCCCCGCCAGCCGCGCTCGGCGAGGACGGCGGGCGCCCGGTCGGTGGCCTTCGCGGGCAGCAGCAGGACGGCGCGCGAGCCGCGGACCGTCGACAGGGACGTACCGTCGCCGCCGAGTGCGCCGAGCAGTCCGGCAGCCGCCTCGTACGACATGTCCGAGCCGCCCGCGCCGGCCGGTTCGGCCACGAGCAGGCAGTACGGATCGGGGAGGTGGACGCCGAGCCGGGCCGACCGGTCCGTCAGCGCGCCCCCTGAGGCGTGCCGTCCCGCGATCAGGTCGTCCAGGAGCAGGCGCAGCGCGCGGTCGCGGTCCCCGGCGAGGTCCGCGGACGTCGCGGCGTACGCCGTGGCCATCTCCTCCGACAAGGTGTCCAGCGCGGTCAGCAGCACCCGGGCGAGCGCGAGCCCGTCCGCCGCCGTGAGACCCCTCCCACGGGCGGCGATCTCGTCGGTGAGGACCGTCCCCGCCACCCGGTAGGCGCGCAGCACCGCCTGCACGGGCCGGCCGTCCGCGGCACGCGCCGCCGCGATCCCGCGGAACCGGCGCAGATCGGCGGGTTCCAGCGAGGCGTCGGTGGCCCACAGATGCAGCAGCCGGTCCACGCCCCAGGCCGCGATGGCGCGCACCTCCGGGAGCCGGCGGTCGTCGAGAGCCGCGTACACCGGCACCTGTTCGTGGACGGCGGCCACGACCGCCTCCACCACCCGAGGGTCGGCCACGATCTCGTCCCGGACCCGGCTCCTGGCTTGCGGCGGCTGATTTATCACATAGTGATGATCCCAGCGTCAGAATGTGCGCACCACGGTGGACCGCCCCTTGTCACAGTCGCAAGGATCGTGCCGTACAGCGCGGTCCTGGGGACGAGAGGCGGAACGTACGGATGGCGAAGCACTGGGCGGACTTCCAGTACGAGATCTACCTGAACGGCATGACGGGCGCCGTACCGCGGCTGCCCACCGATCTGACCAGGCTGGAGGAGCTCACCGAGCAGCGGCTCGGGCCCGGGCCGGTCGGCTACGTGGCGGGCAGCGCGGGCGACGGCAGCACCGCGAGGGCGAACCGGGCGGCGCTGGGGCGCCGCCGGATCGTGCCGCGCATGCTGCGGGACGTGCACGAACGTGATCTGTCCGTCGAGGTGCTTGGGCGTTCACTGCCCGCGCCGCTCGCCCTGGCTCCGGTCGGCGTCCTGTCGATCATGCATCCGGACGCGGAGCCGGCGGCCGCACGGGCGGCGGCAACCCAGGGCGTGCCGTACATCCTCTCGTCCGCCTCCAGCACCCCGATGGAGCAGGTGGCCGAGGCCTCGGGCGACGGCGAGCGCTGGTTCCAGCTGTACTGGGCCAAGGACCGCGAGGTCACCCGCAGTTTTCTGACCCGGGCGAAGAACGCCGGGTTCACCGCGCTGATGGTCACCCTCGACACACCGCTGCTGGCCTGGCGGCCCCGCGACCTCGATCAGGCGTATCTGCCGTTCCTGCACGGCGTGGGCACGGCCAACTACTTCTCCGACCCGGCGTTCCAGGCGGGGCTGGCGAAGCCGGTGCACGAGGACCCCGACGCGGCCGTGATGCATTTCGTCGGCATGTTCGCCGATCCTGGAAAGACCTGGCCGGATCTGGCGTTCCTGCGGGAGAACTGGGACGGTCCGATCGTGCTGAAGGGCATCCTGCACCCGGACGACGCGCGCCGGGCCGTCGACGCCGGGATGGACGGTGTGGTGGTCTCCAACCACGGCGGACGGCAGGTCGCCGGGTCCGTGGCGGCCGGTGACGCGCTGCCGCGGGTGGTGGAGGCGGTCGGAGACCGGACCACCGTGCTGTTCGACAGCGGCGTACGCACCGGCGACGACATCTTCAAGGCCCTGGCGCTCGGCGCGCGGGCGGTGCTCGTGGGGCGGCCGTACGCCTACGGGCTCGGGCTCGACGGTCAGGCGGGCGTCGAGCACGTCATCCGCTGCCTGCTCGCCGAGTTCGACCTCACCCTCGCCCTGTCCGGGCACGCCACTCCCGCCACCGTCACGGCCGCCGACCTGATCGAGGAATCCGCATGACCGAAGTCAAGAACGTCCTGGCCGTAGTCTCGCCGCATGTGGGCGGGCGCCAGGCGGGCGCCGCGCTTGCCACCATCTTTCCCGCCGAGGCGCGTGTCACCGTGGTGGAGCGGACCGACGAGGATCCGGCGGCGCTGCGCGAGGCCCATGTCATCGTCACCGGGCTCGGCCCGGTCACGGCCGGACACATCGCCGCCGCGCCCCGGCTGGAGTTCATCCAGTGCGCCAGCCACGGGTTCGACTACGTGGATCTGGAGGCGGCCCGCGCCCGGAACGTGCCCGTGTGCAACATCGGCTCCAGCGGTGCCGAGAAGCAGAATGTGGCCGAGCAGACCTTCGCGCTGATGCTCGCGCTGGCCAAGCAGCTGGTGCCGGCGCACACCGCGCTCGTCGACGCCGACTGGGCGCTGCCGCGGTTGCAGCAGTCCATCACCGAACTGTCCGGCAAGACCCTCGGCATCGTGGGACTCGGCCACATCGGTGAGGAGGTCGCGCGCCGCGCCCTCGCCTTCGACATGACCATCCTGTACGCCGGTCCCAGCCGACTGGACGAGGAGACCGAGGCACGCCTCGGCGGCGCCCGGCATGTCGGACTCGAGGAACTGCTGCGCACGTCCGACTATGTGACCCTGCACGCGCCGCTGACCGACGCGACCCGGCATCTGCTGGACGCGGGGCGGCTCGCGCTGATGAAACCGACCGCGTTCGTGATCAACACGGCGCGGGGCGCCCTGATCGACCAGGACGCGCTCGCGGACGCCCTGGAGAAGGGCACCCTGGCCGGAGCGGGGATCGATGTCTTCGACCCCGAACCGCCCACCGCGGCGCTCCGGCTGCTCAAGGCGCCGAACGTGGTGCTCTCCCCGCACGTCGCCGGCGTCACCCGGGAGACCCTCGTACGCATCGCGCTGGCGGCGGTCCAGAACGCGGCCGACTTCGTGGCCGGAGGTGAGCCGCGGGACGTCGTCTCGTGAACGACGCGGCGCGGCGCCCCGTCGGTGAACGCCGGGGCGCCGCGCCGCCTGGGCGGACGGTGTGGAGCCCCCGCCGGTTTTGTGGCGCCCTGAGGGGGCGCGGGGCCCTGTCGGTATGCGGCTCCGCCGCGCGGGCGCGACCGGCCACGACGGACCCGCGGACGATGAACCGCAATTCGCGCGGAGCGCTCAGGTCTTGGTCGTCTGCCCGTCGGTCGCCCATCGCTGCAGGTCCGAGCCGTCGCGGTTCTTGACGACGACCTCGGCGCCCGCTCCCGAACCGGCGGGAGTGACCGCGAGGCCCTTGCTCCACCGGGGCAGCAGCTCGCCCTGCACGGTGAGGTCGTAGCGGACGTCGTCGACGTGCGCCCCGGTGGCGTCGTCGCACCGGCTGAGGGTGGCGGTCCCGGCCGTGGAGCGGGAGTCGAGGCACAGCCCCAGGTCGGCGACGCTGCGCAGCAGCCCGTCGCTCTCGTACGACCACTGCTGGGTCCACGCCGACGTGCACGCCGCGAGCCGTGTGGAGGCGCCCGGCTTCACCGTGCCGCGGATGTCGAGGCACTGGCCGTCGGCCACATCGCGCAGCCTGGTCTGCTGGGGGACCACGGGCACCCCGGCCGTGCTCGACGGCGGCGGGCCGGTGGGCGGCGCCCCGGGGCCGGGCGTGAGCGACGTTCGGCCGTCGCTCGCGCTGGTGGAGGCGACCGGGTCGGCACCGTCGTGGTCCGACCACATGCCCACGACGAGGAATGTCGCGAGCACCCCTGCCGCCGCGATGCCCACCCCGGTCAGCAGTGCCCGGGTGTTCGACTCCCCCGGCAGGGTGCGCCGGGCGACCCCCGGAACCGGGGACAGCGGCCGGTGGCGCCCGCCGCCGGGGCGCCTGCGCCCGAGGCCCGAACCGCCCCCGCCGCGGTCTGTCCGCGCGGCGCGGCCCGGCCGGGAGTCGAGATAGCGGCGTGCTCCCCAGCCCAGGACCGCTTCGGCCAGCAGCCCGCCGAGTCCGCCTTCGAAATGGCTCAACTGCTCTGCCGCGGAGCGGCAGTAACGACACTCCAGAAGATGCTGTTCGACGTCCGGCAGCAGGGCGCCGCCCCGGCGGATGGGGACGTCGAGGAGCCGGTTGTGGAATCGGCATTCATCGGTCGGCGCGAGTTCCCGGTGGGACCGTACGCAGGCTGCCCGGAACTGTTCGCGCGCCTGTTCCAGTGCCGCCGCCGCGCTCTCGGAGTCCATGCCCAGCAGAACGGCCGGGACCGAGATGTGCTCGGCCTCCACCTCCGTGTGCCACAGCAGGCAGCGGGCGAGTCCGGGCAAGGCCTGGAAGGAGCGTTCGGCGAGTCCGCGGTTCTCTCGCGTCAGGGTTTTCGCGGTGCGCATTCCGCGACCGCCCGCGGGCTTGTCCAGCTCGGGAAGAGCGCCGGATATCGCGTCCTGCGCCGACCATTCCCTGACCGTGTCCCGTACCGCCACGAGCAGCTGGGGCCGCAGGGCCGCCGCGGACCCCGAACGCTGGAGGTGGCCGAGTATGCGGTGGAAGGCGGTGGCGGTGACCATCGAGGCGACGTCGGCTTTGGAGGCGAGGCAGATGACGGCGTAGTCGTGCGCCGACTGCCAGTGTCTGGCCATCAGGAGGGCGACGGGCTGGGTGACCTCTCCGGCGGGACGGCCCCGGAACCGGCCGGCCAGGATTTCGTCGGATTCCCCGGGCGCCATGCCGGGGCGGGGAGGGTAGGACGGACGCGGGGGGTGGGGGGTGTGCACTGAGCGTTTCCTTCCACGGCGCAAGGCGGCACACGGAGTTCTGGTCGCCGAAAGGAGCCGGATCAGTGCGGACCGTTTCGGCGAAGCAGGCGGTGCACGGGAAAGGCCGCGGGTGAAGGCCGCGCCGAGGCGGCTGTCGGAGGATGCGCCTTTTGAGCTCTCCTGTGGCCGTGAATGACGGGCTGCGATTCGGGGCGGCATTGCCCATGCACAGGAAAGTAACCCTTGCACATGTCACTCACTGCCAACAAGGCACATGAACAACATCGGCACCAATGTGAATAACAGTCAGGACTCGGTGTCAACATCGCACATGCGTACCGGATTTCGAAAATCCATGCGTACTATGTGGACGATCCGGAGCTTGCCCCGCCGGCCTCGGCCGCCCCGGCGTCGGTACGTCCGGTCGGAACGTCATATCTGCCAGGACCGCAGCCGGTCGGCGGCGGCGTAGACATCGGCCTTTCCGGAGATGAGGTCGCGGGTGAGGTCGACCAGGGCGCCGTACGGCGGGTCGATACCGGCGCCACTGACGAACATGTAGGCGACCGCCGTGGCGCAGGCGAAGCGCGCGTTGGCCGACGGCAGTGGCTTGAGCAGCGCCAGTGTGTGCAGCAGTGCGGTGGCACGCCAGGCCGGATCGGAGTCGACGCCGAGACGCGGCGGGTCCACGCGGTGACGTGCGACGGCGGCGACCAACGCGGAGAAGTCGTTGATCACGGGCTGCTCCGGCAGCACTTCCTCATGGCGTTGCAGCAGCCAGGGCACGTCGATATGGATGACGGAGGAGGCCATCGCTCAGGCGCCCCGCCCCTCGCTCCCGGTGCCGGGTTCGTCCTCCGGGAAGGCGGCGGCGAACTCCTGCGCATGCGCGGCGAAGAACTGCCGGAATGTCTCGGCGCCTTCCTGCAGCGCCCGGTGCCGCGCGATGTCGGCGGCGGCGGCCTCCCGCACGAGGGCCTTCATCGACGTACCGCGCTCCTTGGCGATCTGCCGCAGGTCCTCCAGTTCCCGGTCGCTGAACTCCACGTTGAGGGCTGGCATGACGCACACGCTACCGCGAGGGTACTCACCGGTAAATACACCCAGGTCAGAACCAGGTGAGAGCGGTACCAGCAGCAGCCGAACGCCGGTGCCTTGCGGTCCTCCCTACCCCACCCGGCCCAGGTACGAAATCCGGCCACGCACTAGGCTGGAACACGAGTGATGTGCTCGGTCACTGGGAGTGCGCACAAGGGAGTTGCGTCGATGAGCCCGGTCCATCCCTCCCGCTCCGGCGGTGCCGCCACGGCCCGGGCCGTCGTCGACGAAAGCGGCGTACTGGTCCAGTGGAACGAGCACGCCCGGCGGCTGCTGGGCTACGAGCCCGGAGAGGCCGAGGGCCGCCCCGCCGCCGAGCTGCTCGTCCCCGGGGAGGCTGTCCCCGCACCCGAAGAAGACTGCTTCCGCTGGAGCGGCACGGTGGGGCTGCGGCATCGTGACGGCCACGCCGTGCGGCTGTGGCTGCTGGCCCATCACCGGCCCGAGCACGGCGGTGAATGGCTGGTGGTCACCCCACTGGGCTCCTGTGCCTGCCCGGACCGCGAACCCCTGATGCGCAGCGCCCTGGAAGCGGCACCCTGCGCTCTCGCCGTCTACGACGAGGATCTCCGGCTGTGCGGCGTCAACGAGGCGATGACCGGGGTCCTCGGACTGCCCGAGGAGAACATCCGGGGCCTGCGGCCGTCGGAGCTCAGCGGGCGGCTGGAGGGCGAGGAGATCGAGCGTCAGGCGCAGGAGGTGCTGGACTGCGGACGGGGGCGTGACGTGCAGACGTACATGCGCTCGGGCGGAGAGGACCACGCGCATGCCTGGCTGGTGCGGCTGGCACCGCTCACCGACGGGGGCGGCCGGGTACGAGGGGTGTGCATGACCGCGCACGACTTCTCGGATCAGTATCTGGCCCGGGAGCGGTTGCAGCTGGTCAACGAGGCGAGTGTCCGCATCGGCACCGCCCTGGACGTCACGCGCACGGCACAGGAGCTGGCCGATGTGTGCGTGCCCGCGCTCGCCGACTTCGTCTCCGTCGATCTGCTGGACCCGCCCGCCGACGGCTCCGAGCCGGGCCCGGCCCCGGCCGCCGCGCCGGTCACACTGCGCCGGGCGGCCCACCAGTCGGTGACTCCCGGCTGCCCGGAGGCGCTGGTCGAGCCGGGGCAGGTCGGTGTCTACCCCGACGCCTCCCCGCAGGCGGACTCCCTGGTGACCGGCCGCACGATCGTCGCGGCCGACGCCGCGACCTCGCTCACAAAATGGCTCGACCGGGACCCGGCCCGCCGCTCCTGGGTCCATGAATTCGGCGTGCACTCCACGATGTCGGTGCCGATCATGGCCCGCGGCGGAACGTTCGGCGTGGCCGTGCTGACCCGCTTCAGGCGGCCGGACCCCTTCACCCCCGACGATGTACTGCTCGCCGAGGAGATCACGGCACGGGCCGCCGTCTGCATCGACAACGCCCGGCGCTTCTCGCGCGAACGCAGGACCGCGCTCGCCCTTCAGCGCAGCCTGCTGCCGCGCACGCTGCCCCGGACCGCCGCTCTGGACGCCGCCTCCCGCTATCTGCCCGCGGCCCGTGCCGGGGTGGGCGGCGACTGGTTCGATCTGATCCCGCTGTCCGGGATGCGGGTCGCGATGGTCGTCGGAGACGTGGTCGGCCGCGGCATCCAGGCGTCCGCGACGATGGGACGGCTGCGTACCGCGGTGCAGACGCTCGCCGACATCGACCTGGCGCCGGACGAACTGCTCACCCACCTCGACGATCTGGTCGTGCGGCTCTCCCAGGAGACCGGCCCCGATGGCGCGGTCGGCGAGGTGGGGGCCACCTGTCTGTACGTGGTCTACGACCCGGTCTCGCGCCGGTGTTCGCTCGCCCGGGCGGGTCATCCTGCGCCGGTCGTGATGCCGCCCGACGAGCCGCCCCGGGAGATCAAGCTGCCGAGCGGTCCACCGCTGGGCCTGGGCGGACTGCCCTTCGAATCGGCCGAGGTCGACCTGCCCGTGGGCACGGTGCTGGGCCTGTACACGGACGGGCTGGTCGAAGGCCGCGACCGTGACGCCGACGCGAGCCGCCGGCTGCTGTGTTCGGCTCTCGCGGCAGGCACCGCGGCCGCCACCACCCCGGACGCGGGACCGGTGGTGGATGTTGGGCAGACCGCGGGCGCGGCGCAGGTCACGGGCTCGCTCGACGATGCCTGCGACCGGATCCTGCAGGCCCTGCTTCCGCAGTGCGGCATCAACGACGACGTGGCGCTGCTGCTCGCCCGCACCCACGGACTGCCCGCCTCCCAGGTCGCGACCTGGGACATCTTCGCCGATCCCGCGCTGGTCGCGGCGATGCGCAGGCATGTGGTCGGGCAGCTCTCGGCCTGGAACCTGAACGACAGCGTGTTCACGGCCGAGCTGGTGGTGAGCGAGCTGGCCACCAACGCCATACGGTACGCCGATCCGCCGATCAGGCTCCGGCTGATCCATGACGCCACCACGCTGATCTGCGAGGTCTCCGACAGCAGCCACACCGCTCCGCATCTGCGCCGGGCCAGGGCCTACGACGAGGGCGGCCGGGGTCTGCTGCTGGTCTCCCAGCTCACCCAACGCTGGGGCAGCCGCCACACCGCCGAGGGGAAGACGATCTGGGCGGAGCTGAGCCTGCTGGACGAATGACGGCCGGGACGGCCAAAACCAGTGTCCCGCCGGCCCGGCCGGGGAGGCGGGCACGGCGTGGGTCCACGGCGGGCCCTCAGTCCGCCGCGTGCGCCCGCGGCGCGTTCGAGGCGTCCACGAACCAGCGCTGGGTGCCGTCCCCTGTACGCGGCTTGAGCACGAGTCCCGCGTCCTGGTCGGACGAGGCGGGGGTGAGGGCCAGATCCTGGTTCCAGCCCGGTATGAGGCTGCCCTGGCGGGTGAAGGCGTAGCGGACGTTCTTCCCGGAGGGCTCCGAACGCCCCGCGCAGGCCGCGAGCTGCACCGAGTAGCCGAGATGGGAGTCGAGGCACAGGTCCCGGGCGGCAGCGCTGCGCAGCAGTCCGTCGGCCGTGTAGGCCCACTGCTGGGTCGCGGACGAGTCGCAGGAGACCAGCACGGCCTCCGCGCCCGCGACCGCGTCCTTCCGGTCGAGGCCGACGCACAGTCCGCTCTCCTGGTTGCGCAGCCGGCCCTCGAAGGCGCCCGTGGGTACAACGGCGGCGGTGCCGACCCATGAGGGGGATTCGGCGCCACTGGTACTGCTCGGTCCGGGCGAGCCGGAGGGCTTGGCCGCGACCGCATCGGGCTGTCCTCCGGAACCGGACCATACGGCCAGGGGTACGACAACGAGCGCGCCGACCGCGGCAACGGCGAGCGCGAGCTGCCACGGCTGGGGCGAGCGGCCCGGAGCCCGGTGCCCGGCGGAGCAGCGCGTGGCGGGCTCCGCCGACTCGGCGCGTGCGAGCCGGCCGATTCCGCCGCCGGGTGCGTCCGGTGGCCCGTCGCCGAAGCCGCCGAAGGGCGCGGCTGCCTCCGGGGGCGCCGGGATCTTTGTGGCGGGGGGCGCCGGGCGGACATCGGCCGGGTCGATGAGCGGCTCCCCTCCGACCGGCCAGGGCGCGGGCGTCGGAGGAGCCTCGGACCGAGGCTCTGGCGCGCCCCTCGTGTCGAGGTATGCCTGCGCTCCCCAGCCGAGCACGCCCTCGGCGAGCAGGAGCGGCAACCGATGGCCGAAGCCCTCCAGCTGCTCGGCGGCGTTGTGACAGTGGGGGCAGCCGTCCATGTGACGGCGCAGGTCGAGGTCGATGAGGCCGCCGTCCCGCCGCAGGGAGACGTCCAGGAGGCGCGCATAGCGGCGGCAGTGCTCGTCGGGGGCGTACTCCCGATGGATGTCCAGGCAGGCCTCGCGCAGCATCGTGCGGGCCCGGGCCAGCCTCATGGCGGCGTCCCCGGGGTCGATTCCCAGCAGGGCCGCGGGGACGGCGATGTCCTCGCGCTCGACCTCGACGTGCCACAGCAGGCAGCGGGCCGGTTCGGACAACCGCTGGAAGGCCCGGGAGACGAGCCGCCTGTTCTCCGGCGGCAGCAGCCGGACCGCGGCGCGCTCCCTGGTACCCGGTCCGGACCGCAGGGCGGGATCCAGGAGTGCGTACCTGTGGTCGGTGTCCCATTCCCCGGCCAGCCGCCGGATGGCGACGAGCAGGTGAGGCCGCCAGGCGGCCGTCGGTCCGCCCTGCCGCGCGGAGTCCTCGAAGAGCCGGGTGAATGCGGCCGTGGTGAGCATTCCGGCGGGATGCGCGCCGTCCGTGAGCAGCCGGGCGTAGGAGTAGGCGGCCTCCCAGTGCCGGCCCAGCAGTTCACCGACCGGGTGGTGGACGGGCCTCTTCCCGGCGGCCTTCTTCAGCTCGGCGGCGAGCTGTTCGTCCGTGACGTCGTACAGGGGAACGGGGCCGGGGAAATCCTGCTGGACCCCATCTTTCACGTCCACGGTCCTCCAGAACCCCGGCTTTACGCGCTTCCCCTGGAAACGGCTCATTCGAAGGGAGGGCGAACGGCTACATCGGCGTGCGCAGCGGAAAATGCGACCCGCGGGCCGACGGAGACACTTTTGCACAGGTCGCCCGGACCGAACAAGGGACCCCCTGGTTTCCCCTTTCCCGTCGGGTGGACTCGAATTGACAATTTGTCAGTACGGTGGCGAGTTCCCACCGAGTGCGCTCGAATTGACAAAAAGTCAGTACCGTCGCGCGTTCAGTTAATTCCGGAGCCGTCCGGCTCCGGCGTCCCCCGCAATTCGCCTACGGGCACTTCGGTCGCTTCCGGCAGCGCGCCGGATCCGGGCCTCGGGGTGCGGGGTGCGGGGTGCGGGGGCGGACCGTCGCCGGTCCAGCGGGCGTCGCGCGGCGGAGCCGCATACCGGCAGGGCCCCGCGCCGCCTCAGGACGTCACGGAGCCGCGCCCGGCTTTGCCGGACCCGCTTGGTTCACGGGCGGGTTGCGACCAGGTCCAGGGCGCGCTCCCACCGGAACTCCGGGTGCGGGCCGTCCTCGTCCTCGTCACCGGCGTACGGGTCGCCGAACCGCACCCCCATGCCGCTCAGCCGCTCCAGGCTCGCCCGGTAGGCCGGGTGGGCGGCGAGTGCCTCGTTGACGCAGGGCAGGACGCCGACCGGCACCCCGCGGCCGTACGCCTCGCACAGGGTGCCGAGCGCGAGGGTGTCCGATATCCCGGCGGCCCATTTGTTGACGGTGTTGAAGGTGGCGGGGGCGACGACGACCGCGTCGGGGTCCGGGAAGGGCCGAGGGTCGCCGGGCGCCCGCCAGGCGGAACGGATGGGGCGGCCCGTCTGCGCCTCGACCGCGGCGACGTCGAAGAACCGGACAGCCGGCGGCGTGGCGATGACACCCACCTCCCAGCCGCGATCCTGCGCCGCCGTGATGAGCCTGCCCACATCGTGCGCGATGCCCGCGGCACAGACGACGGCGTACAGGAAGGGTTTCGGGGCGTCTTCGATCACGCGAGCACTCTAGGGTCTTTCGTTCGGATCAGGCCGGATCAGGGAGCGGGGTCTGGTGCCGTGCATCGCAAGGCGGAGGAGGGCGTCATGGCGAAGCCATGGCAACCGACGACAACGCGGCTGGGGGTACCCCTGCTCGAAGAGCTTGGGGGAACGGCACCAGGGGCCGCGACGACGGGCCGTACCTCGGCTTCCGCAGTACTGCTAGCGTGGAGAACGTCGGTTCTCACACCGGGGACGCCGAGGAGGGCCCGTACATGGACAGCGAACTCGCCCGCGAGCGGGCGCTGGACGCCGCGGAGCGGCTGTTCTACGGCCGCGGCATACAGACGGTCGGCATGGACGACATCCGCGGCGCGTCAGGGGTGTCGCTCAAGCGGCTCTACCAGCTCTTCCCGGCGAAGGAACAGCTGGTGGACGCCTATCTCGAACGGCGCGACGTGCGCTGGCGGCAGCGCCTGTCCGAGCATGTGGACCGGCACACGGACCCGCTGGAGCGGATCACCTCGGTCTTCGGCTGGCTGAGCGAGTGGTTTCGCGAGCCGGACTTCCGAGGCTGCGCGTGGATCAACGCGTACGGCGAACTCGGCGCCACCTCACCGCGCGTCGTGGCCCGGGTGCGCGCCCACAAGCAGGCGTTCAGGCAGTACCTGACCTCTCTGGTGACCGACGCGGGCCTGCCCCCGCCCCTCGCCGGCCAGCTGTTTCTGCTGGCCGAGGGTGCCATGGTGACCGCGGGCACAGAGGCCACCACGACACCCGGCGAGGAGGCTGCCCGCGCCGCCGGGCTGCTGCTGGCGGCCTACCGGTAGAGCGGGGCCGGTTCACGGCGGCCGGCCGGTTCGAGGAGATCGCGCCCGTGGTGGGCCGCACGGTGACTGTCGGCGGTTGTGGCGCCGGATGCCGCACGGCGGCCCGACACTGCGGCGCGGCCTCCTGATGGTGACGGTCGAGGACGGGAGGATCATCTCGTACGAGTTGATCGGAGAACCCGCACGACTGCGGGGGCTCGCTCTCGCCGTCCTCGACGGATGAGGTGACGCGCCGTCACCGTGGGGCCGAGGGCCGTCGTCGGCCCGGCTCAGTTTCCTTTCTCGGAGACCTCGGAGACGGTTTCGTGGACGGTGATGGCGCTCACCGGGCAGGCGCGCGCGGCCTCCCGGACCAGCGGGTCGCCGCCGCCGTCCTCCTTGCCGGGCAGCAGTTCGCTGAAGCCGTCGTCGTCCTGGGTGAAGACGCCGGGCGCGGTGAGGGCGCACTGGCCCGCACCGACGCAGACGTCCCTGTCGATGGTGATGGAGATGTCGCCGGTCATGGTCACAGCCTCTTACCAGGTCACGGGGAGTTCCAGCATCCCCTGGATCGTGTCGCCCGGTTTGAAGGGGATCTCCTCCGCCGGGGCCGCGAGCCGCAGACCCGGCAGACGCTCGAAGAGGGTGCTGAGCGCGATCTCCAGCTCGGCTCGGGCCAGGTTCTGGCCGAGGCACTGGTGGATGCCGAACCCGAAGGCGACGTGATGGCGGGCCGGGCGGTGCCAGTCCAGGTCGTCGGGTTCGGGGAAGGCGGTGGTGTCCCGGTTGATGACGGACGTGGAGAACAGCACGCCCTCGTCGGCCCGGATGGTGGTGCCCTCGATCTCGATGTCCTCGGTCGCCACCCGCACCAGCCCGTCCGCGATGGACAGGAAGCGCAGCAGTTCCTCGACCGCGGCGGACATCAGCTCCGGCGCGGACCGCAGTTCGGCCAGCTGCTCGGGGTGGCGGAGCAGGGTGAACGTACCGAGCGAGATCATGTTGGCCGTCGTCTCGTGTCCGGCGACCAGCAGGAGCGTCGCCATGGAGACCAGCTGCTCACGGTCCAGGTCGCCTTCGCGCAACTGCTCCTGGATCAGCTCGTCGAGCAGCCCGTCCCCCGGCTCGGCGCGCTTGCGGTCGATCAGCTCCCCGAGGTAGCCGTCCAGCCGTTCGCGGGCGTCCCGGGCGTCCTCAGCCGACGGGCCGCGCAGCAGCCTGCGGGACTGTTCCTCGAAGAATTCATGGTCGTCGTAGGGGACGCCGAGCAGTGAGCAGATCACCATCGACGGCAGTGGCAGCGCGAAGGCGCTCACCAGCTCCGCGGGCGGTCCCGCGGCCTCCATCGTCGCGAGCAGCTCCTCGACCGTCTCCTGGATGCGCGGGCGCAGCGCGGTGGCCCGCTTGAGGGTGAAGCTGGGGACCAGCATGCGCCGCTGGGTGTGGTGCTCGGGGTCGTCCACGCCGAGCAGGACGAGCTTGCGGCCGTCGCGGACGGCGGCGAAGCGCTTGTTGATCATCGGGAACGCGGCGCGGTTCCGGTCGGAGGACAGGCGCGGGTCGGCGAGCAGGGCACGGGCGGTGGTGTGCCCGGTGACCACCCAGACGTCGCGCCCGTCGTACAGGGTGACGCGGCTCAGGGGGCGCTTCTCGCGCAGGGTGTCGTAGGCGGTGGGCGGGTGGTAGGGGCAGGTGCGGTCCTGGGGGAAGGCGACGGGTTCTGTGGTCGTCGTACCGGATTTCTTCATCTGCGACCTCGCACGATCTATGGCCTCGCACGCGAAGATTCACTCTTGCCGATCTTCATTAGATGCCCGAGGCATCTACATGGCCACCTGAAGTTCGGACATATCCGCCGGATGCCGTATGTGGCCGAAGTCAGCCGTCTGCCGGGCGGGCCGTGCCGCCTCGAAGTGCCGGGGCGCCCTCATGCGCTCCCCTACCGGCCATGTTAATTCGATTGCCCGGGCGTCCCCCGGTGCTCCAGGATCTGCGCATGCCGACGTTCGATGCCCTTGTGCCGCTGTCCTCCGCCGCCGATTCCCCGGTGCGTGGCCGACAGCAGCCCTGCCGTCCGCGGAGGCTCTCGCTTCCCCGGTCATGACCGGCGCGCTGGTCGCAGGGCTCGTCGCGGGTTACGGCATCGCCGTGCCCGTCGGAGCCGTGGGGGCCTATCTCGTCTCCCTCACCGCCCGTACGTCCCTGCGTACCGGTGCGTGCGCCGCGCTCGGGGTCGCCACGGCCGACGGGGTCTACGCCCTGGTGGCGGCGATCGGCGGCACCGCGCTCGCCACCACGCTCCAGCCGGTCCTGGTCCCGCTGCGCTGGGCGTCCGCCCTGGTGCTGGCCGTCCTCGCCGTGCACGGAGCTCACACCGCCCTGCGTCGGCACCGCACGACGGAGACCGCCGGCGCGGCCCGCGCGGTGCCGCCCGGCCCCGCACGCGCCTATCTGGGACTGCTCGGAATCACCCTGCTCAACCCGACGACGGTGGTCTACTTCGCCGTGCTGGTGCTCGGCAGCCGCTCCGGTGACGCGGTGCGGCCGGTGGAACAGGGCTTGTTCGTCCTCGCGGCCTTCGCGGCATCCGCAAGCTGGCAGCTGACGCTCGCGGGGGGTGGTGCGCTGCTCGGCCGGGCGCTGACGGGTCGTCGCGGTCGGCTGGTGACCGCGTTCGTCTCCAGCACGGTGATGGCGGCTCTGGCGGTGCGGATGCTGGTGGCGCCGATGTGACGCAAACCGGCCGCCCTCGTCCCCGGTCTCGTGGCCGGTCCCTGGCTGGATTCGCAGGGGCGGCCGGGGCGCGGTGTGCGGTCGCGTGGCGCGGATGAAACCGTGGGCGGCTGGTGTTGAATCGTGCAACGCGTGGTTCCGGGGCGTGCGCCAGGGCACGGCGGACCACAGCCGTGTCAGCAGTCGTAGGCGATGAGGGGACGAAAGCCATGCCTCTTGAGGGCGAGTACGAACCCAGCCCGACGCAGTGGGTGCGCGAACAGGTCGAGTTGTACGAGAGTTCCGGTGGCACCCAGGGGACGACGCTCCTCGACACCGGGCTTCCGGTGATCATCCTGACGACACTGGGCGCGAAGAGCGGCAAGATCCGCAAGACCCCGCTGATGCGCGTGGAGCACGACGGCCGGTACGCGGTGGTGGCCTCGCAGGGCGGCGCGCCCAAGCACCCCGTCTGGTACCACAACGTCGCGTCGCATCCCACGGTGGAGCTCCAGGACGGGACCGACCGCCAGGAGATGACGGCGCGTGAGGTCACGGGCGAGGAGAAGGCCCAGTGGTGGGACCGGGCGGTCGCGGCGTTCCCGCCGTACGCCGAGTACCAGGAGAAGACCGATCGTGAGATCCCCGTCTTCGTACTGGAGCCGACCGGCGAGTGAGCCCGGCTCACCAGCGGGCCGCGCGACGTGTGCGCCGCGCGGCCCGTAGGTATGCGGGCGCGACCGGCCACGACGGCCCCGCGGTGATGAACGGGAACTCCGGCGGAGCACTTACGCGGGCAGCGGCTGTTCGGCCCAGATCGTCTTGCCCTCACTGGTCTGGCGGCTGCCCCAGCGCTGGGTGAGCTGGGCGACCAGCAGCAGCCCGCGGCCTCCCTCGTCGAAGGCGTGTGCCCGGCGCAGATGGGGTGAGGTGGAGCTGCCGTCGGAGACCTCGCAGATCAGCGAGCGGTCGCGGATGAGCCGTAGGTGGATGGGCGCTCCGCCGTAGCGGATCGCGTTGGTGACCAGCTCGCTGACCACGAGCTCGGTGACGAACGCGGCGTCTTCCAGGCCCCAGGCGGTCAGCTGCTCGATGGCCTGCTGTCGGGCTGCGGCCACGCAGGACGGGTTCGGCGGGACGTCCCAGGTGGCGACCTGATCGGTGCCCAGGGCCCGGGTCCGGGCCAGCAGCAGCGCGACGTCGTCGCCTGGTTCGTCGGACAGCACCGACTTCACGACCTTGTCGCACAGGTCGTCCAGGGAGCCGCGGGCGGTCTCCATCGCGTGGCACAGTTCGCAGGCGCCGTGGTCGGGGTCGCGGTCGCGGCCCTCGATCAGGCCGTTCGTGTACAGGGCGATCAGCGAGCTTTCGGGCAGCTCGAGCTCCGTCTCCTCGAAGGGCAGGCCGCCGACGCCGAGCGGTGGGCCCGCGGACATGGTGACGAGCCGGGCGCTTCCTCCGGGCGTCAGGACACATGGCGGTGGATGGCCCGCGGCGGCCAGGGCCAGTCGGCGCGAGATGGGGTCGTAGACCGCGTAGAGGCAGGTCGCTCCGAGTTCCCCGACCTCCTCGCCGCTCTCCCCCGCCAGATGCGTGACAAGGTCGTCGAGATGGGTGAGCAGTTCGTCGGGCGGCAGGTCGACATCGGCGAGGGTGCGTACGGCGGTCCGCAGCCGGCCCATGGTGGCCGAGGAGCGGATGCCGTGCCCGACCACATCGCCCACGACGAGGGCGACCCGGCCGCCGGACAGCGGGATCACGTCGAACCAGTCGCCGCCGATGCCCGCCATCGATCCGGAGGGCAGGTAGCGGTGCGCGACATCGAGCGCCGCCTGCTCGGCAAGGCTCCGGGGCAGCAGACTGTGCTGCAGGGCCAGCGCGGTGGACCGCTCGCGTGCGAAACGGCGGGCGTTGTCGACGCAGACGGCCGCCCGGCTCACCAGTTCCTCGGCGAGGACGGCGTCGTCGGCGGCGTACGGGTCAGGGTTGGCGATCCGCACGAACACCGCCACGCCCAGGGTGGTGCCGCGGGCCATCAGCGGCACGGTCACCAGCGAGTGTGCGCCCCTGCGGTACCCCGCGTCCCCGACGCCCCGGGAGTTGCGCTCCTGGAGCCAGCGGTCGAAGTCCGCCTCGCCTGCGCGGCGGAGCACGGCCCGCCCCTCCCGCAGCGCCCGCACCGGCGGGGAGTAGGGCGGGTAGCTGTCGGTGTCGCCGAGCCGGACGGCCGCCTCGGGGGTGCCCTCGTGGACCGAGCGGTGGGCGATCCGGTGCAGGACCGGCTCGTCGAGGACCTCCTTGGGCGGTTCGTCCCTGTCGAGAACCCAGTCGAGCAGATCCACGCTGGCGAAGTCGGCGAAGCGGGGGATGACCACCTCCAGCAGTTCCTCCGCCGTGTGCGGCACGTCCAGGGTCGTGCCGATCACGGTCGCGGCCTCGTTCAGCAGGACCAGACGCTGGCGCGACCAGTGCTGCTCGCTGTTGTCCACGGCGGCGAAGGCGATGGCGGTCACCTCGCCCGGGGCGGTGTGCACCGGCCACATGTCGATGGTCCAGGCGTGCTCCCGGCGGTCCGAGGGGGCCCGGCTGTAGCTCTCGTAGTGCACTGGCAGCCCGGTCTCGGCGACCTGGGAGAGGTGGTGGTGGAAACGCCGGTCGGAGGCGTCGCCCTCGACGCCGGTGCCCGGATAGTGCTGTCCTGCGAGGCTGGCCGCGTCGACCCGGAGGATCTCGCCGGCCCTGTCGTTGGCCCTCAGATAGCGCAGTCCGGTGTCGAACACGGACATCGCGACCGGCGCCTGCTGGAAGGCGCGGGCCACCAGGACGGCGTCCGCCGTCTCGGGCGCGGTGGTCACCACGAAGCCCAGAGGAGTGCCGTCCGGGCCCATCACGGGATGCGCGGTCAGGCACACCGGCACCGTGTGTCCGTCGCGGTGCCGCACCATGACCGTGCCGGTGAGCGCGGTCAACGCCGGAGCCATCATGTCCTCGGCGATCAGGTCCTGCGCCGCGCGGCCCACCACCTCCTCGGCCGGGTATCCCGTCAACTCCTGGGCACCCGCGCTCCATCCCGTCACCGTGCCCCGGGCATCGACGATCGCCGCAGCGGCGACTTGCTCCATATGCTCCAGAATGATCCCTCGGATGCGTTGCCTCAACCGGGCCGGGCGCAAGGCGGCCTGGGAATCGGCCGCCGAGCCGTCCGGTTCGGCCCTGGCTATTGGATAGCTCCACTGCCTAAGATGGATAGCGGAGATATCCAAGGTTGCCCAACTCCCTGCCGGAAGAAGGCCGCACCATGCCCACGCTCCCCTGGACCACCGTCAGCACCCCCGCGTCGAATGCCCACGCCTTCGTGATGGCCTCCCGCCTCCAGGCCCGCTCGCTCTTCGACGTTCCCCGGTTCTTCCTGCGGTCGCTCGCCGCCTGGAAGCAGGTCAGGAACGCGCCGGGAGCGTACGGCGCCTCACTCGTCGCCCAGCCCCTCAAGCGCACGTTCTGGACCCTCTCGGCCTGGGAGGACCGGCAGGCGCTGTACACCTACGCGCGGGCCGAACCGCACCGGTCTGTCATGAACGGCCTCCGGTCCGCGACGGACCACTCCATCTTCACGTTCTGGCAGGTCCCGGCCGCGGACCTGCCGATCAGCTGGGCGGACGCCCGCCGCCGGCTGGCCGAACAGGAGCTCGCCGACGCCCGCTCGGCGAGCGGTACGGCGACGGGATGAGTACGAACCGGGCGGGACGCCCCCGTCCGCAGGGGGTAGGCGCTCGGCTTTCCCGGTGCCGCGGCCGTTGCGCCGCCCCCCGGCGTGCGGTGTCCGGCCCGGTCCGTGCTCGATCCGGAGGACGACCTCCGCGGCTCGGTGCGCTGTGGCGCGTAGAGCCGGGACGGGGCGGCGAGTAGAGCCGGAGTGCGGGAAACCGGTGTGCATGATCCGTCCGCGACCGGGCAGCCGTCCGTCAGGTCCCGCCGCGTTCCCCCGGCGCGGCGGGGCCCTGCTCTTCACCATGGCGGCGACGGGCCGCCGCCCAGGTGGGGGCGTCAGTGATGTCGAGGAAGATCTGGTGGGCCTGCGGGACGGTGCTCGCGACGGAGCGCTTGATCCGTATCGCGGCCTCCTCGACCTCCTCGCTGTCCAGGCCCGGAACCAGATCGACACGGGCGGCCACCAGATACGAGTCGAGGCCGAGTTCCATGGTGAGCAACTGCTCCACACTGTCGATCTCCGGCTGCTCCTCCAGCAGCACACTGATGCGGTGGCTCATCGCCGGATCGGCGGCTTTGCCGATCAGCTGGTCGCGGGCGTCGCGGCCGAGAACGTAGGCGACGCAGACGAGAAGCGCGCCGATGGCCAGCGAGGCGGACGCCTCCCACGCCACGTTCCCGGTGACCATGTGCAGCACCATGCCGACGATCGCGAGGACCACTCCGAGCACCGCCGCGCCGTCCTCCGCGACGACCGTGCGCAGCGCAGGGTCGCGCAGGATCTCGGCCGCGGTGCCCTGCTGCCCGTGCACCTGGTGGAGGGCGCGCAGCAGGGACGTGCCCTCCGACGCGAGTGCCACCGCGAGCACGGCGAGACCCACCGCATAGCCTCTGTGCGACTCCTGCGCTCCGCCCCGCAGCGCCTCGGCGCCCTGGAAGAAGGAGAAGCAGCCGCCCATCACGAAGATGCCGACGGCCGCGAGCAGCGACCAGAAGTACCGCTCCCTGCCGTAGCCGAAGGGGTGGCGCCGGTCGGGCGGCCGACGGCTGCGCCGCAGCGCGGCCAGCAGAAAGACCTCGTTCAGGGTGTCCGCCACCGAGTGCGCCGCCTCCGACAGCAGTGCGGGCGAGCCTGAGACAAGACCGCCGACGGCCTTGGCTACGGCGATCAGCACATTCGCTCCGAGCGCCACGAGCACCGTGACACGCGTCTTGCGGTCGGGGGGCCTGGGTCCGTGTTCCGGCTCGGGGCCCGGCCGGGAGGCGTCCGCGGGCCCGCTGTTCTCCGCCGTGCCGTCCAGCCGCTCCGCGTCGGAGGATGTCCTGCTCACCCCGCCCGACTGCCCCGGAGGGCGCGTCTCACACGGTGCTGAGCCCGGAAAGCCGGTCGGTCTCAGCCCCGCTTCGGCGCGATGGCCGGGGTGCGGAGCAGGGTGAAGGAGTGCCCGGCGGGGTCGGCGCACCCGCGTTCCTCGAACGGCCCCGGCGCGTCCTTCGCCTCCAGCGGTCGCCCGCCCAGCGCGACCACCCTGCGCTCGGCCGCGTCGAGATCCTCGACCACGAAGTCCAGATGGACCTGGAGGGAGTTCTCGGGGCGCGGCCAGCTCGGCGGGGTGGCGTTCGCGTCCCGCCGGAACGCCATCCGCATCCCGTCGGCGCCGCGTATCTCCACCCGGTTCGCGCTCGCGTCGGTTTCCTCGGCGTCGAGCAGTTCCCGGTAGAACGCGGCGAGTTTCTCGGGCTCGGCACAGTCCAGGACCACGAGGCCCGCCACCACCAGTGCCATGTTTCCTCCGTACGGGTTCCGGGGCGGGCGGTGCCCCGCCCGCATACGCTCCCCGGGTATCCCGGTCTCCCGGATCCAGTCGGCCACAAGCCACTCGCCGCGGTCGTGGGAATGCGCGGGGCCGCTCAGGCGCGCCGCAGCATGCGGTTGGCCCCGGCCGCGGCGGTGGTGGCGAGGAGCCAGCCCAGGCAGACGAGGACCACGGACGCCCACTGCAGGAGCCCTCGGGAGGCGAACGCCTGTTCCTGCCCGAAGTCCACGAGGGGCAACAGGAGGTCGAAGGTGTAGATGGCCGGCTGGAAGTGCGGCGACTTGCCCGGATCTATGGGCTGCGGCGGCCACGTGCTGAAGAGCAGGGTGCCGCTGATCATGATGGCGACGAGCCACCACACGGCCCGCAGGGGCTGATAGCCGTAGCCGACGGTGATGTCCTGCAGACCGCTCCACACCCTGCCCGGCCAGGCGAGCGTGCCGCGCAGACGGCGCTGCTTGGCGAGCAGGACGGTCCGGGCGTCGGTGTCCCGGCCGTGCTGCCGGTAGACGGCCGCCAGTTGTTCGTACGGCTGCGGGGTGAAGCCCTCGGGGTCGCGGGCGAGCAGCGGAAGCCTTTCCGCGGCGGGGAGTTGGGGCAGCAGGCTGTCGTAGACGACCCCTTCGAGGCGCAGGGCGCGCGGCCAGCGCTCGGGAGTTCCGCGCAGGACGGTGACACGGGTGTGGCTGAGGTCGACTGTGCCGCTCACCGGCAGGCGGGTGCCGAGGTGGAGTTCGGAGGCGGTGGTGCGTCGGCAGGTCAGGGCGGGCTGCCCGGCCGGAACGTCGATGACGGCGTCCTCGAAGGAGATCCGGCTGCGCACGGTGATGTTGCTCAGGGCGATCCTGCCGTGCGCGGTGAAGCCGCCGCAGCAGTTGAACTCGGCGCCCACATCGATGCCGTGGGCGCGCAGCGCCGGTCCGTGCTCGCGGCTGAGCGTCGCGCCGTCGAAGAGCGCGCCGCCGCCGAGCCGGGCGTCGCACAGGTCCACCGCGCCCTCGGTCACCAGTCCGCCCCGGCAGTCCAGGTCCCCTCCCACGCGCAGCCGGTTCCCCTGGAGCGCCGTGCCCCCCGGCTCGCGGATCGTGCTTCCCCGCAGGACGACGCTGCCGTGCACGGACGCGCCCCGGAGATCGGCACGGCCGTCCAGTTCGCTGTCCTCCAGGTGCAGGGTGCCACCGATGCCCGCTCCGGACAGGTCCAGGGGCCCGGTCAGGCGGCAGCGGATCATCTCCCACTTCCAGCCGGTCGTCACGCCCGCCGCGGACACTCCGGGCAGTTCGCAGTCGCGCAGCTCCAGCGCGCCGAGTGACGCTCCGTCCAGGTGCGGGGCCTGTTCGAACCGGCAGTTCCTGAACCTGGGCGTTCCCTCGACCACCGCCTCCGCGAGGTCGAGGCGGCCGGTGACGCGGACGTCCTCCAGGCGCAGCCGGGCCAGGTGTCCGGGCTCCGCGCGGGGCGGCGCGAGCAGCAGCCGCCGGATCGCCACGGCCCGGATCTCGCCCCCTCCCGCGTACCACTCGCCGCGGCGATAGGCCGCCCACATCCCCAGCTCGCTCTGTCTCCACCCGGCCGGCGCGAGGCTGCCCGACACATCAACTCCCCCTGTGGCAACGGCAAAACGCTGCAACGTTACCCGGCCGGTGGGCGTGGACGTCAGTGGGCAGCCCCCGAACCAGGACGAGGCGACGCGAACCGTGTGGGCGGTTCGCGTCGCCTCGGCGTGTGGACGTCAGCGTGTGTTCGTCAGACGGAACGGCGTCCGATCCGGCGCAGGAGCAGCAGCCCCATGCCCAGGAGCACCGCGCCGATCGCGGCCGGCCACAGGTGCGCGCCGGTCTCGGCGAGTCCCCCGGTCGACGCCTGCGGCTCGGTCTGCACCGGGGTGGACGAGCTGCCGCCACCGGCGACCGCCTGTGACGCGCTCGGCGCCGCAGTGGACGGGGCCGCGGCCTCGCCTGCCGGCGAGGACTGGCCCGAACCGGCCGCCGGACCGCCGTCGTTGCCGTTGCCGTTGTCCGTGGCGCTCTCCGGCGCGGCGGACGCCCCGCCATGGCCGGACTTGGGCGAGGAGGCGGCGTTGGGGGTGGAGGCGGCCTTCGGCGTGGCACCGCCGTTGCCGCTCCCGTTGCCATGGTGCGAACCCGGGCCCGACGTCGCGCTGTCCGGGGCGTTGGTCACGACCGTGCCGGGGGTACCGGCAGGGGGCTGTGCGGTCTGGTCACCACCGGAGCCGCTGACACCGCCGTTGCCAGTGCTGCCGCCGTTGGCCGCGCTGCCGCCGTTCCCGGTGCCGGTACCCGTGCCGGTGCCGGTACCCGTGCCGGTGCCGTTGCCAGTGCTGCCGCCGTTGCCCGCGCTGCCGCCGCTCCCGGTGCCGGTGCCGGAACCACTGCCGCCACCGGTGCCGCCACCGTTGTCACCGCCACCACCGCACTGACGGCCGGTGTTGATGCAGTCGACCACCTGGTTCATCAGGTCGTCGGTCATGACGTTGATGAAGTCGTCGTGGTCGGTGATCGGCTTGTGCAGCTGCTCCGGGAAGCCGTCCACCGCGTACGGGTTCTTGATCTGGCCGTTCTCGAGGGCCGGCTGCGGAACGTCGTACACGAGCCGCATGGTCAGCTGCGGGATGGCCTTGAAGCCGTTCTGGCAGTTGCCGTTCGGGGCGGCGAAGGCCACATGCGTGCGGTGGTTGGCGCTGTCGATGTTCTGGCCGTCCCAGCAGCTCTGGAAGGCGAACGACCGCACCACCTGGCTGCCTTGTGGGCAGATCGGGTACTTGTCCGTGAGCTGGACCTTGTCCTCGAAACCGGTGCAGCTCCAGTGCGCGTTGGCGTTGCCGGGGCCGTTGGTGAAGGCCTTGGCGTCACCGGTGATGATCCGCAGGAACCGCGGCATCGCGACGACCTTGCCGGTGGGGCTGCCCACGAACTTGATCTCGGCCTGCTTGGCGACGAGGATCCGGCCGATGTTGCCTTCCTTGCCGCCGCCGTCCGCGTTCTGGTCGAAGTCCTGCGTACCGTCCTGCACGCGCAGCACCGGCCAGTAGTACGACGACTTGTCGCCCTGGTTCTCGCAGCTCGTCTGCGCCGCGGCGAAGGTGTCGTTGGTGGCGAAGGCGTCGTTGGACTGGTTGCCCACGTAGTCGTGGAGGTGGTGCGCGCCGTTGGTCACGCCGGGCGCCACGATCACGTTGTCCGTGTTGTGCTTGCCGTTCGCGTTCACACCGCACTTGGTGACGAACCCGCCGGTCGACGCGTCCGCCTGCTGCTGGGGCTTGCTGACGTTCGGCTGCGCGGTCGTGATGTCCACGAAGTCCGAGGCGACGGGGCCACTGGCCGCCGCCTGGCCGCCGTTGCCCTGCTGCTGGCCGCTGCTTTGGCCACCGCTGTTCTGCTGACCGCCGTCACCGGGCGCGCTCGTCGCGGTCTGGCCACCCGCTCCCGGCTGCGCCTGGTCGGCGGGCATCCCGGTGCAGGGGGCGAGGCTGTTCATGTCGCCCGGCGCGGTCGAACCCGCCTGCTGATAGTCGGTCTTGATGCGGTCGATCACGGCAGAACGCTTGTCCTTGAGCGGCCCGAGGATCGAGTTCTGCACATAGCCCGTGTCGTTCGTCTGGGCGTCACGCGTCGAGGCCAGCCGGCCGTACGCGTCGGTGATCTGCTGGTCGAGCAGAGCGAGTTCCTTGTCGACGTCCGGCTTCGCCTGCTGCGGCACCGCGGTCAGCCGGCTGCCCACGTCGGGGCAGTTGATCGTGGCGGTCGCCGACTTCACCTGATCACCGTCGTTCGACGAACCGCCCCAGCCGCCCTCGGCCGCCGAAGCGTAGACGTTCGCCGCCACCAGGCCGCCCCCGCCCAGTATCAGCGCGACCGCTCCGAAGGTCGCGCGCCGCGCGCCTGTTGGGCGTCTGCGCGAATTGCGTCTCAAGGGAGTACTCCTCCACGTCCTGGCCGTCAACGGCAGATGAATCCCACTCCCTGTACGCAGCGGGGCACTGCCGTGTTCAAACGCCTCACGGATTCACAGTGACCTCATGTGCCGACCGGGCCGCGACGCCCCTCCACAAGCGTGCGTATTCCGTCAACTTGGCGTTCCGAACAGGAAGATGGCGGGCAGCCGGGGTAATGAAGGGAGGGCAGTCGACATGACGACTTCCACGAAGCCGGAACCTTCACGGACGACCGCCGAACGGCGGACACCCGGCTGGATCAAGGTGGTCATCGCCCTGGTCGTGGTCCTCGCCGTGCTGTTCGCCGGACTGCGGCTGAGCGTGCTGCCGGGGCTGCGCGACCTGTTCGGGGAGCAGACTCACGACCGGTCGGGACCGGCGCTCCTGCGGTCCATCCAGGACATGAGCCGCTACGAGGCCGCCTCGGGCAACTTCCAGGTGGTGGTGGACCTGGAGAAGGACTCCGAGTACCTTCCCTCGGCGATCCGCGGCACCCGCACCCTGTACGTGGGCGCGGGCACGGTCGACGCCTATGTCGACCTCGGGAAGGTGGGCACACGGGACGTGACGGTCGACGGTGACCGCACGTCTGCCACGCTCCGGCTCCCCCACGCCGCACTGGGCAAGCCCGCCCTCGACCCAGACCGCTCGTACGCGGTGTCCAAGCAACGGGGTCTGCTGGACCGCATCGGCGACCTGTTCTCGGACAACCCCGACAGCGAACGCGCGGTGCAGCAACTGGCGGTCCGGCACATCGGAGACGCCGCCAAGGAGAGCGGACTGACCACCCGCGCCGAGGCGAACACCACCAGCATGCTCGAGGGACTTCTCAAGTCCCTCGGTTTCAAGGACGTGAAGGTGTCCTATGGCGCCGCCTGAGCCCCAAGGGGCGCCCGGCGCACCGGAGTCGGAGCCGGTGCCGCGGGTATCCGCTGTTGTCCATGGCCATGGTGAAACCGGGAGGACGGGATGGCACGCACGGCGCTGAGCGCCCGCATCACGAAGACCGGCCGCTGGCGAAGCGCGGCGGCCGCGGCAGGAGAGCGACGCCCGCTGCCGCTTCCCGTCCGGCTGGTCGTCATGGCTCTCGCTTTCGCCGCGATGGTGGCGTTCGCCGTGGCACTGGCCCGGATGACGCTGGCGCCGTCGCCCGCCTCCCAGGCTCTGGTCCACAGCAATCTGCGTCCGGGCCGCTCCCTGCGGGCCTACCTGGATCAGCCCGCCACCCGGGACGCGGTCAAGCAGATCGGCGGGAACATCCTGCTCGGCGTTCCCTTCGGCATCCTGTTGCCGGTTCTCGCGCCGAGGACCCGGCGCTTTCTGCGCGTGGGCTTCGTCACCGCGACAGTGATGCTGGCTGTCGAACTGGTCCAGGGTGCGCTGATCACCGGGCGGGCCTTCGACATCGACGACGTCATCCTCAACACCGCGGGCGCGCTGCTCGGTTACGTCCTGCTGGGTCGTCGGCTCGGGCGTGCCGTGCACGCGCGCAAGCCTCGTACGGACTGAACCTAGACGACTCGGCACGCGTCGGACCGCCCTCGCCCACTGGTCTGTACCAAGTTCTTGACGTTCCGTTAGTTCACCCCTTCAATCAAGAGGCGAACCATCACCCCACGGACCGCTTTCGGCGCGGTCGGCGCTCCCGGCCGCGCCGGTACCCCCCACCACCTCCGTCGGCCCGCCCTGCCGCGCGGCCGTATCGAAGGGAGCGCTATGGACCCCGCACGTCTGCTTCGCAGATGTCTGCTCTCCGCACTCTCCGCGGTGCTCGCCGCGTCCGCCTTCACGGGCCCGGCCCACGCCGCGCCCGAAAGGGCGGACGCGACGGTCTTCTCCGACACGTTCGACGGCCCGGCCGGGTCGGCCGTCGACTCCTCCAAGTGGCAGACCCAGGCCGGCGACAACGTCAGCAACCATGAGCGGGAGTACTACACGCCCGGCACTGCCAACGCGGCCCTGGACGGCCAGGGCCATCTGGTGATCACGGCCCGCCGCGAGAACCCGGCCGGCTACCAGTGCTGGTACGGCACCTGCCAGTACACCTCGGCGCGGCTGAACACCGCCGGGAAGTTCACGGCCCAGTACGGCCATGTCGAGGCCCGGATGAAGATCCCGCGCGGTCAGGGCATGTGGCCCGCGTTCTGGATGCTCGGCAGCGACATCGGGCAGGTCGGCTGGCCCGCCAGCGGTGAGATCGACGTGATGGAGAACGTGGGCTTCGAGCCCTCGACCGTCCACGGCACCATCCATGGGCCCGGATACTCGGGTTCCGCCGGGCTCGGCGCCCCGTACTCGCTGCCGGGCGGGGCGGCCTTCGCCGACGCCTTCCACACCTTCGCCGTGGACTGGGCGCCCGATTCCATCACCTGGTCGGTCGACGGCACGGTCTACCAGCGGCACACACCGGCCGACCTCGGCGGCAAGACGTGGGTGTTCAACAAGCCCTTCTTCCTGATCCTGAACCTCGCGGTCGGGGGCTACTGGCCGGGCGACCCCGATGGATCCACCTCGTTCCCGCGGCAACTCGTGGTCGACTCGGTGTCGGTGACGACCGGCGACAGCCCCGGCGGAACCGGGTCCCGGATCACCGGACTCGCGGGCAAGTGCGTGGACGTGGCGGGTGCGAACCCCGCCAACGGCACCCCGGTCCAGCTCTACGACTGCAACGGCACCGCCGCACAGAGCTGGACGGTGGCCCCGGACGGCACGCTGCGCGCACTCGGCAAGTGCCTGGACGTGGTCGGCAACGGCACGGCGAACGGCTCCAAGGTGCAGCTGTGGGACTGCACCGGCGGCCCCAACCAGAAGTGGACGGTCACCGCGGCCCACGACATCGTCAACCCGCAGGCGGACAAATGCCTGGATGTGACGGACAACAACCCCGCGAACGGCACCCGGCTGCAGATCTGGTCCTGCTCCGGCGGCGCCAACCAGAAGTGGACGGTCGGCTGACCGGCCCTCCGCGACGCGCGTACGGCGCTCCGTCCTCTCGCGGCACGACCGTGGGAGGACCGGGCGTCAGCCCTGCGAGCGCGTCGGCCGGCTCCTCACCCGGGCTCCTGATGCCCGGGCCCCTGACGCCGGCGCTCCTGGTGCCGTGCCCCTTGCGGCTCGCGCTCGCGGCGCGGGGTCCAGGTCAGCTTGTCGCCGCCCACCCAGCGGACAACCTCTGGGTCGTCGAGATCATGGACCGTGACACCCGCCTCCCAGGCCACATCGAGCACCTCGACGAGCGATGTCGCCCGGCCTACCACTTCTCCGTCCACCTCCACGATCCGGAACGGCGGCTCGCCCGGGTGGACGCCGAGCACCGTGATCCGCGGATGGGAGATGTGCGGGCACGCGATTTCGGTCATGCATAGAGCGTAGAGCGCATCACGCGACTCAGCGGCCCGGCGGACCTGACACCCGCGGTGGCGCGCCCGCACGCCCGGGTGCGAGCCGCAGACGTCTGGGCAACGCTGGATGGAGGAGGTGCCGATGGATCCAGTGGCGGCCCTGGACCGGATCGCGTTCCTGCTGGAGCGGGCCGGGGCCCCGACTTACCGTGTCCGGGCCTTCCGTACCGCCGTCGCCGTGCTGTCCGCGCTGCCCGCGGAGGAGGTCGCCGGGCGCGCGGCCGACGGGACACTGGAGTCCCTCAAGGGCATCGGCCCGAAGACGGCCCAGGTGGTACGCGAGGCGCTGGCCGGGAAGACCCCGGCCTACCTGGAGAAGGCGGAGCAGGAGAACCCGGCTCCAGCGGGGCGCGGCGGAGAGCGGCTGCGGGCCCTCCAGCGCGGCGACTGCCATCTGCACTCCGACTGGTCGGACGGCGGCAGCCCGATCGAGGAGATGGGCCGTACGGCAGCACGCCTCGGACACGATTGGGCGGTGCTCACGGACCACTCGCCCCGGCTCACCGTCGCCCGCGGGCTGTCGGCCGAGCGGCTGCGCGATCAGCTGGCCGCCGTCGAGGCGCTCAACGCGCGGTGGGCGCCGTTCCGGCTGCTGACGGGCATCGAGTGCGACATCCTCGACGACGGCTCCCTCGATCAGGAGCCGGATCTCCTCGACCGGCTCGATGTCGTGGTGGTGTCGGTGCACTCCAAGCTGCGGATGGACACCGGCCCGATGACCCGCCGCATGATCGCCGCGGTCCGTGATCCGCGTTCCGATGTGCTCGGGCACTGCACGGGACGGCTGGTCACCGGGCGCGGACGCCCCGAGTCGGAGTTCGACGCCGACGCGGTGTTCGCGGCGTGCGCCGAGTCCGGTACGGCGGTGGAGATCAACAGCCGGCCGGAGCGGCTGGACCCGCCGCGGCGACTGCTGCGCAAGGCGGTCGAGGCGGGGGTGCTGTTCTCGATCGACACCGACGCACACGCCCCGGGCCAGCTTGACTGGCAGATCCATGGCTGTGCCCGCGCCGAGGAGTGCGGGGTGCCGCCCGAGCGGGTGATCACCACCTGGACCCTGGACCAACTGCTGGAGTGGACACGCGAGCGGACGGTACCCGGCTCCGCGTCACCGCCCGGGCCCCCCGGGTGACGTAGATCACGTCGCAATGGCTAATTATCCGGAACACCGACCGGTAGTTTCGAGTTGAACAAGCTGTGGGTGCGAACGGGACAGTGTCCCCGGACCTCATCACCTGACCACGGAGACGATCGTTCGGCTGAAGCCCCGTGGAGCCTTCCGCCGAGAGGCGACCGCCGTCCGGGCCCACCACAGACCGCCCCGGCCGTGATTCCCCCGTCGCGGCCGGGGCTCTTCCATGCCCCGCGCGGGCGGCGACACGTCGGCAGGGGCGCGGGGAACTGCGCAAACCCCTCACGCACCCGCGGGGACATCGCACAGCGCCTGGTGCGGATCACCCCGGAGGCTCATCGGGTTCGGGTCTCTCCTCGGCGAAACGGTCACCACCGCGACGGGCCGTACCCGACTCGTCCGCGTCGGAGACCCCCGCGGTGGATGCCCCGGCCCCCCGGCCCTCGTCGCCCCCACCGGCCTGCTGGTCCGGCATGTCGCGTGGAATCGGCGCCTTCTTCCGGCCGGGATCCCGGTGCCGTCGATCGGTCACGGCAGAGTCCTCCTTCACCGGAGCGACGTGCCCCGCGCCCGAGCACGGCGGCCTGTCCCCGGCGAGGCGGCGAGTACCGCGGGGCGGGGAGGCGAAACCACGGTGCCCGCGGGCCCACGGTGAGCGCGCCGCCGATCAGCGCGGCGCCCGTTCCTCCAGCGCCGTGCGCCACGCGGGCGGGCGCCCCTGGTTCATAGGCTGGGCGCGCCGGCCGCCGTCGGCGAAGAACTCGGCGAGTGGCAGGATCGCCGCGCCGACCGTCACGGCGTCGGGTCCGAGTCTGCCGAGGTCGATCGAGACCCGCTCGGCCGGATACCGCAGGGCGTACGACGTGGCGTGCCGGCGCACCGCTGGCAGGAACCGGGCCCCGAGCTGAAGCCCCGCCCAGCCGCCGATCAGGATCCGCTCGGGCTGGAAGAGGTTGATCAGGTCGGACAGGCCCGCGCCCAGGTACTCGGCTGTCTCCTCCAGGACGGCGAGCGCCACCGGGTCGGCTTCAGCGCCCTCGGCCGGGTAGGCCGCGGCGAGCAGGGCGCTGAGCGCGGTCTCCTCGTCCACGCTCCCGGGCGGCTGTCCGCCCTCCTCGCGCCACCGCTCGATGAGAGCCTCGGCACCCGCGTACGCCTCCAGGCAGCCGAGTGCGCCGCATCGGCACCGGCGCCCCCGGACCCGCACGGTCAGATGACCCCATTCCACGGCCCGGCCGCTGCCCACCTCCTCCGTGACGAGGCAGGCGCCGACACCGGAGCCGAAGAGAACCACGACCGCGCTGTGGGCGCCGCGTCCGGCGCCGAACCACATCTCGGCCTGGCCGAGGGTCTTGGCGCCGTTGTCGATGAAGTAGGGGACGGCCTCGGGCAGATGGCACGTGGAGCGCAGCAGGGACTCGACCGGCACGGCGTCCCAGCCGATGGTCTGGCCGTGCACCACGGCGCCGCGGTCCGGGGTGCGGGCGACGATGCCGGGTACGCCGATCCCCACGCCGAGGAGCCGTTCGGGAGCGATGTCCGCGGCGGCCAGCACTTCCGCTATGCCGTCGCGGATATGCCCGACGACCACCTCGACGTCGTACCGCTGGTGTTCCAGAACCCGTTCGGTGCGGGCGAGTTCGGTCAGGGTCAGGTCGAACAGCTCGACACGGACGCGGGTCTCGCCGACATCGACCCCGATCATGTGGCCGCTGCCGGGCGCGACCCGCAGCAGGGTGCGCGGACGGCCGCCGTCGGAGTCGACGCTGCCGGCCTCCTCCACCAGTCCGTCGGACACCAGCTCGGCGACGACGTTGCTGATGGAACCCGAGCTCAGACCGGTCACCGGGCCGAGCTCGAAGCGGCTCATCGGGCCGTCGAAATACAGCCGTCGCAGCACCTCGGCGCGATTGCCCCGGCGCAGATCACGCACCGTGCGTCCATTTCGCCCCGCCATGTCGCTCCCTCCGTGCCCCTGCCCGTACCCGCCCGGCTTCGTCCCATCCCGCCCGACGCGCACGATACCGCTGCTTCGTCGCCGGACGGGCGCTTCCGTCCGCTTAAATCAGACCCTAATTTAAGACCTGAGGAGCTTCGGGCCCGAGGGGCCGGGGACTTGGCGCCTCAGCGGCCGGGCCGAGCCGGGCAGGCGGACGAATGCCGGCCACCGGCTCCCGGACCCGCGGCACGTTCACGCGCCCGGACCCCGGCAGGGCCGACCGGTCGATCTCGGCGCCGGTCGAGCGGGTCGTGGACCTGGGTGCGGACCCGCGCGCCTAATATCCGGGGCCGTGGCGTCGACCTTCGAAGAACTCGTGGAGATGCAGCGTGCGGCGAACGAGGCGCAGGCGAAAGCCTCGGCGCTGCGCGAGCTGTACGGCCCGCCCACCGTCAGTCCCTGGACCAGGCAGCAGAACGACATGTACGAGACCGCGATCCGTGCCTGGCGGGATCTCGAGCGCGACGTTCAGAGCGAGATGACGGAGTACGCGAAGGAGCAGGGCCGGGTGCGCGGCGAAGTGGAGGAAGAGGTGAACGCGCGCGCCGGGAAGCCGACCCAGGGCGCCTGACGCGCCTGGAACACCGGCCGGTTCGGGCTCGATGTGACGAACGGCGTGCCGTCATGGACGTCCGAGGTCTGTCCGCCACACGTTGGACTTGATCCAGTGACCCTTCGGGTACTCGAAGTCGGCCGTCCCCGTCATCTCGAAACCGGCTTTCCGGCAGACCGCGTTCGAGGCGTGGTGGGACACGCTCGGGAACGCGTACAGATACCGGTGCGCACCGGTGCCTCCCGCGGCCAGGACGACCGCCTGGGCAGCCCGTGACGCAAGGCCCCGCCCCTGGAATTCTGGCAGCACTCCCCACCCGGTCTCCCAGACCGTCGTGCCGCCCCACGTCCGCTCCCAGAAGCCGATGGATCCCACCGTCTCGCCGGTGTCCGCCAGCGTGACCCGGTACATCCGCCCGGCTTCGAGCCCCAGGTAGCGCAGGTGCCGTGACGCGAGTTGTTCCTCGGTCTCCGGGCCGCCCAGATGCTCGGTCATCTCGGGGCTGTTGGTCCTGCGCAGCAGCCACAAGTCGCCGTCGGCCCAGGGTTCGAGCCTCACCTGTGATGAATCCGAGCTCTCCATGGCGCTCACCCTAGGGCCTTGGTCCGACATCGACGCCCGTGGGCGGGCCCGGCGGCCACGGTCCGCTCCGGGCCCGGCGCGGGACTCCGGCGCCGGCGTCTATCGTGGCCGGGGACTTGCCGGGAAGGGCGGTGGGGATGGAGTCGGCGCATACCTCCGACGTGGTGTGGCGCAACCGGGCCCTGACTCTGTTCGACCGGATCCCGGTGCCGGTCGCGGTGTGCGATGTGCACGGGGCGATCGTGCTGGCGAACCCGGCGATGGCCGCCGAGTGGGGTTCGACGCCGGGAGCCCTGCGGGGGCAGAACGTGCTGGACAGGTTCCGTCCGCAGGAGCCCACCCAGATCGAGCGCATCGTGCAGGCGCTGCGGCTGCGGCACCGGTCGCGCTATCCGGTGTCGGTGCGCTGGGACGCGGCCGACGGGGTACGGCGCCACGGTGAGCTGACCGCTGACCCGGTGAGCGACTCGGCCGAGGCGGCGACCTCGCTGCTCGTGGTGGTGCGTGTACTGGGCGAGTGCCCCGGGCCGGACCGGGCCGGGGCCTCGTCCGCCGGGCCCGTCGAGGCCCGGATCCTGGCGCTGCTGGCCGCGGGCGCGACCACGGCCCGGGCGGCGCGGGAGACGGGTCTGTCGGTCGACGGCGTCACCTACCACCTGCGGCGCCTGTCCACGCGCTGGGGGGCGGCCGGCCGCACGGAGCTGGTGGCCCGCGCCTATGCGCTCGGCGTGCTGACTCCGGGTGTGTGGCCGCCGGAGGCGGCAGGCCGCTGATCCGCCGTTCCGGGCGCCGGCCCCTCCCGGCGGGTCCGCGGATGCCGGGTCAAAAACCGTTCGCCCTCCCTGAAGGGGGCTGGATACCTTCGGCAAAAGGCCAATATCCCCAGGTTCCTGGTTTCCGGGTGTCCCCACCCCCCTGGGTTCCACGCCCCGGAAGGACTCGTCGTCATGAAGCCGCTCACCGAGCAGGACATCCGCAGCTCGTTCGTCAACTGCTCCAAGGGCGAGGCCAAGCGCCTTTCGGTCCCCCGCGACCTGGACGAACGCCCCTGGGACGATCTGGACTTCCTCGGCTGGCGGGACCCCGGCGCACCCGATCGCAGTTATCTGGTCACCGAGCACGCCGGACGGCTCATCGGTGTCACGCTGCGCTTTCCGTCGTCGCAGCGCGGTTTTCTGCACCGGAGCATGTGCTCGCTGTGCCTGACCACCCACCCGGGCAGCGGCGTGTCGCTCATGACCGCCCGCAAGGCCGGCGCGGCGGGCCGTGAAGGCAACTCGGTGGGCGTCTACATGTGCACCGACCTCGCATGTTCCCTGTACGTGAGGGGGAAGAAGGCGCCCGAGGCCGGGCTGCGCATGGAGGAGACTCTGGGCACTCAGGAGCAGATCGACAGGACCATGGGCAATCTGCACTCGTTCCTGGACAAGCTCCACGCCTGACGCCCCCACCCGGGACTCACCCGGTGCGGTGGGCCATGCCTTCCCCCGGGCGACGCTCACCTGCGGTCTCCGTGTCCATGGGTACGTTCGTTGCCTGTGCGAGCGGGAAGGGCCCCAGGGATGCGAGATGTGTGTGATGCGTGGGTGACGGCCTCCGCACGGGTCGTCGACCAGGCCAGGAACCGGCTCGTGAGGTGGCGCCAGGTCCCCGCGGTCGTGCAGGCGGTGCGCTCGTCCGCCGCCGCGACCCTCGCGTATGTGGTCGCTCTGCGCGCCAGCCCCGAACCGGCGCCTCTGACGGCCCCTCTGACCGCACTCCTGGTCGTCCAGGTGACCCTCTACGCGACGATCAGGAACGGTGTGCGGCGGGTCAACTCGGTGGTCGCCGGTGTCGTCATCGCCATCGGGTTCAGTGTCCTGGTCGGTCTGACCTGGTGGAGCCTCGCACTCATCATCCTGGCCTCGCTGGCCGTGGGGCATCTGGTGCGCGTGGACGAGTACGTGCCCGAGGTCGCGATCAGCGCCATGCTGATCCTGGGGGTGACCCAGGTGGGCGGCGCGGCCTGGGCCCGGGTCCTGGAGACCTTGATCGGCGCGGCGGTGGGCCTGGCGACGAACCTGTTCTTCGCGCCCCCGGTGTGGGTGGGCGCCGCCGGGGAGTCCATCGAGGGACTGGCCCGCGGCGTACGCCAGTTGATGCTGCGCGTCGCGGAGGACGCCACCGGCAGTACGCCGCCCGTGCAGGCGACCGCCCGGCTCTACGAGGCGCGTCGGCTGGACCACGAGATCGTCCGGGTGGACGCGGCGCTGCGACAGGCGGAGGACAGTCTCAAGCTCAACCCAAGGGTTCGTGAGGGCCTGCTGCACCGCATCGTGCTGCGAACCGGTCTCGACACCCTGGAGATCGTCACGGTGGTGCTGAGGGTGATCGCCCGTACCCTTGCCGATCTGACCAAGGCACGGGAGCCGGAGCCGCTGTTCGGACCCGAGATCAGGACGGTCCTCGAGCGGCTGCTGTCCGAGGTCGGCGACGCCGTGGTCAGCTTCGCGGTGCTGGTCACGACGGATGTCAGCGACAGCGCCGAGTCGGCGGAGACACGGCTCGCCGAGGAACTGGCCACGGCGGGCGCGACCCGCGACGAACTGGCCCAGCTGCTGCTGGAGGAGGTCCGGCGCGACGCACGCCAGTGGCAGTTCCACGGTGCGATCCTGACCGAGGTGAACCGCATCCTGGACGAGCTGGACACGGAGCACCGGACCCGTCGTCTGCTGGAAGAACTTGACCGCGCCGGCCGGGAGCAGCGCGAGCGCAATCCGCGCCTGGCCAGGCTGCGGGACCACTTCCTCGCCGTGCGCTTCGCGCGGCTGCGCCTTTTCCCGGGGCGCCGGAACCATCAGGCCCCGCCCCGGCGTTCAAGGTGAGGGCGCATCATTCAAGAGGTACACGGGGAAAGGGGCGCGCGCATGAGCGCGGTGCGCATCGACGGAGACTCTCTGCTGCTGCCGGGGGGTGTACGGGTCAGATTCCAACGGACCCTGCGGCTGCCGGAGACAGGCACGCACCGGCTGCCTCCGGGACTCGGCGCGTTCCCCCTCCGCCGCGTCGAGGACTACGCGCAGACGGTGCCCGCCGAGTGGAGGGCGCGCGGCGGCGTGATGCTGCCGGTGTATCTGCGCGAGGCCATGTGGCTGAGCTTCAGCGCGGCGGAGCCGGCCGCGCTGCAGGTGGGGGTGGGCAAGGTCTGCGCGGTCTCCGGCAAGCCCTGGAGTTCCCGCCTCGCCCGCCACCCGCAGAACTATGTCGTGCTGCCGCGCCAGCCGTGGCTCGACGGGATCAACTCGGGCAAGGGGACGGTCCGCCAGTTCGTGGCGGTGCCGCTCGGCCTCGGAGCGACGGTGGAGGGCCAGGTCACCGGCGAGGAGGTGTGGGGCGGCATCCAGTTGCAGACGTTCCCGCTCGAGGAAGGGCGGCTGGCCGAGTGGCGGGAGGAGGAGCGGCGCAGGCAGGAGGCGCTGCGGCACGCGCGCGAGTCGGGCGGGCCGTGGGCCACCGCATCCTACGGCGGCGCTCTGCCCCCGCCCGGTGCGGCGCCCGCGGCTCCGGGGATGGCCGGCGCTCCCGGCGCGGCGCGCAGCGCCCCGGCGATGGGGCTGGGCGCAGGCGGTTCGATGCGCCAGGAGGTCTACAAGGACGACCGGCCGGCCGGTGACTGGGCCGACGGTCCGTCCGGGCGAGTGTTCGTGCACCTGGTGACGCCTCCGCAGTGGCGCCGTATCACGGGCGAGACGCCTCCGCCGTCCCCTGCGGACCGTGCGGCCTACACCCGGGCGGGGCTTCCGTGGTTCGATTACTACGACCAGGAGGGCGAGGGCCTCGCGCCCAGCGCCGCGCTCGGGCAGGTCAAGCCGGTGGGTGAGTGGCTCGGCGACGATCTCGAACCCTGGCAGCAGCCCTTGCCGCACCAGGTGAAGCAGCTCGGCGACCAGCCGGGCGCCCAGGTGGCGGACGGCGACTGGTAGTCCTCCGCCGGCCGTCCGTCTCACCCCTCGCCGTCCGTGCACTGCCGGTGCAGCGCACGGGGGCAGGCGGCCCGCCCGGCCTGAGCGAGGAGCACTTGCATACGTTCGGTCAACTGCGTTACGTCGTCCGCGGGCCGATGGAAGGTCAGCCGGGCGTCGCCGTGCCCTCCGGCCCGCTCGACACGCAGGGTCAGCCCATGACGGTCGACGGCGAGCGGCCGTACACGTACGGCGCCCTGCAGCCCTTCGGGGTGGATGAGGCGGGCGAGCCGTTCGACGGCGTCCGGGTGCGCGTCGGCGAGGTGGGTGAGCAGCCGCGCCTCGGCCTCGGCGAGCGGGTCGGGCTCGGCGGCGGCGTACTCGTCGGGGTCGATGACGACAACACCGTTGGCGCGACGCAGCGCCACACGGGTCGGCAGGAACATGAGCCCGCCGCCGTCGAGTACGAGCCGGCCGGCCAGCCAGAGCCTGGCGCGGATGCGGGACCGTAGGGGCACGGGCGCGACATCGGCGAACTCCAGCACCGCGCACGGCTCCCCGCGCGGTGCGCACAGCGTGGCGGCGAACAGCGCACTGTCCGCGGGCGGATGCAGCAGCACCCGGCCGTCCTCGGTGACGGTGTGGGCTCCGATCAGCTCTTCCCGGCCGCTCTCCGCGGTCACCGCGCAGGACGATGCCGCGGCCGACACCGAGCGGGCCCGCTCCGCCGCGGCGGGCGCGGCCGTCCAGGCATGACGGTCAGCCATCCCAACCTCCTTAGGTAAGCCTTGCCTAAGCTATCGGAGTTCGGGGTGTGCGCCAACCACACGGCGCCGCCGCCTGTCATCACCGCCGAGTTTCCCCTCGTGTGGGGGTCCACTCATCCGTACGCAAGGTGAACCGGCTACCACAGGGGTACACAGGTAGTACAACCCTGGAGGGACGTCATGTGCACGCACTGGCCCCCATGCCCCCCGGCGGACCGACCCGACCACCACGCCGCGGTGGTCGTCTCCGCCCACCCCGAGCAGGGCTGGACCCTGCTGTGCAACGGAACCATCATTTTCGACGACACCGGCGAACTGCTGCCGGACGGCAGGGCCGTCGCCCCGCGGCGCGCCGGCGCGCGGGCCGGGGTCTGACCCCGGCGTCAGGCCGCCGCCTCCGGCAGATCCAGCCGTTTCAGGCGCTCGGGGTCCGACAGGATGTAGATCGCGGTGATCCTGCCGTTCGCCACGGTGGCGGTCATGACCGACATCGGACGGCCCTCGGGTGCCGTGACCACCCCGATCGCACCGTTGACCAGGACGAGCCGGGCGTACGGGGAGTACTGCCGGAACATGAACGCGCCCTTGGCCACGGTCCTCGCGCCGTGCAGCACCTTGGACGCCGCGAGCCCGGTGGCCAGGGGGCCCGAGTCGGCGCGCAGCACCACATCCGGGTCCAGGACGGCCAGCAGGGCCTCGAAATCGCCCGCGCGGGACGCCGCGAGGAACGCCTCCACGGCCTCCCGCTGCCGCCCCGGGTCCGGATCGTCCGCGGGCTGCGCGCTGTGCACCCTGCGGCGGGCACGGCTGGCGAGCTGCCGGGTCGTGGCGGATGTGCGCCCCACGACGGGCGCGATGTCGTCGAAGGGCACGGCGAACATGTCGTGCAGCACGAAGGCCAGCCGCTCGGCGGGGTCAAGTGTTTCCAGGACCACCAGGAGCGCGAGCCCGACCGAGTCGGCCAGCAGCGCCTCCTGTTCGGGATCGACGCGCTCCAAGGGTGTGACGACGGGGTCCGGGACGAAGGCCTCCGTGATGGGTTCCTCCCGGCGCGAACCGCGGGATCGGAGCATGTCGAGGCAGATCCGGCCGACGACCGTGGTGAGCCAGCCCCCGAGGTTGCGCACTTGCGTCATGTCGGAGCGGCTCAGCCTCAGCCAGGCCTCCTGCACGGCGTCTTCCGCCTCGCTCAGCGAGCCCAGCATCCGATAGGCCACGGCCCTGAGATGCCCGCGCTGCTCCTGGAAGCGTTCCGCGAGCAGTTCCTCGTCGTCCATCGATCCCCCGTCTCCGACAACCTCACCGCATGGGCGCCGACCTCACCGCATGGGCGCCGCGACCGATCCAAGCACGACCCCGGCGGCCCGCGCACCATGGCCCGCGCGTGCTGTCAGACCTCGTCCCGGGCGAGTGCGAGCAGCCGGTCCAGGACCCTGGGCCCGCCCGCGCGGACGCCGTCGTGCTCGAACTCGTCCGTGACCCAGGTGCGCAGACCGCGGATCGCCCGCGCCGTCCGAAGGGAGTGGACGGTGTCGACGTACATGTCGTCGTGGTACACCGCCGCCGCGACCGGCACCTCGTTGACGGCGAGCCGGGACGGGTCGTACAGCGGCCTCCAGTCGGTGCGTTCGGCGAGCAGGTGCGCGGTCTCGCGCAGCGGGCGCAGCGCCGGGTCGGTGTCGAACGTCCAGGGGTGCACGGACTCGCCCGTGAACAGGACGGGGCCGTCGCCCTCGAGTGCCTTCGCCGCGTCGAACCGCGGGAACTCCTCGCGCACCCGCTCCGCCGACCAGGCGGTGGGACGGTCGTCCTGGGCGTAGGTCGCCTCGTGGACGAGTGCGTACAACGGGTGGCCCGCGTACGAGAGGTGGCCGTGCACCTCCTCCTGGAACGCGTCGGAGAGCGTGAAGCCCTGGGCGGTGCGGACGAAGGCGTTCTCCAGCAGGAAGTGGAGGCGGTGGCTGCCCTCCCCGCCGCCGAGGAGGATGCCGAGGGACTGGAATGCCTCCACGGTGAACCGGTAACCGCTGTTCAGTACCGGCTCGTGCTCAAGGAGGTACTCGGCGATACGGCGGACCCGTTCGACATCCTGCGGATAGCGGGCGTAGTGGGCGGCGGCCTTGCGCTCGATACGCGGGTACGCCGCCCGGTAGACGTCGTCCGCGTGCGCGTCGAGCGAGGGCAGGCCCCCGGTGATCAGGGCCGCTCGCAGCCCCTCGGGTGCCGTCGAGAGGTAATTCACCGTGCAGAAGCCGCCGAAGCTCTGCCCGAGCACCGTCCAAGGGGCGCCGCCGGTGAGCAGGGGGCGGATGGCCTCGCAGTCCCGGACGATGGAGTCCGCGCGGAAGTGGGTGAGGTAGTCGGCCTGCTCACCAGGGGTACCGCGAAGCGGGAGCGTCTGCCGGCCCGCCGGAGTGGAGGCGCCGGTGCCGCGCTGGTCGAGCAGCAGGACGCGGTAGTCCTCCAGTGCCCGGCCGAGCCATGCCTGCTTTCCGACGAAACGGTGCGCCCCGAAGCCGGGTCCGCCCTGGAGATACACGAGCCAGGGCAGTCCGGCGTCCGCCTTGCCGCTCGCGACGGCCTCCCGCGCGTACAGCTCGATCGTCTCGCCGTCCGGGCGGTCGTGGTCGAGGGGCACGGTGAAGTGGTGGTCGGTGAGGACGACGCCGGGTTGGCGGTAGCTGAGGTTCACGCGGTGATGCTCCCTGGATGACATCGGATCTTGGGGGATTCCTGCGGATCAGCGCGGCGCGAGGCTGGAGCGGCGCACCACCAGTTCCGGCTGGAGCACGACCCGCCGGTGCTCGTGCCCACGTGCCCCGGACTGCGCCTCCGTCTCCTCCAGCAGGAGCTCGGCGGCGAGCGTGCCCATGGTGATGGCGGGCTGGCGCACGGAGGTGAGGGGCACGGCGGCGGCCGCCGCGAACTCGATGTCGTCGTAGCCGACGATGGCGAGGTCGTCGGGCACGCTGACGCCCGCCGCGAACATGGCCTGGAGCACACCGAGCGCGAGCAGGTCGTTGGCGCAGAAGACGGCGCTCGGACGTCCGACGAGCCCGAGGAGCCGGGCACCGGCGTCCCGGCCCGCCGCGACGTCGAGGCGCTCGCTGGGCAGTTCCCGCAGTACCTCGGGACCGAGTCCGGCCTCGGCCAGCGCGTTCAGGGCGCCCGTACGGCGGTCCCTGACCTGGTTGAGTCCGGGGGGACCGCTGACATACGCGATGGAGCGGTGCCCGGCATCCACCAGATGCCGTACGGCCAGGGCGCCGCCCGCGACGTCGTCGACCGACACCGAGCACTCGGCGGTGCCCTCCGCCACCCGGTCCACCAGTACGAACGGAATGCCGTGGCGGCGGAATGCCTCGATGTTGCGGCCGGTCGCGTCGGCAGGCGTGAGCAGCACCCCGCGCACCCGCTGCTCCGCGAAGAGCGCGAGGTAGTCGGCCTCCTCGGCGGGGTTCTGCGCGCTGTTGCAGACCATCACTCCGAGTCCCGCCCCGCGTGCGGCCCGCTCGGCGCCGCGGGCCACGTCCACGAAGAACGGGTTGCCCATGTCCAGGACGAGCAGCCCCATGATCCGGCTGCGCCCCGCGCGCAGCTGGCGTGCCGACTCGCTGCGTACGTAGCCGAGCCGGTCGATGGCGGACTGCACACGGGCCCGGGTCTCGGACGCGACCGTCTCGGGCCGGTTGATGACGTTCGAGACCGTGCCCACGGAGACTCCGGCGGCGCGGGCGACGTCCTTGATACCCACCGACTGGGTCATCAAGCGAGAACCTCCAGGTAGAGACGGCGAGGGGCGGGGCGGCGGGCTGTCTTCACATTACCGTCACCGCCCTCATGGCGAACCCACTCATACGGGGAAGCGGTTCTCAGAAATCGAACCGGTCGATGTTCTTGCCGTCGAACACCGTCGGCTTGCCGAGGCTGATCACACCGTCCTCGCCGATCGTGTAAGTGCCCATGTCCCCGGCTTTGAAGGTCTCCCCTGCCTTGCCGGTGATCTGCCCGGACACCATCGCGACCGCGGTACGGGCGGCCAGCGCGCCGAGAGCGGCCGGGTCCCACAGTTCGAACGCGTCGACGGTGCCGTTCTTGATGTACTGGCGCATGTCGTTCGGGGTACCGAGGCCCGTCAGCTTGACCTTGCCCTTGTACTTGGAGCCCGAGAGATACTGCGCCGCCGCCTTGATGCCGACGGTGGTCGGGGAGATGATCCCCTTGAGGTCGGGGTACTGCTGCAACAGGCCCTGGGTCTGCTGGAACGACTGCTGGGCGTCGTCATTGCCGTAGGCGATCTTGACGAGCCTGACGTTCTTGTACCTGGGGTCCTTCAGCTCGTCCTTCATGAAGCCAATCCAGGTGTTCTGGTTCGTCGCGGTCTGCGCGGCGGACAGGATCGCTATCCTGCCGTTGTAGCCGATCTGGCGCGCGAGCAACTGAACCTCGGTACGGCCAAGGTCCTCCGCGCCGGCCTGCGAGACGAAGGCGTTGCGGCATTCGGGCCTGGTGTCCGAGTCATAGGTGACGACCTTGATGCCGTTGCGCATGGCCTGTTTGAGCGCTGTGCACAGGGCGCCGGGGTCCTGGGCGGAGATGGCCATCGCGTTCACCTGCTGCTGGGTGAGCGTGTTGACGTAACTCACCTGTCCGCTGGTGTCGGTGGCGCTGCTGGGGCCGACCTCCTTGTATTTCGAGCCCAGTTCACCGAGAGCCTTCTCGCCTCCCTTGTCGGCGGAGGTGAAGTAGGGGTTGTTGACCTGCTTGGGCAGGAAGCCCACGGTGAGGCCCTTCTTGAGAGCCGCGTTCGGGTCGGCCTTGGCGGACGAGGTCGCAAAGCCGCCGCTCGCGTTGTCGACGTCCTTCTTGGTGGTACCGCCGCAGGCCGTGGCGGCGGTGGAAAGGCAGGCGACGGCGGTGGCGGCCGCGCAGGCACGGCGGATCGGTGACTTGCGCATGAGGAAGGTCCTTACGACGGGGAGCGGAGGGACGGGGCCGTTGCCGCGGCGGCGCGGCGGCCCGCCCGTGCGACGGACATCCGGCGTGCGGCCCGGGGGCCGAGAACGGAGACGACGAGCAGGACGCCGGTGACGACGATCTGCGACTGCGCGGAGACGTTCAGCAGGCTCATCACGTTCTGCAGCGCGCCCAGCAGGAACACCCCGGCCATGGCGCCGCCGAGCGTCCCCTTGCCGCCGTCGAAGTCGATGCCGCCGAGCAACACGGCCGCGACGACCGAGAGTTCGAGCCCGGTGGCGTTGTCGTAGCGTGCGCTGGCGTAGTGGAGAGCCCAGAAGACACCGGTCAGCGAGGCCATGAGACCGGTGGCGGTGAACAGCGTGAGCTTGGCCCGCTTGACGCGGATGCCCGCGAACCGCGCGGCCTCCTCGCCCGCGCCGACAGCGAACAGGGAGCGGCCGAACGGGGTGGCGTGCAGGACGAGCACGGCGATCACGAGCAGCACGAGGAAGACCGGGAACGCCCGCGGGACGAAGCTGCCGCCGATGCGTCCGGCCGCGAAGTCGAGGTACTGGGAGGGGAAGTCGGTCACCGCGTCGGAGCCGAGCACGATCTGCGCGATGCCGCGATAGGCGGCGAGGGTGCCGATGGTGACGGCGAGCGACGGCAGCCCGAGACGGGTCACCAGCAGACCGTTGACCAGCCCGCACGTCACGCCGAGGAGAAGACACAGGGGCACGATCGTCTCGATCGCCATGCCCTCGTTCCACAGCTTGCCCATCACCGCGCCCGACAGGCCCGCCGTGGAGGCGACCGACAGGTCGATCTCCCCCGCGACCACGAGAAGTGTCATCGGCAGAGCGATGAGCGCGATGGGCATTGTGTTGCCGATCAGGAAGGACAGGTTGAGGGCGTTGCCGAAGCCGTCCACGCACCCGGACGAGAGCAGCAGCAGGGCGACGAACAGCGCGCCGACGACCGTGTCCCAGCGGATCGCACGCGTCAAGGAGTCAGGCATGGCGGGCGTTCCTCTTCTTCAGGGCCAGGGCCACGCGCAGCGCGACGACACGGTCCACGGCGATGGCGAGCAGGAGCAGGACACCGTTGATGGCGAGCCCCCACACGGAGCTGACCCCGAGCGCGGGCAGCACACTGCCCACGGAGGTGAGCAGCAGCGCGCCGAGGGCCGCCCCGTAGACGCTGCCGGAGCCCCCCGTGAAGGCGACGCCGCCGACCACGACCGCGCTGACGACGGTGAGTTCGTAACCGCTGCCGGTCCCGGAGTCCACATTGCCGAACCGGGCCAGGTACAGCGCGCCCGCGAGCCCGGCCAGGGCACCGCAGAAGGTGTACGCGAGCAGGATCCGCTTGCGCACGGCGATGCCGGCCAGCCTCGCCGCTTCCGGGTTGGAGCCGAGCGCGTACAACTCCCGTCCACCGCCGTAGTGTTTGAGGTAGTAAGCGGTCGAGACCAGGACGCCGAGGGCGATCAGGGCCGGCCAGGGGATCGCCGCGATTCCGCCGGAGCCGAAGTCCACGAATCCGCCGGGCAGATCGGCGGCGGTGATCTGGCGTGACCCGACCCAGAGGGAGTCGGCGCCCCGGATGATGTAGAGGGTGCCGAGGGTGACGACGAGCGCGGGCACCTGGCCGAGGCTGACGAGCAGCCCGTTCAGCAGGCCGAAGCCGGCGCCGAGCAGGACCGCCAGGACCAGCGCCACGGCCGCGTTCCCGCCGCCCTGCAGACAGGTACCGGCCGCGAAGGCGCTGATGCCGAGGGTCGAGCCGACCGACAGGTCGACGTTCCGGGTGATCACGACGAGCGACTGTCCCGTGGCGACCAGCACCAGGATGGTCGCGTTCAGCAGCAGATCCTTGACGCCCTGCTCGGACAGGAACGCGCTGTTGCCCAGCTGGGTGACGAGGACCATCACCAGGAAGACCACCAGGATGGCGAGTTCGCGCATCCTGAACACGCGGTCGACGAGCCGGGTGCCGCTGGACCTGGGCACCTCGGCGGCGGGCGCGGGGTTGGGCGCGGTCACCGTCATGCGGCGGCCCTCCCGGTGGCCGCGGCCATCACGGTTTCCTCGGTGGCCTCGGAGCGGGGGATGTCGGCGGTGAGCCGTCCCTCGTGCATGACGAGCACACGGTCGGCCATCCCGAGCACCTCGGGCAGATCGGAGGAGATCATCAGCACGGCCACGCCGTCGGCGGCCAGCGCGCCGAGCAGCCGGTGCACCTCGGCCTTGGTGCCGACGTCGATGCCGCGGGTCGGTTCGTCGACGATGAGCACCTTCGGGCCGGTGGCCAGCCACTTGGCGAGGACCACCTTCTGCTGGTTGCCGCCCGAGAGGGTGGAGACGGCATCGGCGATCCGGGTGTACTTCACCCGCAGCTTGACGGCCCAGTCGAGGGAGCGGCTGCGCTCGGCGCCACGGTCCACCAGACCGGCCCTGGCACTCGTCCGCAGACCGGTGAGGCCGATGTTCCGCTCGATGGACATGTCCATCACCAGGCCCTGCGCGCGCCGGTCCTCGGGCACGAGGGCGAGCCCGGCGGCCATGGCGGCGGACGGCGCGCCGTTCGTCAGCGCCTTTCCGCCGACCTCGACCTCCCCCGCGTCCCACCGGTCGACGCCGAAGACGGCCCGGGCCACCTCCGTACGACCGGCGCCCACCAGTCCCGCAAGACCGACGATCTCACCGCGCCGCACCTCGAACGACACATCCGTGAACACCCCCTCGCGGGTGAGCCGCCTGACGCTCAGGGCGACCGGGCCGGGCTCGACGTCCTGCTTGGGGTACAGCTCGTCCAGGTCGCGTCCGACCATACGGCGGACCAGGTCGTCCTCCGTCATCCCCGTCAGCGGTTCGTCGGCGATCAGGTCGCCGTCCCTGAGGGTGGTGACCCGCCGGCAGATCTGGAAGATCTCCTCCAGCCGGTGGGAGACGAACAGCACCGCCGCGCCCTGTTCACCCAGGGTGCGAACGACGCCGAAGAGCCGGGCCACCTCGCTTCCGGTGAGGGCCGCGGTCGGTTCGTCCATGATCAGGACACGGGCGTCGAAGGAGAGCGCCTTGGCGATCTCCACGATCTGCTGATCGGCGATGGACAGGCCGCGCGCCGGGCGGTCCGGATCGAGTGCGACACCGAGGCGCCGCATCAGGGCCGCGGTCGCCTCACGGGTGGCCTTGTGGTCGATGCGGCCGAGGGAGCGCCGGGGCAGGCGGCCCATGAAGATGTTCTCGGCGATGGACAGATCGGGGAAGAGGGTCGGCTCCTGGTAGATCACGGCGATTCCGGCGTCGCGTGCGTCGGCCGGGCCGTGGAAGACGACCGGCTCGCCGTCGAGCAGCACCTGGCCGGCGTCCGGTCGGTGCACACCCGCGAGTGTCTTGATGAGGGTCGACTTGCCCGCGCCGTTCTCTCCCGCGAGGGCACGTACGTCACCGGCGTACAGATCGAGGGAGACCTCCCTCAGGGCGCGCACCGCGCCGAATGACTTGGAGACGCTCCTGAGCGCCAGCACCGGGGCCGGACCCGCGTCGGACGGGTGGGTCATGGAAGCTCCTCGACGACGCCGGCGAGTGACCTCGCGACGCCGTGAAAGGTTTCAACTCGGTTGCCGGGACGTTAGGCGTGTCGGCCATCGCGCGTCAATGGGGGCGTGGCGGAAAGCTTGCGGCCGGTGAGCGTGAGGGGACTCGGAGGGCTCGCTATGGATCAAGACCACCGCCGTGCCGGTGCCGGACGGGCCCGCCGGAGGACTTGACAGCTGGGGGCGAGGCTCCTAGTTTCGGCTATATATCTGAATCGTTTCATACAGTCGGTTCACCAGCGCTGACACCGGACGCCTCAGGAGCCCCAAGTGACCGAACTCGCCGCGGTGAAGGCCGCTCTGAAGACCCAGGCCGTCGAGACGCCGTCATGGGCGTACGGGAACTCCGGTACGCGGTTCAAGGTGTTCGCCCAGGACGGCGTGCCACGCGACCCCTGGGAGAAGCTCGACGACGCCGCGAAGGTGCACGAGTTCACGGGAGTGGCGCCGACCGTCGCCCTGCACATCCCCTGGGACCGTGTCGCCGACTACGCCGCGCTGGCGGCCCACGCGCAGGACCGCGGTCTGAGGATCGGCACCATCAATTCCAACACCTTCCAGGACGACGACTACAAGCTCGGCAGTGTCTGCCACCCCGACCCCGCCGTACGCCGCAAGGCGGTCCGCCACCTGCTCGACTGCGTCGACATCATGGATGCCACCGGATCGAGGGACCTCAAGCTCTGGTTCGCGGACGGCACAAACTACCCCGGCCAGGACGACATCCGCGCCCGACAGGACCGCCTCGACGAAGCCTTGGCCGAGGTCTACCAGCGACTCGGCGACGGCCAGCGCATGCTGCTCGAGTACAAGCTCTTCGAGCCCGCCTTCTACGCCACCGACGTCCCGGACTGGGGCACCGCCTACGCGCACAGCCTCAAGCTCGGCCACAGGGCCCGGGTCGTGGTCGACACCGGGCATCACGCGCCCGGCACGAACATCGAGTTCATCGTCGCCACACTGCTGCGCGAGGACAAACTCGGCGGCTTCGACTTCAACTCCCGCTTCTACGCCGACGACGATCTGATGGCCGGCGCCGCAGATCCCTTCCAGCTCTTCCGCATCATGTACGAGGTCGTCCGCGGCGGCGGTTTCGGGCCCCGGACGGCCTTCATGCTCGACCAGTGCCACAACATCGAGGCCAAGATCCCGGCCATCATCCGCTCCGTCATGAACGTCCAGGAAGCCACGGCCAAGGCACTGCTCGTGGACCGGGAGGCGCTCGCCGCCGCGCAGCGGGACGGCGATGTGCTCACCGCCAACGGGGTCCTCATGGACGCCTACGACACCGATGTGCGCCCACTGCTCGCCGGGATACGCGAGGATTCGGGGCTGGATCCCGATCCCCTCGCCGCGTACCGCCGCTCCGGCTGGGCAAAGAAGATCACCGCGGAGCGGGCGGGCGGCAGGCAGGCCGGATGGGGCGCCTGAGACTCCGCTTCTTCCGACGGGTACAGACGCCTCCCGGCTGACCCCGTTGGCACCGTTTACCCCGTTGGCCTCTGTCGCCCTCCGTTGGCATCTGTTGCCCTCCATCGCCCTCCGTTGACCTCCGTCGACTCTTCCAACGACTCGGACAAGGACCCCGCCATGGCATCCAGTCCCGCAGCCGCCGCGCTCCTGGCCCGCTCCCACCGTCTGGGCGCCGATCCCCGCAACACCAACTACGCCGGGGGCAACGCCTCCGCCAAAGGCACCGGCACCGATCCCGTCACCGGCGGCGGAGTCGAGCTGATGTGGGTCAAGGGGTCCGGCGGCGATCTGGGCACGCTCACGGAGGCCGGGCTGGCCGTGCTGCGGCTGGACCGGCTGCGGGCCCTGACGGAGGTCTACCCGGGTGCCGAGCGCGAGGACGAGATGGTGGCCGCGTTCGACTACTGCCTGCACGGCAGGGGCGGCGCGGTCCCCTCCATCGACACCGCCATGCACGGCCTGGTGGACGCGGCCCATGTCGACCATCTCCACCCGGACTCCGGTATCGCGCTCGCCTGCGCCGCCGATGGCGAGAAGCTGACCGCCGAGTGCTTCGGCGAGACGGTGGTGTGGGTGCCGTGGCGGCGCCCCGGCTTCCAGCTCGGCCTGGACATCGCGGCAGCCAAGGCGGCCAACCCGCGCGCCGTCGGCTGCGTCCTGGGCGGACACGGCATCACGGCATGGGGTGACACGTCCGGGGAGTGCGAACGCAACTCGCTGCACATCATCCGCACCGCCGAGGCCTTCCTGGCCGAGCGCGGGAAGCCGGAGCCGTTCGGACCCGTGCTCGCGGGTTACGAGCCGCTGCCCGAGGCCGAACGGCGGCGGCGCGCCGCGGCGCTGGCACCGTATGTCCGCGCCCTCGCCTCGAAGGACAAGGCCCGGACGGGGCACTTCACGGACTCCGCCGTCGTCCTGGACTTCCTCTCCCGCGCCGAGCACCCGCGCCTGGCCGCTCTCGGCACCTCCTGCCCCGACCACTTCCTGCGGACGAAGATACGGCCGCTGGTCCTCGACCTGCCGCCTGCCGCCCCGCTCGTCGAGGCCATCGCCCGGCTGAGGGAGCTGCACAGCGCGTATCGCGAGGAATACGCCGCCTACTACGAGCGGCACGCCCTGCCCGGCTCCCCCGCACTGCGCGGCGCGGACCCGGCGATCGTGCTCGTGCCCGGCGTGGGCATGTTCTCCTTCGGAGGGGACAAGCAGACCGCCCGGGTCGCCGGCGAGTTCTACGTCAACGCCATCCGTGTCATGCACGGGGCCGAGGGCGTGTCGGCGTACACACCGATCGAGGAGGCGGAGAAGTTCCGCATCGAGTACTGGGCGCTGGAGGAGGCCAAGCTCCAGCGCATGCCGAGGCCGAAACCGCTCGCCGCCCGGGTGGCGCTGGTGACGGGCGCGGGCAGCGGCATCGGGAAGGCGATCGCGCACCGGCTGGCCGTCGAAGGCGCGTGCGTGGTGGTGGCGGACCTCGACGCGTCGCGCGCCGCGGCCGTCGCCGGGGAACTCGGCGGCACGGACCGGGCCGTGGCCGTCACCGTGGACGTCACGTCCGAGGAGCAGATAGCCCGGGCTTTCCAGAAGGCGTTGCTCGCCTTCGGCGGGGTCGACCTCGTGGTCAACAACGCCGGTGTCTCCCTGTCCAAGCCGCTGCTGGAGACATCGGCCCAGGACTGGGACCTCCAGCACGACATCGTGGCGCGGGGTTCGTTCCTCGTCTCACGCGAGGCTGCCCGGGTGATGCTCGCGCAGGGGCTGGGCGGCGACATCGTCTATGTGGCCTCCAAGAACGCCGTCGTCGCAGGGCCCGACAACATCGCCTACTCCGCGACCAAGGCCGACCAGGCCCATCAAGTACGGCTCCTCGCCGTCGAGTTGGGCGAGCACGGCATCCGTGTCAACGGCGTCAACCCGGACGGCGTGGTGCGTGGCTCGGGCATCTTCGCGGGCGGCTGGGGCGCTCAACGGGCCGCCGTGTACGGCGTGGCCGAGGACAAGCTGGGTGAGTTCTATGCCAAGCGCACCCTCCTCAAGCGGGAGGTGCTGCCCGAGCATGTCGCGAACGCCGTCTTCGCGCTGACGGGCGGAGATCTGACACACACCACGGGACTTCACATCCCGGTCGACGCGGGTGTGGCCGCCGCGTTCCTGCGGTGACCGCGGCCGTGAAGCCGTACACCGCCGTGAATCCGCACGCCGCCACGAGGTCGTACGCCGCCGTCGACCTCGGCGCGTCGGGCGGGCGGGTCATGGTCGGCCGCGTGGGTCACGGCACCCTGGAACTCACCGAGGCGCACCGCTTCCCCAACCGGCCCGTCCGGGTTCCCGAGGGGCTGCGCTGGGACATCCTGTCCCTGTACGCGGGGGTCCTCGACGGACTGCGCGCCGCGGGACGGGTCGACTCGGTCGGCATCGACAGCTGGGCCGTGGACTACGGCCTCCTGGACGCGGACGGAGCACTGCTCGGCAACCCCGTCCACTACCGTGACGCCCGCACGGAGGATGCCGCCGAGCAGGTGTGGGCGGCGGTTCCGCCCCAGGAGCTGTACGCGGCGACCGGGCTGCAGTACGCGCCGTTCAACACGCTGTACCAGCTCGCGGCGGCGCGGTCGTCCGCGCTGTTCGGGCAGGCGAAGCGACTGCTGCTCATCCCCGATCTGCTCACGTACTGGCTCACGGGCGAGCAGGGGACCGAGCTGACCAACGCGTCCACCACCCAGCTCATCGACCCCCGCACCCACGACTGGTCGTATGCCGTCGCGACCCGGCTCGGTGTCGACCTGAGCCTGTTTCCCCCGCTGCGCCGCCCCGGCGATTCGGCCGGTGTGCTGCGGCCCGGGGTACTGGAGGACACGGGGCTGACCGGGCCGGTCCCGGTGACCGCGGTCGCCTCGCACGACACGGCGTCCGCGGTCGCCGCCGTACCGGCCACCGGTGCACGGTTCGCTTACATCTGCACCGGCACCTGGTCACTGGCCGGACTGGAACTCGCGGCACCGGTGCTGACCGAGGAGAGCCGCGCCGCCAACTTCACCAATGAGCTCGGGCTGGACGGCACCGTCCGCTATCTGCGCAACGTCATGGGGCTGTGGCTGCTCCAGGAGTGCGTACGCGCCTGGGGCGGGGCGGACCTGTCCGCGCTGCTGCCCGCCGCGGCGGACGTCCCGGCGCTGCGGTCGGTGGTGGACGCGGGTGACACGGCGTTCCTGGCCCCCGGCCGGATGCCGGAGCGGATCGCGGAGGCGTGCCGGGCCTCGGGGCAGCCCGTGCCGGACTCCCCAGCCGAGGTCACCCGGTGCGTTCTCGACTCGCTCGCGCTCGCCCATCGCCGGGCGGTCCTCGACGCCCGGCGGCTCACCGGCCACCCCGTGGACGTGGTGCACATCGTCGGAGGCGGCGCCCGCAACGCGCTGCTGTGCCGTCTGACGGCCGACGCGTGCGGGTTGCCGGTGGTGGCCGGACCGGCCGAGGCCGCCGCCTTCGGGAACGTGCTCGTCCAGGCCCGGGCCGACGGACTCGTGGGCGGCCGTGACGAGATACGGCGGCTGCTGGCCCGTACCCAGCCGCTCACCCGGTACGAACCGCGCGGCGACACGGCGGCGTGGCGGGACGCGGAGGCCCGGCTCGCCACGCCGTGACCGGACGGCTCCCCTGGGCCGTGCCCGCCGACTAACCTGCACTCGTCCGATGATCGACCACAAGGGGCCGCGATGCGTGTCGCTCTGTTCCTCACCTGCGTCAACGACACGCTCTATCCGGAAACCGGCCGAGCCGTCGTCAGACTGCTGACCAGGCTGGGCGTCGACATCGACTTCCCTATGGCGCAGACCTGTTGCGGGCAGGCCCACTACAACACCGGATACCGCCACGAGGCCGAGCCGCTCGCGGTGAAGTTCTCCGAGGTCTTCCGGGAGTACGAGGCCATCGTGACTCCGTCCGCATCCTGCGCCGCGATGGTGCGGGAGCTGTATCCGCGCCTCGGCCGGCGTGCACGGGACGAAGGGCGGGGAGAGGGCCTCACGGCCGTTCTGACGCCCGTCGTCCCGAAGACCTTCGAGCTCACCGAGTTTCTGGTGGACGTGCTGAACGTGACGGACGTGGGCGCGTACTACCCGCACCGCGTGACCTACCACCCGACCTGCCACGGACTGCGGGGACTTGGCCTCGGCGACCGCCCGGCGCGCCTGCTGCGGGCCGTGAAGGGGCTGGAACTGGTCGACCTTCCGGGCGCCGAGGAGTGCTGCGGCTTCGGCGGCACGTTCGCGCTGAAGAACCCCGATGTCTCGGCGGCCATGGGGGCCGACAAGGTGCGCGACGCCCGGTCGACGGGGGCCGACGTGCTGTGCGCGGGCGACAACTCCTGTCTGATGCACATCGGCGGCACCATGGCGCGGCTGGACGCGGGGATGCGGCCGGTGCACATCGCGCAGATCCTCGCGAGTACGGAGGAGGATCCGCTGGGATGAGTGGCCTCGGTATGAAGGAGTTCCTCGTATGAGCGGAACGAGAGGGACGAACGGGACGTTCATCGGGATGCCCTCCTTCCCGCAGGCCGCACGCGCGGCGGTCCGCGACACGACGCTGCGCGGCAATCTGCGGCATGCCACCCGCACCATCCGCGCCAAGCGCGCGAGGGCGGTCGCGGAGGTGTCCGACTGGGCGGCGCTGCGCGAGGCGGGACGGCAGATCAAGGACCACACACTCCGTCATCTGGACCGCTATCTGGTGCAGTTGGAGGAGGCGGTGACCGCGGCGGGCGGCACCGTGCACTGGGCCGCCGACGCGGACGAGGCCAACCGGATCGTGTGCGGTCTGGTCAAGGCGACCGGCGAGTCGGAGGTCGTCAAGGTCAAGTCGATGGCCACGCAGGAGATCGGCCTCAACGAGGCGCTCGAGGCGGAGGGCATCCGCGCGTACGAGACCGATCTCGCCGAACTGATCGTGCAGCTCGGCAGGGACCGGCCTTCGCACATCCTGGTTCCCGCGATCCACCGCAACCGCGGGGAGATCCGCGACATCTTCCGCTCCGAGATGGGAGATTGGGGCCGCCCGGCACCCGACGGGCTCACCGACGCGCCCGCGGAGCTCGCCGAGGCGGCCCGGCTGCATCTGCGGGAGAAGTTCCTGCGCGCGAAGGTGGGCATCTCCGGGGCCAACTTCATGGTCGCCGAGACCGGCACGCTGGTGGTCGTGGAGTCGGAGGGCAACGGGCGGATGTGCCTCACCCTGCCCGAGACGCTGATCTCGGTCGTCGGCATCGAGAAGGTCGTGCCGACCTGGCGGGACCTGGAGGTGTTCCTGCAGACGCTTCCCCGCTCGTCCACCGCCGAGCGCATGAACCCGTACACGAGCATGTGGACGGGGACGACGGACGGCGTGGCGGCTGACGGCCCCCGGGCCTTCCACCTGGTCCTGCTCGACAACGGCCGCACCGACACGCTCGCCGACCGGGTCGGGCGCCAGGCGCTGCGCTGCATCCGCTGCTCGGCGTGCCTGAACGTCTGCCCAGTGTACGAACGGGCGGGCGGCCACGCCTACGGCTCGGTCTACCCCGGTCCCATCGGAGCCATCCTCAGCCCGCAACTGCGGGGCACCCGGAGTGAGATCGACGCCTCGCTGCCATTCGCGTCCTCCCTGTGCGGGGCATGCTTCGAGGTGTGCCCGGTCGCCATCGACATCCCCGAGGTGCTGGTGCACCTCAGGGAGCGGGTCGTGGAGGGCGGCCCCGCGACGCGGGCGGGCAACAAGGTGGTCCTGAGGCCGGCCGGGGGGCATGCCGCCGAGCGGGCGGCGATGCGGGCGGCGCGCTGGGCGTTCAGCCATCCGGGTGCGCTGCGCGCGGGCCAGCGGGTCGCGTCCCGGTCACGGCGCTTCCTGCCGCGGACACTGCCGGGGCCCGGGCGGGCGTGGAGTGCGAGCCGGGATCTGCCCGAGGTGCCTGCTGAACCGTTCCGCGACTGGTGGCAGCGCACGCGTGGCGGGCATGACCGATACGGCCGGTGAGCCGCTGGGCGAGCGGAGAGGACGCGAGATGAGCGGCAGGGACGTGGTGCTGGGCCGGGTGCGGCGCGCACTCGCGGGCACCCAGGACGGCGACGCGGCGGGCGACACGCCGTACGAGCAGTCCGTTTCCCGGGACTATCTGCGGCAGCACGGCGAACGCACCGTTCAGGAGACGGTGGATCTGCTGGCGGAGACCCTGGCGGACTACCGGGCGGTCGTACACCGCGCCGACGGCCCAGGGCTGCCTGCGGTACTGGGGCGGCTTCTCGCGGCGCGCGGCGCACGGACCGTGCTGGTGCCGCCGGACCTGCCGTCCCACTGGCTGACGGGTGTCGAGCAGGTCCCGGACCGCGCGGAGAGCACCCCGTACGAACTGGACCGCGCCGACAGTGTGGTCACCGGCTGCGCGGTCGCGGTGGCGGAGACCGGGACCATCGTGCTGGACGGCTCGCCGGACCAGGGCCGCCGCCGGATCACGCTCGTCCCCGACCACCACATCTGTGTCGTACGCGTCCCCGCACAGGTCGTGTCGTCCGTTCCCCAGGCTCTGGAGCGGCTCGACCCCGCACGCCCGCTGACCTGGATCTCCGGGCCGTCCGCGACGAGCGACATCGAACTCGACCGGGTCGAGGGGGTGCACGGTCCGCGCACCCTGGAGGTGGTGCTGGTGAGCGAGGAGCCGGCCGCGCGGCTAGCGTGAGGGGATGATCCGGTTCGAAGCGGTCACCAAGCGCTATCCGGGCGGCACCACGGCCGTGGAGGATCTGTCCTTCGAGGTCGCCGAGGGCGAGCTCGTGACGCTCGTGGGGCCGTCCGGCTGCGGCAAGACGACCACGATGATGATGGTGAACCGGCTCATCGAACCGACCTCGGGGCGGGTCTTCGTGGACGGCGAGGACGTCGCGGCCCTCGACCCGGTGCGGCTGCGGCGCCGGATCGGCTATGTGATCCAGCAGGTGGGCCTGTTTCCGCACCGGACCGTTCTGGACAACACGGCGACCGTGCCGTCCCTCATCGGCTGGAAGAAGGCGAAAGCGCGGGCACGGGCGGCCGAACTGCTCTCCCTGGTGGGCCTGGACCCGAAGACGTACGGGCCGCGCTACCCGGACCAGTTGTCGGGCGGACAGCGGCAACGCGTCGGGGTGGCAAGGGCGTTGGCGGCGGATCCGCCCGTGCTGCTGATGGACGAGCCGTTCGGGGCGGTCGATCCCGTGGTGCGGGAGCAACTGCAGGACGAGTTCCTGCGCATGCAGTCCACCGTGCGCAAGACGGTCCTGCTGGTGACGCACGACATCGGCGAGGCCGTACGGCTGGGCGACCGGGTCGCGGTCTACGGGCAGGGGCGCATCGAGCAGTTCGACACGCCGGGCGTGGTGCTGGGCGCGCCGGCGACGCCGGATGTCGCCAGGTTCCTGGGCACGGAGCGGAGGCTGAAGCAGCCGGTCGTGGTGCTGCTGGACGAAACCGCCGAACGGGCGGCGGGGCGGCTGCGGGGGCGGGGGGCGCGGTGGGCGGTGGTGGTCGACGGGGACGGAGAGCTGTGCGGGTGGGTCGGGGCCGGGGATCTTGGTGTCGGGTCGGGGCTGGTCCGTGACCATGTGCGGCGGGGGTTGTGACTGGGGGGTGGTTCGTTGTCCCGTGCGTTGTTCCCTGCGGGTGCGTTGGGGGGTTTCGCGCAGTTCCCCGCGCCCCTGAACAGGTGCGTTGTTCCCTGCGGGTGCGTTGGGGGATTTCGCGCAGTTCCCCGCGCCCCTGGCGGGGAGCGCCTTGGGCTTTGCGTTTGCTTGAAGAATTTTGCCGGGCGTTGATCGATCCGGGAGTGGTGCGCGTATCCACCGGGGTACGAGCCGTTCGCTCATGGAGGCAGCATGCCCATGTCCCGCAGCATGGCAGGATCCGTTTTCGTGGCCGGTGCGCTGGGGATGACCCTGGCCGCCCTTGTCTACCCCGCCATGCTCGGCGTCCAGACCACGTCCAGTTCGCCGGACCGTGTCATAGCCAACACCCGTTACGGTCCGCTCACCGAGGCGGACCGGGACTTCGTGGTCAAGGTGCGTTCCGCGGGGCTGTGGGAGTATCCGCTGGGCGAGATCGCGCTGACGAAGGGCTCGACGCCGGAGATGAGGGAGGCGGGCAAGCACCTGATCGTCGGGCACGCCGGACTCGACGCGATGTGCCGGAAGATCGCGCCCGAACTGGGCATCACGCTGCCCAACCAGGCCACCCCGCAACAGCAGCAGTTCGTGGCGACCTCGGCGGCCGCGTCGGGCAAGGAGTTCGACAACACCGCCGCCAACATCATGCGTGTCACACACGGCCAGATCTTCCCGGCCATCGCCAAGATCCGCGCCAACACCAAGAACACCCTCGTACGCCAGCTGGCCGACCTCGCCAACGACACCGTCCTCGATCACATCACCGTGCTGGAGAAGACGGGCACGGTCAACTTCGACCAGGTGCTGTTCCAGCAGACGACCCCGCCGAAGCTCCCGAAGGACCAGGTCACTCCGCCCCCGCCGGCTCCGGGTGCTCCGATGGTGGTCCTCACTCCCCGTCCCGATCTGAACATCAGCACCGCCTCCCCCTCCCCCGGTCCCGCGGTCGGCTGACGCGCCGTCACTTCAGCAGGCCCTTCTTCCTGAGGTAGGCGCGCGCCACGTCCTCGGGGAGGCGTCGCCAGTCGTCCACCTGCTCGGTCAGCGACGCCAAGTCCTGGGTGGTGAGGACGGAGTTGAGGGCGTCCAGCGCCTTGGCGGCGCGTCCTCCGCCGGCGCGGGAGCGGTTGACGACCGGGACGATGTAGTCCGCGTTCTGCAGATGCCGGTCGTCGGCGAGCAGGACGAGCCCGAAGTCGTCGAGGGTCGCGTCCGTGGTCGTGGTCAGCACCATCTGGTCCTGGCCGCTCTGCACGGCCCGCTTGGCCGGGGTGGTGCCGACGCCCTTGGGGTCGACGCCCGTGAGGTGGATGCCGTACGCCGCCTTCAGGCCCGGTGCGCAATACGCCCGCCGGACGCACTCGTCACCGGCCGCAAGCCGGACCTTCAGGCCCGATCTGCCGAGGTCGCTCAGCGTCTTGAGGTGGTGACGGCGGGCGTATGCCCGGGTCACCGCGAAGGCGTTCTGGTCCATCGCACGGCCGGGTTCGAGCACCGTCAGTCCCCGGGGAGCGGCCAGGGCGCGCAGGGCCGTCATGGTGGAGGTGAGATCGGGCGAACCGGCGGGAGCGGCCCGGGCGCCGGGGGTCCTGGCGTCGAGCCAGTCCGCGAAGGTGGCCGCGTATTCCGGGACGACGTCGATCTGCCCCGACTCCAGGGCGGGTTCGTACAGTTCGCGGTTGGCGACGGTGACCAGGGATGTCGTGTATCCGGCCTGGTTCAGCAGCAGTGCGTACATATGGGCGAGCAGGTCGCTCTCGGTGAATCCGGCGGAGCCGACGGTCAGATGCCTGCTGTCACCGGGGGGCGCGGTGACCTGGTCGCGGGTCTCCAGTGAGGGGCCCGCCGCACAGCCGGCGGCGAGAAGCAGGCTGGTTACCGCCGCCGCCCACCGTCTCACCTCATCCCCCTCGTCAATCGCGGCGCCAGCCTCTCGACGGTCTCGAAGACCCCTTCGACGACCAGTGCGAATCCCGCCACCAGGACGGCCCCCGCGACGACCTGCGGCGTGCTGGCCAGGTTGAAGCCGGCGGTGATGATGCGGCCCAGTCCCCCGCCGCCCGCGAGCGCGGCGATGGTGGCGGTAGCGACCAGTTGCACGGCCGCGATCCGTACCCCGTTCAGGAGCATGGGGAGGGACAGGGGCAGCTCCACCTGGATCAGCGTCTGCCGTCCGGTCATGCCCATCCCCCGCGCCGCCCGCACCACGCCGCGGTCGACCCCCCGCATGCCGACGTACGCGTTGGTGAGCAGCGGGGGCACGGCGAACAGTACGAGGGCGACCACGGTCGGCCCCTCGCCCCAGGCGCCGACCGGGGTGAGCAGCAGGAGCACCAGCACCGCGAAGGTGGGGACCGCGCGGCCGACGTTGGAGATGTTGACGGCGAGCGCGCCTCCCTTGCCGAGGTGGCCCAGGACGAGCGCGACCGGCAGCGCGATCACGCAGCTGATCGCCAGGCAGACGACGGTCAGGACGGCGTGCTGCGCCAGCCGGTGCCAGATGCCGTCGTCGCCCGCCCAGTGTGCGGGGTCGACAAGCCATGCCCAGGTGTCGCGGAGGGTCCTCATCCGCGTCCCGTCCTGGTCCAGGGGGTGATCAGCCACTGCACGGCGAGCAGCAGAAGATCGGCCGCGACCGCGATCACCACGCACAGTACGGACGCGGTCAGCACCTGCGCCCTGAAGTAGGTGTTCATGCCCGCGTAGATCAGGTTGCCGAGCCCGCCGAAGCCGACGATGGCCCCCACGGTGACCAGGGACACCGCAGAGACGGTGGCGATGCGGAGCCCGGCCATGGCGGCGGGCAGGGCGAGCGGCAGTTCGACGGTGAGCAGCAGCCGGACGGGCCCGTATCCCATGCCGCGGGCGGCCTCACGGGTCTCCTCGGGCACGGCGCCCAGGCCAGCGAGGATGTTCCGCACGAGGAGGGTGAGCGAGTAGAGGACGAGACCGGCGACGACCAGGGCCGCCGACAGCCCGTACAGCGGCAGGAGCAGCGAGAACATCGCAAGCGAGGGGATCGTGTAGAGGATCGTGGTGACGGCGAGGACGGGCGGGGCCGCCCACCGCCAGTGGCGCGCCAGGAGGGCCAGCGGAAGGGCCACGGCGAGGCCGATGAGCACGGACACCGCGGTGAGCCGCACATGCTGGAGTACCGCCTCCAGGAGGACATGGCGGCGGGTGCGCAGATACGCGCCGCAGATCCAGTCATTGCGGGCGAGACAGTCGTGCGGGCGCGCCGGCGCGGTCACGCGTCCATTGCACCGGCCGGGCTCGCTGACGTGCTCGTTGTGCTGGCCCGTCCGGGGGCGCCGTCGTGCCGCACGTGTCCGATGTACCTCTTCCTCCGGCTCGCGCACACCTGGTCGTATGGTGACGATGAGCAGGAGGCCCGGTCTCGCCATCATCGAACGCCGCACCCACCCCGGAGGGGACGATGACCTCGAAAGCCCGTCCGGGACAGGATGAGCCGGACACCACCGCCGCCGCGGCCGAGTCGGCACGGATCTTCCAGCTGGAGGAGGAGGTCGGCCAGCTCAAGGAGGCCGTGGCCTCGCACGCGGTCGTGGACCAGGCGATCGGGATGCTCGTGGCCCTCGGGCACGTCACCCCCGACCAGGGGTGGGAGGTACTGCGGGAGGTCTCCCAGCACGCGAACATCAAGCTGCGCAATGTCGCGGAGATGATACTCATCTGGGGACGGGGCGGAAATCTGCCGGACCATGTGCGGGTCCTTCTGGAGGACACGCTCGACCGATACGGTCCTACCCAGCTCCCGGAGGATCCGCCGTCGCAGTAATGCCCGGCGCCCGCGGGCGGACTCCCTGACTCGCTGAGTCAATCGGCTTCCGGCTCCGCCTCGTTGTCAGCCGGTTGTCGGGCCCGAGAAGTGTTTCAAATACCCTCTCGCGGATAGTCCGGAAGGTGTCGGCCCACTGGCCAAACCGTTCCCGGGAGGGTTCGGCAGTGAGCCCACCGCAAACGGCCGTCCGGTCGGCGAGCGGACCGGGCGGCCGGATGCTGTCGGGATCGTCAGGCAATGTCGGCGAGGGCCTCTTCGCGCACGCGCGCGCAGCAGCAGGCCAGCAGACGTGAGACGTGCATCTGGGAGATGCCGAGCTGGTCCGCGATGCGGCTCTGGGTCATTCCGCGGAAGTAGCGGAGGTAGAGAATGGTGCGTTCACGCTCCGGCAGGGACCGCAGGCAGGGCTTGACCGCCTCGCGGTCGACTATCAGGTCGTACCCCGAATCGGACTCGCCGAGCGCGTCGCCCAGCGCGTATCCGTCGTCACTGCCCGACACCTCCGCGTCGAGGGACAGCGCGGTGAAGCTGTCCATGGCTTCCAGCCCCACGCGGACGTCCTCCTCGCTGAGATGCGCGTTCTCGGCGATCTCGGCGACGGTAGGTCCGCGCCCGGGTGTCTCCTGCGAAAGCTCCTTCACCGCCACACGCACACGATTGCGCAGGTCCTGGACGCGGCGCGGGACGTGCAGAACCCACATATGGTCGCGGAAGTGCCGCTTTATCTCGCCGGTGATGGTGGGTATCGCATAGCTCTCGAACGCGTACCCGCGCGCCGGGTCATAGCGGTCGACCGCCTTGACCAGGCCAAGTGCCGCCACCTGGCACAGATCCTCGATGGACTCGCCCCGGCCGCGGTAGCGGCGGCCGATACGCTCCGCCATGGGGAGCCAGGACCGGACGATGTCGTCACGCTGTGCCTGCCGTTCCGGACCATCGGCCAGTTCGCGCAGCCGTGCGAAAGCCGCAGTGGTATCGGGGGCGTCGTCGTGAGGATGCTGCTTCGCTTTGACGGTGATGCGCATGGTGCCTCAACTCCCCAAGGGGATGACTGGACAGTCACCAATGGGAGTCCGCACTCACCGCACAGGGACACACCCGGGGTCTGGTGGGCCAGCTCCCACGGACGTGCCTCCTGTCCGAAGCACTATCAAACCCCATTCCCTCATACCGGCCCGCCAAACAATTCCACGGTTCAAGTCCACGCTCATTACCGAAAGCCATTACCGGCAGGCCAATTACTCGCTGAATCCGCCGGACTCCGGTGCGCGACTTTCGAGAGAAGGGAATTCACGCGGGGCGGAGCCAGATGGTGGCGAGTGGGGGGAGGGTGAGGCGGATGCTGGCCGGTCGGCCGTGGTGGGGGGTGGGGTCGGGTTTGAGGGGGTGGGG